>DASQPA010000320.1:0-5983 GCA_035644215.1 Thermoanaerobaculia bacterium
TCGGCGTCCTGTCCGAGGAGGAGCGGGAGATGCTCCTCGCCGCCGAACCGGCGTCCCATGCCTGGACGAGCGGGGAGGGATTGCCGGCCGGCTGGCGCGGCATGATCGAGTCGCGTGGTCTCTGGGTCGAAACCACCGACGGCGAGCGCCCGCCCCGTCTCCTCGCCGCCTACCTGGCGCGGCAGCGCCGGCGCCGCCCACCCGAGCGGCCGCCGCGCCAGCCGCCCCCACCGCCGCTGCCCGCCCTGGCGACCGCCGCGGTGGAGCGGGCGCAGTCCCCTGGACCCGCGGGGATCTCCGAGATCGCGGGAAAGGCCGGGGAGGTCCCGCCCTCCGGCCTGGTCTACCGTCTCGGTCTCCTCGGCGATCCCTTCGTGCGGCAGCTCCACGGTCCCACCGGCGAGCCGCCGCGCGAGCTCGACTGGCGCCTGCGGCGCTCCTTCCAGGTGCTCGCCTTCCTCGCCTCCTCGCCCGGCCTCCAGGCGGGGCGCGAGGAGCTGACCGAGGCCCTCTGGCCGCGCGAGGGGGAGGAGACCATCGACCGCAACTTCCACCCCACCCTCTCCCACCTGCGCCGCGCCCTGAAGGGCGAGCAGCAGGGTGGGGTGCCGCCGCCGCTCCTCTTCCGCGCCGGGGTCTACCGGCTGAACCCGGCGATCCTCTGGGAGATCGACGTCCTCGACTTCCGGCGCCGGATCGACGAGGGGCGCGCGGCGGCTGAGAAGAACGACCTGGAAGGGGCGGTCGCCGCCTGGCAGCTGGCCTGGAAGCTCTACCGCGGCCCGTTCCTCCAGGGTCATTACGAGGCCTGGGTGAGCACCCGCCGCGAGGACTTCCACCGGCGCTACCTGGAGCTGCTGCGCGACCTGGGTGACCTCGAGGTCCGCCGCGGCCACCTGGCCGAGGCCATGGACGCCTACCGCTCGGTGCTGGTCGAGGACCCGCTCCAGGAGCGCATCCACATCGCGGTCATGCGCCTCTACGCCGCCCAGGGCCGGCGCGACCTGTTGCGCAAGCAGTACGACCGCCTCTGCACCCTGCTCCTGGAAGAGCTCGGGGTCGAGCCGCTGCCCGAAACCACCCAGGAATACCATCGGCTGATGACATAGGATCGTCAGCACGATGCGCGAACGACAGGACCTCATTCTGGGCGGCGGCCTCTCCGGGCTCACCGCGGCCTACACCTTCCTCCAGGCGGGGGAGGACCACTGGCAGCTCTACGAACGGGAGGCCCGGGTAGGCGGGCTCGCCCGCTCGATCTCGATCGACGGCTACCTCTTCGACTTCGGGCCGCACATCCTCTTCACCATCGATCCCGAGATGGAGGCGCTGATCCGCGACCTCCTGGGCGACAACTTCCACGCCCAGGAGCGCCAGGCCTTCATCTACCACCACGCGGCCGGGATCTACACCCGCTTCCCCTTCCAGGCCCATCTCTTCGGCCTGCCGGTGCCGATCGTCAAGGACTGCCTGGCCGGGCTGCTCCGCGCCGCCCAGCAGCAGGCGCGCGGCGAGTTTCACCCCCAGAACTACGAGGAGTGGATGCGCGGCTTCTTCGGCGACGGCATCGCCGATCACCTGATGATCCCCTACGCCCGGAAGATCTGGACCGTCGAGCCGCGGACCATGGACTTCAGCTGGATCGGCCGGCGGGTCCCCACCCCGGACTTCGAGCGCATCATCGCCGGCGCCCTGACCGACGACGTCGAGCAGGTCGGCGCGACCGCCTCCTTCTGGTATCCCCGGCAGGGAGCGATCGAGCCGCTGCCGCGCGCCCTGGGGGAGCGGGTCAAGAACGTCCACCTGAACCGCCGGGCCGAGCGCATCGAGCTGCCGGAAAAGCAGGTGGTCTTCGAAGATGGCGAGATCGTCCCCTTCGAGCGGCTGATCTTCTCGCTGCCGCTCTCGAAGGTGCCTGACTTCCTCCGCGGCGTGCCGCCCGAAGTCGAGCGCGCCTGCCGGTCGCTGCGCTACCAGGGGATCTACTGCGTCAATCTGGGCATCGATCGGCCGAACGTCTCGGACAAGCACTGGGTCTACTTCTACGAGGAGCCCTTCCCCTTCCACCGCCTCTCCTTCCCGGCCACCTTCAGCCCCGACACGGTGCCGCCCGGCAAGAGCTCGATCGCGACCGAGGTGGCGTTCTCGCCCGACCGTCCGCTCGACCGCGACACCGCCGTAGCGCGGACCATCGACGCCCTCCGCCTCGCCGGCATCCTCTCGCCCGACGACAAAATCGAGCTCGTCCACACCGAGGCGATCGCCCCCGCCTACGTGATCTACGACCTCGACCACAAGAAGAACGTCGGGCTCATCCGCAACTGGTTGCGCGAGAATGGGATCTGGTCGGTCGGGCGCTTCGGCGAGTGGCAGTATTTCAACATGGATCATTCGATGCGCAGCGGCAAGACGGCGGCGGAGGAGATCCTGAAGAGCCGGGTCCACGCGTGAGGCCCCGGCTCGGCCTCGCTCTCCTCCTCCTCGCCCTCTCGGGCTGCCTGCGCTGCTCGCCCCGGGCGCTCGCCCCGGTCAATCCCGAGGTCTTCGTCGAGCGCACGGTCCAGGTCGACGGCGAGAGCTACCGCTACCGCGTCTACCTGCCGCTCCACTACCAGCGCTACCGGCGCTGGGAGCCCCTGCGGCGCTGGCCGGTGATCCTCTTCCTCCACGGCAGCGGCGAGCGGGGGGACGACAACCAGCGGCAGACCCAGGCCGGGATCGGGCCGGCGCTCGCCAAGTACCGTGAGCGCTACCGCTGCCTCGTCGTCCTGCCGCAGAGCCGGGCGGGCGAGGGCTGGGACGGCGCCATGGAGCGCCAGGCCCTGGCCGCCCTGGAGCAGACGATCGCCGAGCTCCGCGGCGACCGGGAGCGGGTCTACCTGACCGGCGTCTCCCTGGGGGGCTCGGGGGTCTGGTACATGGCGGCCCGCTACCCGCACCGCTTCGCGGCCGTGGCCCCCATGGCCGCCGAGGTGGTGCCGACCGGCGGCGACCAGGCACCGGCCGATCTCGCCCAACTCCTGGACGGCCCGGACCCCTACCTGTCGCTCGCCCGCGCCCTGGGGCCGGCCCCGGTCTGGGCCTTCCACGGCGCCGACGACAAAGAAGTGCCGGTCGCCGAGACCCAGCGGATGGTGACCGCGCTCCAGGCGCTGAAGCACCCGGTGCGCTACACCGAGTACTTCGGGATGGGCCACGACTGCTGGGACACGGCCTACGCCGATCCCGCCTTCGTGCAGTGGCTGTTCGCGCAGCGGTTGCGGTGAGGGGGGGCCTCCCGCCGCTGCTACAATACCCGCCCATGAGCCCCCAGCCCGTGCCTTTCCCCCAGGCGGCCGCGAGCCCCGATCCTCTCCCTTCCCAGGAGCCCCCGCCGGTGATCACCGAGCTCGAGATCAGCGTCCTCATCCCGGTGCTCGACGAGGCGGAGACGATCCTCACTTTGGCGGCCGAGGTGGCGGGGGTGCTCGACCGGCTGGGACGGAGCTTCGAGATCATCTTCGTCGACGACGGCTCGGGCGACGGCACCCCCTTGAAGGTGCGCGAGGCCCACGCGCGGGACCCGCGGGTCAAGCTGGTCCGCCTGCGGCGCAACTTCGGCAAGGCCGCCGCCCTCTCGGCCGGCTTCGACCAGTCGCGCGGCCACATCCTCATCACCATGGATGGCGACCTCCAGGACGACCCGGAAGAGATCCCGCGCTTCCTGGACACCCTGGAGAGCCAGGGGCTCGACCTGGTCTCCGGCTGGAAGCGCACCCGGCAGGACCCGGCGGGCAAGCGCCTCCCCTCGCGCCTCTTCAACTGGGTCACCCGGCGGCTCGCCCAGGTCGACCTCCACGACTTCAATTGCGGCTTCAAGGCCTACCGCCGGGAGGTGCTGGGGGAGGTCGCGGTCTACGGCGAGCTCCACCGCTACATCCCGGTCCTCGCCAGCCGGCGCGGCTTCGCGGTGGGGGAGATCGAGGTCCACCACCGGCCGCGCCTCCACGGGGTCAGCAAGTACGGCTGGGACCGCCTCTACAAGGGGCTTCTGGACCTCATCACCGTCCTTTTCATCACCCGCTACACCCGGCGGCCGCTCCACCTCTTCGGGGCGGTGGGCCTGGTCTTCCTGGCGGGCGGCTTTGGGATCAACCTCTATCTCGCGATCCTCTGGGCGCGCGGGTCCTATCTCTCGAACCGGCCGCTGCTGCTCCTCGGCATCCTGCTCATGCTCTTAGGCATCCAGGTGCTCACCACCGGCCTGATCGGCGAGATGATCACCTTCAAGAACTTCCGCCGGCGCGACAGCTACTCGGTCAAAGAGCGCGTCGAGTGACCCCGTCTCCGGCCGCCCCCACCTCCCTAGACCTCCTCTTCCTCACCCAGACCTACCCCCGTTTCGAGGAGGACACCGCGGGTCCCTTCCTCCGCGACCTGGCGCGCGCCCTGGTGCGCGGCGGCGACCGGGTGACCGTCCTCGTCCCCCACGGTGAGGGGCTGGCGGCGGAGGGCGGCGGGGATGGTCAAGGGGTGGAGGTGGTCCCCTTCCGCTACGCTCCCGCCGCCTGGGAGGTCCTGGGCTACGGCCGCACCCTGGCGGCCGACGAGCGGGTGCGCGGCAAGGCCGCCCTCGTCGCCCCCCTCTACGCCCTGGCGGCGCGGCGGGCGGTGGGAAAGCTTCTGGCGCGGCGGCGCTTCGACCTCGTCCAAGCCCATTTCCTGGTCCCCAACGGGGTGGCGCTGGCCGGCCGAGCCGGCCGGTGGCCGGCGGCCTTCGCCATCGGCCTCCACGGCAGCGACGTCTTCCTGGCCGAAAAGCCGGGAGCGCGGGCGCTCGCCCGTTTCGCCCTCGGCCGGGCGGCGCTCCTCACCGGCTGCTCGCCGGAGTTGGTCGAGCGCGTCTGCACCCTGGGCTTTCCGGCCGAGCGGTCGCGGGTCATCCCCTACGGCGTGGACGTCCGGGCTTTCACTCCCGACACGCCAGACCGGGCGGCGGGCGCCGCCTGGCGGGCACGGCTGGGGATTCCAACCGCGGCACCGCTCCTTCTCGGGGTGGGCCGGATGGCAACCAAGAAGGGATTCCAGATCCTGGTCGAGGCCCTGCCGGCCCTCTTCGCTGCCCGTCCCGACGTCCACGTGGTCCTCGCCGGCGGCGGCGACCTGCTGCACGCGCTTCAGGCGGCTTCTGCGCCCTGGTCGGATCGGGTCCACTTCCCGGGAGCGGTGCTGCGCGACACCCTGCCCGACCTCTACCGGGCGGCCGACCTCTTCGTCCTCCCCGCCGTGCACGACGGCAAGGGCAACGTCGACGGCCTGCCCAACGTCATCCTGGAGGCCATGGCAAGCGGCCTCCCGGTCGTCGCCTCGGGTATCTCGGGCATCCCCCTGGCGGTCGAGCCGGAGCGTACCGGCCTCCTCGTCCCCGAGCGGGATGCAACCGCTCTGGGCGCCGCCCTCCTCTCTCTCCTCGCCGACCCGGAGCGAGCCCGGGCGATGGGGGAGCGGGGCCGGCGGAAGGCCGAAGCGGAGCTCACCTGGGAGGCGGTGGCGGCGCGCTACCGGGAGGGGTACCTGGCGGCGCTGGGGTGGAACGCCGGCTGAGAGCCGGAACGCCTCCGGGTGGTTCCAAAACCTCTCCGGGAGGTTCCAAGCGGTCTCCGGGCACTTCAGAAATCTCTCCGGCCGCTTCCAAACGGCCTCCGGGACCTTCCGGCCCCTCTCCGGCCGCTTCCCGAAGCTCTCCGGACCCTTCCGGGATCTCTCCGGCTGCTTCCAAAATCCTTCCGGCGCCTTCCAAAAACTCTCCGGGCGCTTCCAGAAACCCTCCGGGAGCTTCCCAAAGTTCTCCGGGAGCTTCCCAAGCCGTGAAAAGTCTTCCCGGACGCGTGGAAAGTTACTTTCCTTGCGTGGAAAGTCGACCCGGAGGCACGAGAAGTCGACCCGGACGGATTTAAAGTCGACCCGGAGACGCCGGAAGTCGAGCCGGAGAGGTGAGAAGTCG
>DASQPA010000321.1:0-46742 GCA_035644215.1 Thermoanaerobaculia bacterium
CGGGTGAAGAGGAAGCGGGTCCCCGCCTGGGTGCCGAGGAGGAACCAGACGGCGAAGACGAGGAGGACGAGGAGCCCCAGAACCGTCAGGCCGCAGCCATAGAACCAGTGCCTCCGGCGGTGCGGATGGCGCGATGATGGAGCCGGGGAGTCGGGTTCCGGGACGGGAGCGGGAGAGGCGGACGGCTCGCTCACAGGTCAGGTCCAATCGTCAGATGAATGCGGATCGGGTGGTGCGGCTCGCGGATGGCCTCCGCGAAGTCGAGGCGGATCATGCCGATGGGCGACAGCCAGCGCACCCCCACCCCGGTCCCCACCTTGAGCTGGCCGCCGAACTTGTCGTTGGCGGTGCCGGTGTCATAGAAGGTCGCCACTCCCCATTTCTGGAGGAAGCGGTACTCCAGCTCGACGCTCGCCACCTCCAGGGCCTTGCCGCCAATCACGTGGCCGAGCGCATCGCGCGGCCCGATCCCCTGGTAGGAGTAGCCGCGCACGCTCTGGTCGCCGCCGGCGAAGAGGCGGACGGTGGGCGGCAGGAGGTGGAAGTCGTCGGTCTCGGTGTAGGCGAAGTCGGCGCGGGTGATCAGCCGGAAGCGCTTGCCGCCGAAGTTGGCGCCGCCGCCGCCGCCGCCGATACCGCCGAAGCTCTGGATGAACTTGGCGCGCGCGATGCCCTGGACGAAAGTGGCGTTCGAGAGCACCGACTTGTCCGCCCCCCGGAGGTCGAATTCGATCCGCTCGCCGTGGGTGGGGTAGATGCGGTCGTCGGCGAAGACCCGCTGCCAGCTCACCGTCGGCCCGAAGAGGCGCGACACCCCGGAATCGGTCCCGACGGTGAAGGTGGTGCGCTCGAAATTGAGCCCGATCGACTGCCGCCAGCGGCCGAGCGCCCGCGCCCGCGAGCCGCCCAGGAGGAAACTCTTCGAGGTGCTGGTCTGCGGGTGGAGATCGGCGTAGGCCACGGTGTAGGTCGTGAGGTCGGTGCTCGGGTAGATGCCGGGGACGATGTAGTCGGCCTTGCCGCTCTTCTCGATCTCCGACAGGCGCGCCTCGACGTCGCCCCGGTGGCCGCGACGGTTGAGCCGGCGGAATTCGATGCCGCCGCTGACCCGGGGGCCGGTGTCCGTGCCGTAGCCCACCCCCGCGGTATAGCGGTGGCGTTTGGCCGGGGTCAGGGTGACGTCGATGGGGAGATTGACCCCGGTCACCCCCTCGCGGCGCGGCACCACCTCGACGCGCTGGAAGTAGGGGCTCGACGAAAGGGCGTTCTGCAGCTTGAGCAGCTCGTCGGCGTCCAGCGGATCGCCCTCTTTGACCGTGACGTAGCCGCGCAGCAGCTTGGGATCGAGGAAATCCTGGTGGAAGACGACGGGGCCGAAGTGGTAACGGGGGCCGGTCTGGTAGTGGAGGGCGACCTCCGAGGTATAGGTTGCGAGGTCGACCCGGATCTCGTTGACCTCGAACCGGCCGTCCAGGTAGCCGTTGGCGGCGGCGTAGTCGTCGAAGGCCTTCTTGCCGCCTTCGTAGGCGGGCTGGAAGAGGGGGTCCCCCTCGCGCAGGGGGAAGCGGTCGACGGCGGCCTGGAAGCCGAGGTCGGAGGCGCCCTCGCCCTGGATCTGGAGGTCCCGGTGGGTGACCTTCAGGATCGGCCCGGCGTCCACCTCGTAGCGCGCCACCCAGGTCTCGCCCTTCTGGTCGAGGGTCGAGTGGATGACCGGCTTGTAGTGACCATAGGGCTGAAGCGCCTGCTCGATCTCCGCCGGCGCCTGGGCATGGAGCCGGCGGATGCGGGCCTCGTCGAGGTCCTTATCCTTCCGCGACTCCTGGATCTCCAGGCTGGCCAGGACGTTGCGCTTGAGCTCCCGGGAGAGCCCATCGACCTGGACGTCCACCTTGGGGGTGGCCGCCAGGGCGGGGAAGGCAGGGAGGACCGCCCCTAGGATGCCGAGCAGCAGCACGGGCCACCCCTGCCGCACTCTCCCGTGGAGACGCTGTTCGCTCTGTCCGTTCACCGCGGGCGAAAGAAGAGCAAAGAGGATGCCAGGAGCCTCAGGCCCGCAGCCGAAGCACCTGCCCGGGAGCAACGACCGTGAGAGCGCTGTGAATCGCGGGAATCAGCGGACGGAGATCCTCGATCCGGTTCCGGCCTCGGAGGACGATCACCGCCAACTCCATCGCGGCGATATTCTGCTGGTATCCAAGGCTCTGGTCGGCCGTCAGGAAGACCGAAAAACCGGCGGAAATGGCGCGCTGGATGAGCGCGCCGTTCTTCAACCCCGACCAGCCGAGGGCACGAACGGTCTTGACGTCCGGTAGCCCCAGCTCCTCCGCCAACTCCACAGGTAAGGATTCATCGACCAGAATGCGCCGTGTCGGCAAGGAGCACACTCGCTAACTCAAGGGCTGCGATGGCCTGCTCACGGCTGACGGAGGGAAACGAGTGGAGGAAATCCTCGAGGGTGTCTCCGGCCTCCAGGTAGTCGATGAGGTTCCGCACGGGGACGCGGGTACCGACGAACACCGGAGCTCCGCCAAGGATCTCGGGGTCGCTATGGACGACTTCGTGAGATTGCATTTTGAGCACCTCCCTGCGACCCGAATTCTACACCCGCGCTCGGATCTCAGCCGGAGACGTACCCAGCTGTTGCGGTCGAGGTACGGGCAGTGCGTCACACGCACCCCCCAAACAGGTCGAGCTGGGCCGGACCGGCCGGACCCGGGCGGCGGAAGGCGGCGGTCGAGAGGTCGAGGCTCCTCGTGTTGAGGCCGTGGCGGCGGCAGGCGGTCTCGTAGAGGGCCTTCATCTGCTCGGCGAAGATGCCCTCGCCGCGCATCCGGCTGCCGAAGCGGGGGTCGTTGAGGCGGCCGCCACGCATGCCGCGGATGCGGTTGAGCACCTTCTCCTTGCGGTCGGGGAAGTGCTCGGTGAGCCACTGCTCGAAGAGGCCGGAGACCGCGCCGGGGAGGCGCAGCGGGATGAAGTGGGCGGCCCGGGCGCCGGCCTCGGCGGCGGCGGCGAGGATGGCCGGCAGCTCGTGGTCGGTCAGGCCCGGGACCATGGGGGCGGCGAGGACGGCGCAGGGCACCCCGGCGGCGGAGAGAGTGGCGACGGCGGCCAGCCGGTCGCGCGGGTGGGAGGCGCGCGGCTCCATCACCCGGGCGATCTCGGGGTCCAGGGTGGTGATCGAGATGCAGGCGAGCGCCGCCTGGTGGGCGGCGAGCTCCGCGAGCAGATCGGCGTCCCTCGCCACCAGAGCGTTCTTGGTGATGATGGCGACCGGGTTGCGGAATTCGGTGAGGACCGCCAGGCAGCCGCGGGTGAGCTCCAGCCGGCGCTCGACCGGCTGGTAGGGGTCGGTCACCCCGGACAGGGCGATCACCTCCGGCTCATAGGAGGGCTTCGAGAGCTCGCGACGGAGGAGCTCCGGGGCATCCTCCTTGACGAAGATCTTGGTCTCGAAATCGAGGCCGGCGGAGAGCCCCAGGTACTCGTGGGTGGGGCGGGCGTAGCAGTAGATGCAGCCGTGCTCGCAGCCGCGGTACGGGTTGACCGAGACGGAGAAGCCGACGTCCGGGCTGTCGTTTCGGGCCAGGATGCCGCGCGAGGTGTCGGTGTAGAAGATCGTCGGCACCCGGTCCGGCGGCGGCTCCTCGGATTCGATCGACAGGCGGGTGAAGCGGTTCTCCGGGTTGCCCGAGGCGCCGCGGCCGCGCGGGCCGGAGAGGGGTGAAGCATCCATGCGAGGTAGTATACCGCGTCGTGACGCCGTGTTTACGCCCAGCTTCCCCTACAGCGTCAGCCCCGACCGCGCAAGCAGCTTCTGCAGCTCCATCCCCGCGCGCCGCCGGATCTCTTCCAGGTCCAGATGGGTGAGCCGGCCGTCCTCCACCAGGACCTCACCCTCCACCATGACATGCCGCACGGCGAAACCGCCGCCGCTCCAGGCCACGAGGTCGTGCGGATCGACCTCTGGCGCGGCGAGGAAGGCGGGATCGGCGAGCGAGAGGACGAGGAGGTCGGCGGCCTTTCCCGGCTCGACCGTCCCCACTTCGGACGCGAGCCCCACGGCGCGCGCCCCCTCGCTGGTCGCCAGGCGGAGGGCGTCGAGGCCGGAGAACGCCTCGGGGCCGTGGCGGAGCTTCTGGAGGAGGCCGGCGAGGCGGACCTCTTCCAGAGCATCCAGGCGATTGTTGCAGGGAGCGCCGTCCGCCCCCACCCCCACGGCGATGCCGGCCTGGCGCAGACCCAGGACGTCGGCGATCCCCGAGCCGAGCTTCAGATTCGAGCTTGGGCAGTGGACGACGCTCGTCCGCGCCGCGGCGAGGCGCGGCCGGTGGGGATCGGGAATCCAGACCCCATGGGCGAGCCGGAGGTCGGTGGCGAGGACCCCGGTCTCGTCGAAATACTCGATCTCGTCCCGCCCCTGCCGGGTGGCGCGCACCACGGCGGTCTCCTCCTGCTGCTCCATGGCATGGGTGTGGACCGGCCAGCCGCGCGTCAGGGCAAGGTCGCGCAGGCCGCGCCAGAGCGGGTCGGAGCAGGTGAGGACGAATCGCGGGTTGAGCAGGTAGGAGAGGCGACCCTGCCCCTGGAAGCACTCCCCCAACTCGACCGTGGCGGCGAGCACCGCCTCGGTCTCCCCGGCGAGGGCGGCGGGGAGGCCGTCGCCGCCGTCCATCAGGCACTGGCCGGCGAGCGCCCGCAGCCGGGAGTCGACGAGCGCCTGGAGCAGTCCCCGCGCCCCGGGACCGATCCCGATGTCCTGCACCGTGGTGGTGCCGCCCAGCAGGCACTCGGCGGCGCCCAGGAGGGCGCACCAGTAGGCGCTCTCGTCGTCGTGCGCCGCCTCCAGCGGCCAGATCCGCTCGCGCAGCCAGGCGAGGAGCCGCCGCCCCTCGGCCAGGCCGCGGAAGAAGGTCTGGCCCAGGTGGACATGCCCCTGGATCAACCCGGGGAGGACGAGGCAACCGGAGACGTCCAGGATGCGCGCTCCCTCGGGAACTGCGAGCCCGGAGCCCCGGCCCCCCAGGCCCCCTCCCAGGCCGGTAATGCGGCCGTCTTCGACGAGGACGTCGGCGTTGCGGACCGTGGCCTCCGCGTCCAGAGTGAGGACCGTGCCACCACGGAGGAGAAGGGGGGGAGGGAGGATCGCCATGCCTACCCCGGTGCGACGGGCGCGAACGAGCGGTCGCGCAGGATCGCCAGCGAGAGCCCGGTCCTCGCCTCCAACTCCTCCTCGGAGAGAGCGCCGCAGGCGACGGCGGAGAGGACCGTGTTGACCAGGCCCTGGGCCGTGGCGGCATCGTCGAACACCGCGCCCACCCGGGTGGCCTGGGCGGCGCGCTCGATGAAGTTGCGCAGGCGGCCGGCGGCGTCGTCGAACCCTTCGAGAAGGAAGGCGTAGACCGCGGCGTAGCGGGTGGGGAGCTGGGCCGGGTGGAGGTCCCATCCCTGGCGGAAGCCGGCGCCTAAGGAACGCTGGACGAGCCCATAGTGCAGGCGCCAGGCGGCGTGCACGGCGGCGCGGTTCGCCGCCCGTTCCTCGGGGCCGAGCGGCAGGTCGCCCGCCTCGGGGCGATGCGGCGGAATGGGCAGGAGGGTGACCGGGCCGTCGGCGAGCCGCACCCCGCTGCCGGCGAGGGCCACCAGCATCGTCTGGCGGGCGTAGTCGCAGGCCGGATGGTCGTAGCGCTGGTGGGCCGCCGTGATCCCCAACGCCGCAGTGTAGTCGTAGGGGCCGAAGCAGGCGGCGGCGCAGCGGCCGCGGGCGGCGTCGACCATCCGGCGGAGGGGAACGGCGCCGGTTTCGTCGAGGAGGGCCTGGGGGGTCTCGACCATGATCTCCAGGCCGAGCCGGCCGGAGCCCAGGACCGCCTCCAGGAGATCCAGAGCATCGGCCAGGGCCGCCACCTCCTCCGGCCGGGTGACCTTGGGAAGGGTGACGACGAAGCGCGGCGGCAGCCGTCCCCCCGTCCGTTCCGCCAGCTCCTTGAAGAAGATCTCCAGGGTGCGCAGGCCGCGGGAGGCGACCTCCTCGGCGAGCGGCTTGATGCGCAGGCCGAGACACGGCGGCAGGCTCCCGGTCTCCATTCCCCGCGCCACCTCGCCCGCGGCGGCGCGGGCATGGCCGTCCTCCTCGGCGTCGGGCCGGCGGCCGTAGCCGTCCTCGAAGTCGATGCGAAAGTCCTCGACCGGCTCGCGGTGGAGCTTCTCGACCATCCGCCCGTAGACCGTCTCGGCGAGCGCCGCGGGCAGCCCCACGGCCTCCGCCAGCGCCTCGGGATCAGGAGCGTACTCGGCGAGCGCCGCCAAGGCCCGCGCTCCCAGGCGGGCCGCCACGTCGGCCCGGAACAGTTGGGCTCCGCCGTAGACGGTATGGACCGGCTGGCGGTCGTCGGGTTCCATCGGCATGGGGAAGAGCGTACAGCAGACCGGCGGGACCATGATGAGGAAGGTGAGGAGAGCTGGCGCGCTCCCCGCCGAACCTCGTCCTACCTCGTTGATTCGACGTAGGTTACGCGTAACGCTAGCGCCGGGTGCCAGGATTTGTCAAGTTCCCATGAGACACAAAGCTCCGGTTTTCTGCCATCCGCGAGAGTCGTTGAGACACTGGCTGACGGCATTGAGACACGCGCTGCAGGCGTTGAGCGTCTCAACGTCGGACGGGAGTGTCTCAATGCCGTCAGCGAGTGTCTCAATGCCGTCAGCCAGTGTCTCAACGCCGGACGGGCGTGTCTCAACGCCGTCAGTGAGTGTCTCAATGGCGTCAGCCAGTGTCTCAAAGCCGTCAGCGAGTGTCTCAACGCCATCAGCCAGTGTCTCAATACCGTCAGCCAGTGTCTCAATGCGGCTGTTTTGTGTCTCAACGGCTCTCGTTGGTGGCTCAAAGACGGCCCTTGTGTCTCAACAGGGCCCGCGCGACCCTCCGCGGAGGCCGCTTTGTGTCTCAATCGGGGTGGTTGGCGGCTGCCTCGGTGATGGCGACCGGGTGCTGTCGTCGGCCGGTCTGCGCCGTAGTGTTACGATACAGCCTCAAGTGACTGAGAACAGCGCGGTGCAGGGCAACGCCCTCTTCCTGAGCTACAACAGCGCCGAGCGGGAGGTCGTGCTCCAGATCTCCAAGCTCCTGGAGGCTCGTGGGATCCCTTCCTTTCTCGATCAGGATCAACAGGCAGGACTGCCCTGGCCCGAGGCCCTGGAGCAGGCGTTGACCGGAGCGAAAGCGGTCGCCGTGTTTCTCGGCGGTGCGGGATTCGGAGTCTGGCAGCGGCGGGAGCTGTGGTTCGCCCTGGATCGTCAAGCTCATGCGAAAAAGGTGGGGGCGAGCTTTCCGGTCATCCCGGTCCTCCTCCCCGGCGCCGATCCCACGGGCGGCTTCCTCTTCCTTAATACCTGGATCGATCTGCGGCGCGATCCGACAGACCCTGAGGGGTTGGGGCGCCTGGCGCGCGCGGTGGCAGGCGCGGCTCCGGCCGAAGCCGAGGCAGCGCTCTCCTCTTTCTGCCCCTACCGGGGACTGCGCTCCTTCCGGGAAGAGGATGCGGCCTTCTTCTGCGGCCGGGAGGCCTTCTCCGATCGGCTCCTGGAAGCGGTCCTCCACTCGCCGTTCGTGGCGGTCCTCGGATCGTCCGGGAGTGGCAAATCCTCGGTCGTGCACGCCGGGCTTCTCCCCAGGCTCCGCCGGCAGCGTCCGCCGGCACTCTCCTGGGATGCTGTTTCCTTCACCCCGGGCGAGCGACCGTACCACCGGCTGGCTGGTGTTCTCCTGCCTCTTCTTGAGCCCGAGATGACCGAGGTCCAGCGGCTGAGGGAGGCTGCCGGCTTAGGAGACGATCTGGCGAGCGGTCGCGTGAGGCTGGAAGATGCCGTGCGCCGGGCCCTGGAGAAATCGGGCGGCACCGGCCGCCTGCTCGTCGTCGCCGATCAGTTCGAGGAACTGTTCACTCTCACCGAGGAGGCCACGCGGAAGCCTTTTGTGCAGAGTCTCCTAACGATAACGGAGAAGGTGCCCGTCACTCTGGTGCTAGCTCTGCGAGCGGACTTCTACGACCGTGCCCTCACTCTGGATCGTGGGTTGAGCGACCTGCTGGAAAAATCTCTCGTCAACCTTGGGCCGATGCTCCGAGAGGAACTGAGTCGAGCGATCCGCGGGCCTGCCGAACGGGTCGGCCTTGAGCTGGACTCGGGCCTTGTTGATCGGATTCTGGGCGACGTCGGCGAGGAGCCTGGCAACCTTCCACTACTGGAGTTCGCGCTAACCGAGCTCTGGGCGCGGCGCTCGGGCCGTCGGCTGACCAATGCGGCTTACACAGAAATCGGAGGTGTGGCCAGAGCCATTGCCCAGCGGGCCGAGGCGGAGTTGGAGAGGCTCCCTGAGGAGCAGCGCCTGGCGGCACGCCGCGTGTTCACCTCGCTGGTGCGGGTCGCGCGCGCTGAGGAAGGGAGCCGGGATACCAGGAGGCGGGCCCGGCTGGCGGATTTCGACGCGGTAGCCCTCCAGGTCGTGGACAGGCTGGCCGGTCCCGAGACGCGGTTGCTGGTGACCGAGAGGGACGAGAAGGGAGAAAACGTCGTAGCGGTGGTTCATGAGGCGCTGATCCAGAGTTGGGAGAGGCTGCGGCTGTGGCTGGACGAGGACCGAGAATTCCTGCTCTGGCGCGAGCGGTTGCGCATCTATCTCGCTGAGAACAAAAAGAGTGGAACCTTACTGAGCGGTGCGCCCCTTGCGGAAGCGGAGCGGTGGCTGGGTGAACAACCTGAGCATCTGAGCTCCGAAGAGATAGGCCTTATCCAAGAGAGCCTTGAGGCGAGGAACCAAGCTGTCAAGGCCGAGACACGCCGGCGCCTTCGGTCGACCAGGACCGCCTTCGCCATTGCTGGGATTGTCGCAGTTTTGTGTGCAGTAGCTGGGTGGCTGGGTTTTCAATCCTGGCGTCAGGCCAGGGAAGCGCGTGTGGCCTCAATCTTGACAATTCAGGAAGCTATTGACGATCCAGCCCTTCTGGCTCTTCTTGCCAAAGAACTTGATAAGCAAAGTACTGCTCGGCTCAGATCCTCGCTGGATGCGGTTCGATTTGCTCATCGAGCGGCCGTTGAGGCTCTTCCCGTCACCATAATCCGTGCAGACAGCAGGCCTCTGAAAAAGGCTGTTTTCAGCCCCAATGGCGAGCGGGTCCTAACCGTCTCCTCAGCTGGGAAG
Organism: Thermoanaerobaculia bacterium; assembly: GCA_035644215.1. Lineage (GTDB taxonomy): Bacteria > Acidobacteriota > Thermoanaerobaculia > Multivoradales > UBA5704 > DASQPA01. The sequence continues at coordinate 9,200 of DASQPA010000321.1, forward strand.
GTTCAACTCTGGAGTTCCAATGGCTTTGGAAAACCTGCTACGCTTGGGAGCGAAGCAGATCGATGTGATGCGGCGTTCAGCCTCGATGGTTCACGGCTTGTAACATCGTGTGGCAAGGCAGGTATTCAGGTATGGAACCCCGATGGCTTTGGCAGGCCTGTCACTGTCCGCAGGTTCGAGGAGCTTGGCGGTTCAATTATTAGTCCCGAGGCTTCCCGCGTCATACTCTTTTCCATGGATGGCAATCCAAGGATTGTGAGAACCGACGGCTCAGGCGAGCCAATCGTGCTACGTACTACCCCTGGCGATTCAATACTCTTTAGCGCTGATGGTGCTGCTGTCCTCGCCATTCATAATGCCAGCGCCGTTGAGGTCTGGAAAGGCGAGGACTCCGGCGAGCCGACCGTTATCAGTGAGAACGATGATGTAGTATTTGATTCTGCCTTTAGCCCCGACGCCTCACATGTCATGGTCGTCGTCGCTGATCAGGTTCAGGTCCGGAGATCCGATGGCTCTGGAGAGCCAGTGGTGCTTCGAAGTAAGGCAGACAGCTTCCCTGTTGTCGGGAGCTTTAGCCCAGACGGTATGCGACTCGTTGTTGGCTTCAGCGATGGCATCGTGCAGATATGTAAATCTGATGGCTCCGGCGAGCCGATTGTCTTTCGTGGACATGCTGATGGGGTCAGGAGTGCAAGATTTAGCTTCGACGGTACTCGAATCATTACAACCTCTTCCGACCATACAGCCCGGGTCTGGAGATCTGACGGTTCTGGCGAACCTATCGTTCTCCGTGATGAGAGCCTACTGCGGGATGCGAACTTCAGCCGGGATGGTTCACGTATAGTCACCGTCGCGACAGATGGTTCTGCGAGGATTTGGCGGTTTCCTGGCAGTGAGCCCAGCTTAGCTTTTGCCCACGCCCGTCAGATATCTGGAGCAGTATTGAGCCCTAACGGAGCCAAGCTGGCGATTCTCCTTCGGGATGGCATCGCACAATTGTACAGCGTAGGAAAAGCGGAGCCTCCTGTGACTATTCATGGCCACGAAGGAGAAATTATTAATGCTGTGTTTAGTCGCGATGGATCTCGTATCGCTGTTGCATTTGCTGACAATACGGCCCAGATATGGAAAGCAGACGGCTCTGGCACTCCCATCCTTCTCTCCGGTCACCAGCGGCCTATAACCAGTGTAGCTTTTAGTGATGACGGCACCCGTGTCATTACCGGCTCGAAGGATTATGCGGCGATGGTTTGGTCGACCAGCGGTTCTAGCCGGCCGATTGTACTTCAAGGAAACTTCCTGTCAGTAAATCGCGTCGCCTTTAGTCCCGACGGCTCCCGTATACTAATAGCTACACAACGAGGAGCTGAGATATGGCGAGCGGATGGCTCTGGTAAACCTGTATTGCTTCCCAGGTCTCCGGATTCAATCTACGATGCGGCCTTTAGCCCCGACGGCGCCCATGTAGCCCTCAGCGGTGGCGATGCCGTTAGGATCTGGAGAGCTGATGGCTCAGGAAATCCAACTGTCCTCGGTGGCAATCAGGACATAAGCGTAGCCTTCAGTCCTGACGGCTCGCGGGTAGTCTCGGCTTCCCGGGATGGAACCGTACGTGTCTGGAATGCTGACGGCTCCGGCCAACCTCTTGTCCTCGTGGGCCATGATGGCCCGGTGGCGGATGCGGTCTTCAGTTCGGATGGCTCGCGTGTGATCACTGTCACGACCGACGGGAAGGTCCGAATCTGGCGCGTGACTTGGGAATCTCTGCTCAAGTGCCTGAAGGAATCGACCCACGCCTGTCTCACACCGGGGCAGCGGGAACAGTACCTGGGTGAGTCGGCTTCCGAGGCGCGCGCCGCTTATGAGACGTGCCAACAGGAGCTGTAGAGACGCCTAGCCGCTACCACTGACCTCTCCGGAATCACCACCGCCAAGGCGTCTCCGCAGGCCGGGAACGCCTGTGGTTCTGGCAGCGTTGGAGACGCCCTGGCGTTCGTGGTCAACACAAGGTCTGTGGTAGCGGCTGGGCGTCTCTACTCCCCGGCAGGGATGATTTCTCACACGCCCTCCAGATCTCCGAGGATCCGACAGATCTGGCTCCCGCCCTCTTTAAGTTAACGAAGTCTCCGACCTCAAACCAGCCAGGAGTATCCTGGCCCGGCTCTCCACCCGGCCAGCCCTACTTCTTGAGGTTCTTCGCCAGGAAATCGACCGTCCGCTTCCAGGAGTCGGCGGCGGCCTCGGGGTTGTAGTTGCCACCGGAGGCGTTGGCGAAGGCGTGCTTGGCGTTCGGGTAGACGTGGATCTCGACCGCTTTGCCCTGCTCTTTGAGCGTCGACTCGAACTGCTGGATGCTGGCCGCCGGGATGCTCTGGTCCTGGCCGCCGAAGAAGCCGAGGATCGGCATCTTCAAGGGCGCCAGCTTGGCGCGGTCGGTCTCCAGGTGGCCGTAATAGATGACCGTGGCGGCGATCTTGTCGGGGAGGGCCAGGGCGGTGGCGAGCGACCAGCCGCCGCCGAAGCACCAACCGATGACCGCGACCCGCGGGGAGTGCTGCTCGGCGGAAAGGTAGAGGTAGGCCTGGCGGACGTTCGCCTCGCCGGCCGCCATGTCCTTTAGGGCGGCCTGCATGAGCGCCGTGGCCTTCTCGGGGGTGTCCGCCGTGGCGCCGCCGTAGAGGTCGACGGCGAGCGCGGCGTAGCCCTCGCCGGCCAGCCGGCGGGCCATGTCGCGGATGTTGTCGTTCAAGCCCCACCACTCGTGGATGACGAGGATGCCGGGGAGCGGCCCCGCCGTCCCCTTGGGCCGGGCGAGGAAGCCGTGGAGCTTTTTGCCGGAGACCTCGCCGTAGACCACGGTCTCCCCGGTCACCGCGGTCGACGGGGCGGTGCGCGCGGCCGGGGTGGGGGCCGGGTGGTCCCCCTGGTGCTCGGCGGCCATCGTCGCGGCGTCCCCCAGGGTGTCGGCGCCGGCGAAGGTCGCTCCCAGGGCGCTGAACAGGAGAACGAACAGGGTGAAGATCGATGCTTTCATGATGTCTCCCCTCACGGTCAGGTTGCAGTTCGTTCTTGCCAGATCCTTGCCACCGCCGCCGCGAGCTCGGCCGGCTCGACCGGCTTGCCCAGATGGAGGACGAAACCCGCCGCGAGCGCCCGGTCGCGATCGGCGGCGCCGGCGTAGGCGGTCAGGGCCAGGGCCGGGATGGTCGCCATCGTGCCGGGGAGGGCGCGGACCTGCTGGATCAGGGCGTAGCCGTCGGTGCCCGGCATGCCGATGTCGGCCACCAGGACGTCGGCGCCGGAGCGCTCCAGGGCGTCCAGGGCCTCGGCGGCCGAGGCGACGGTGTCGACCCGCGCCCCGTAGCGGCCGAGGACGGCGGAGACGATCTCGCGCACGTCGGCCTCGTCGTCGACCAGGAGGATGCGGAGGCCGGCGAGCGAGGGGACGACCGCCGCCGGAGACTTGGGAGCGATCGCGCTCCGCCGCCGCGATCCGCCCCGGGTCTCCTCCATGGCTTCCTCCGCCAGCAGGGCGGCGATGGGCAGGCGGACGGTGAAGGTGGCCCCGCCGCCCGCGCCGGAGCTCGCCGCGGTCACCGTCCCGCCGTGCAGCTCGACCAGGTGGCGGACGATGGCGAGGCCCAGCCCGAGGCCGCCGTGCGCCCGGGTGGTGCTGCTGTCGGCCTGGCGGAAGCGGTCGAAGACGTAGTCGAGGAAGTCGGGGGCGATGCCGATCCCGCTGTCGCGCACCCGGATCTCGACCTGGGAGGCGGTGCGCGCCAGGGCGACCTCCACCTCCCCCTGCCGGGGGGTGAACTTGACGGCGTTCGACAGCAGGTTCCAGACCACCTGCTGCAGCCGGTTGGGGTCGCCGGTGGCGCGGGCCGCCTCCGGGGCGAGCCGCGCGAGGAGCCGGATCTCCTTGGCCTCCGCCGCCGGCCGCACGGCGTCCAGGGCGGCCTGGACGATCTGCACCAGGTCCACCCGCTGGGGCTGGAGCAGCAGCTTGCCGGTGATGATGCGCGACACGTCGAGGAGGTCGTCGATGATCTGGCCCTGGGCCTTGGCGCTGCGCTCGATGGTGGCCAGGGCCCGCTGCGCCGCGTCCTCGTCGAGGTGGCCCTTGCCGAGGAGGAAGGTCCAGCCGAGGATGGCGTGGAGCGGCGTCCGCAGCTCGTGCGAGACGGTGCTCAGGAACTCGTCCTTGACCCGGTTGGCCTCCTCCGCCCGGCGCCGCGCCTCGCGCTCCGCGGCGGTGCGTTCCGCCACCCGCTGCTCCAGGTGCTCGGCGTGGCCGCGCAGCTCGGCGTCCTTCCGGGCGATGGCGTCGGCCATGGCGTCGAAGGCGGTCGCCAGCTGCCCTACCTCGTCGTGCTGGTCGAGCCCGACCCGGCGGGCGAAGTCGCCCGCCGCGATGGCGTTGGCGGTCTGCCCGACCCGGGAGAGGGGACCCACCATCCAGCGCGCCGCGCCGACCGCCACCGCCACCGCGAGGAGGGCGGTCAGGAGGGCGAAGAAGAGGTTGCGGCGGACCTGGGCGCGGAGGGCGGCGAGGATCGACGCCTCCGGGGTGAAGATCCCGTACAGCCAGCGCTTGCCACGGAGGGGGACGACGGCGGCCTCGATCTCCCCGAGGCCGGGCGCCCGGGTCCGCAGGTAGGGGTCGGTCGCGCGGTCGTAGAGGAGCCAGCGCGAGCGTTGGGTGACCCCGGGGACCGTCGCCGCCGAGGCCAGGAAGCGGTGGGTGTCAGGGCCGAAGCGCTGCTCGGCCTCGAGAGTCAGGGCGACCGTCGCGGCGAGCGGCTCCAGGGGGCGGAAGCGCAGCTCGGGCCGGACCGGCTCGGAGAGGCGGATGCCGTCGGCATCCCAGAGGACCCCGATCTCGCCGCGGCCGGCGAAGCTGGTGTCGCCGGCGACGATGGCGTCCAGGCCGGCGAGCGACAGGCGCCCCACCGCCACCCCCAGGATCAGCCCGTCCGGCTGGCGCACGGGGGTCGAGAGGTGGAGGTAGACCCGGCCGTCCAGCGGGTCCCAGCGCGGCTCGTCGATCGACGACTCGCCGGCGATACCGGTCAGGAAGCTGCGCGACGCCACCGAGCTCCGCCCGGCGAGGCGGGGGTCGGTGGCGAGCTGGACCTCCCCCCCCTGGCCGGTCAGGTAGATGGAGTCGAAGCCGTGCGTCTCGCGCATCTGGCGCAGGGCTTTGGCGACGTCGGCGGTGAGCTCCGGCGGCGGCACCGAGCGGGAGGCGAGGAGGCGGACGGTCTGCGGGTGGAGGGCGAGGACGCGCAGGTCGGCCAGGGTGCGGTCGAGGTAGGTGTCGATGTGGTCGGCGGTGACCTCGGCGTGCGCCAGGCTCTGCGCGCGGGTGGCGGCGGCCAGCTCGCGGCGGGCCGTCGCGTCGTTGTAGAGGGTGACGGCGGCGAGCGGCGCCACCGCCAGGGCGACCAGGAGGAGGGCGAGCTTGCTGGCCCAGGGCCAGTCGCGCCAGTGGCGGGACGGGAAGCGTTTCATTCGCGCCCTCCCCTTTCCTGGGGAAGGGGGGGCCGGAGGCGGACCAGGCTGTAGGCGTAGTTGGACACCAGGCCGCGCGCCTCGGCCTGGGGCAGGCCGGTGACCTCCCGCCGGTAGACCGAGACGCGGACCGCCTCGGCGAGCGGCGCGACCGGCAGGTCGCGGGCGAGGATCTCCTGGGCGCGGAAGTAGGCGACGGCGCGCTCGGCCGGCGTCCGCGTCCGCGCCCCGGCGAGCAGCGCGGCGTCCAAAGCCGGGCTTGCGTAGCCCATGAACTGGAGCGTGCCGCGCGAGCCGAAGCGGGCCTCCAGGTTGTCGGGGTCGGGACCCTGGCTGCCGCCCATCAGGCCGAGGTCGAAGTCGTGGCTCTGGGTGAGGCGGGAGAGCCAGGCGGTGGGCGAGAGCAGCGTGGGACGGGCGTCGATCCCCACCGCCCTGAGCTGCGCCGCGACCTCGTGGGCGAGCTCGGCGAAGGGGGAGACGCTGGGGGCCACGATCTCGGTCCGCAGGCGCCTCCCCTGCCGGTCGGGCGGCAGGCCGGCGGCATCGAGGAGCCGCTGGCTCTCCCCGCGGTCGAACGCCGGCACCCGCGCGTTGCCGTCGTAGGCCCAGGAGACGGTGGGGGTGTAGAACCCGAAGGCCGGCGCTCCGTAGCCCGCCAGGGCGTGGTCGACGAGGAGCGGACGGTCGAGGGCGGCGTTGACCGCCCGGCGGACCCGCGGGTCGGACCACGGCGCGCGGCGCAGGTTGAAGGCGCAGTAGTAGCGGGTGTCGCCGGGCCGGACGAGGACGGTCAGGCGGGGCGAGCTGCGCAGCCGGGGCAGGGTGTCGAGGCCGGGGCGGATGAGGGCGTAGTCGGCGGCGCCCGCGAGCATCAGCTCGGGCACCCGCGAGGAGTCGGGGAGGAAGAGATAGACCAGGCGGTCGAGATAGGGGCCGGGGCGGTCGTAGGCGGGGTTGGCGGCGAGCGTGACGCGCTCGCCCGGGACCCAGTCGACGAAGCGGAAGGCGCCCGTCCCCACCGGCTTCCAGGTCGCCGCCCGGTGTTTCCAGTCGGTCCCCGCGAGGAGGTGGCGGGGGAGGATGAAGGCGGTGCTCGCCAGGCCGGCGAGGAAGGGCGACCAGGGCTCCCGGAGCCGCAGGACCACGGTGAGGTCGTCGGGGGTCGCGATGCTCGCGATCCGGGAGAGCGCCGGGCGCGCCAGGGTGGCGTCGCCCGCCAGGCTCTCGAAGGTCCAGCGGACGTCGGCCGAGGTGCAGGGCCGGCCGTCGTGCCAGAGCACCCCCCGGCGGAGGTGGAAGGTGTAGCTCCGGCCGTCGGGGGAGGCGCTCCACGACTCGGCGAGACCGGGGATCAGCCGGGAGTCGGCGTCCAGGGAGACCAGCCGGTCGAAGAGGTTCTCGCCGATGACGCCGGCGATGTCGTCGTTGCCGACGTCCGGGTTCAAGCTCGCCGGCTCCGCCGGGGTGATGACGCGGAGCTCGCCACCACCGCCCTTGCCCGTGGGGTAGGGAGAACGCGGCGCGTCGCCGCAGGCGACCAGCGTCACGGCGAGGGAGAGGATCCATCCTCTCCGGGCTGCCCGAAGGGCGATCGAGGAAGACTTGAGGACGCGCACTTCGAGCCTTGGGTCCAGCGTGCCGGGCGAGGGCGGGTGCCGCCTTGGGTACGGAGGGCTTATATCACTATCGGTCCCGCCGGGTGCCGGCACCCGGTGTTCCCCTCCCGCGACCGCCCTGCCGCTGCCGCTGTTCGTCGTCAAAAAGAATGTCTCGGTTATGGATACCAGAAACGTCCTAGTTGTAGAGGCAGGCTCCGGGAGGACATTCTCCCCCCGGCGAGACCTGTCCAACAAGGAGAGAAGCATGTTCCACAACAATCGAGCGCACCGCCTCCTTCCCGCCCTCGTCCTGACCGCCCTCGTGGCGGGGCTCGCCTCCCCGGCGCACGCCCGGCCGGCGGCGCAGCGCGGCGGCGACCTCCAGCGGGAGGGGGACCTCTTCTCCTCCCTCTGGACCGCCGTCAGCCGTCTCTGGGAGGGGCACCCCGGGGGTGGCTCCGCCGGCCGTGATCTGCGCCGCCTGGCCGGGGCCGAGGGCGCCACCCTCGATCCGCACGGCGGCAGCACGACCGGCGGGACCGGCGGCACGGCGGCAACCCCGGGCAGCCAGGGCAGCGGATCGCACTAGGGGTCGTTGCCGTCGAGGGGGCCGGCTGGGCCGGCCCCCTTTTTTGTCGCCCCCCTGCAGCGGAACCGGGAGAGGAATCGCGGCGAGAGCTTTGTGGATCGTATTTCGATGTCACGAAATTCTCTCTTCCGGTAACCTATCTTCTGAAGGGGACGAGAATCGTCCTCTCCTGAGCCGAAAGGGGGATCGAAGTGGAGGCGAAGAAGGAGACCCATCTGTCGGTCGAGGCGATGGCGCGCTGGCTGGCCCGGGACCTGGATCACGAGGAGGTGCTGGCGCGGATCGTGCCGCACCTCCTCGCCCTCTGCCCGGACTGCCGCGCGAGCTACGAGGAGGTCCTGCGGCTGAAGCGGGAGTTCGAGCACTGGGACGAACGGGTCGCCGTCCTCGAAGGGCTGCGGGCGCCGGAGCTCTGGGCCGAGCTGGCCGAGCGGCCGTTCGAGGCGCAGCTCGCCGCCGTCCTCGCCGACGAGCGGTTCCACAACTGGGGGCTCTGCCAGCTCCTCCTCAAGGAGAGCCTGGCGGCCGGCGTCCTCGACCCGGCGCGGGCGATCGACCTGGCGGAGCTGGCGGTCCGCGTCAGCGAGTTCCTGGTCGAGGTGTCCTACGACCCCGACTGGGTGCTCGACCTGAAAGCCCGCGCCTGGGCCTACCTGGGCAACGCCCGCCGCATCCTGGGCGAGCTGTGGAGCGCCGAGTCGGCCTTCCGCCGGGCCGAGGAGCACCTGGGGGCCAGCATGACCGGCAACCCGCACGTCCGGGCGGAGGTCTCCGACCTCAAGGGATCGCTGCGCCGCGCTCAGCGCCGGCTCGACGAGGCGGAGGCGCTGGCCGACGAGGCGCAGAGCCTCTACCAGGAGAGCGACGACGGCCACGGGGTGGGGATCTCGCTGATCAAGAAGGCCAAGATCCTGGAGGAGCGGGGCGAGCCCGAACGGGCAACCGCGCTCCTCGAAGCGGCGGCCCTGAGCCTCGACGGCGGCCGCTGGCCCCGGCTGCTCCTCTGCCTCCGCCACAACCTGGCCTTCCTGCTCACCGACGCCGGGCGGCCGGCCGAGGCCGCCGCCCTCCTCCCCGAGGTGCGCCGGCTCGCGGTGGAGCTGGGCAACCCGGTCGACCTCGTGCGGCTGCGCTGGGTGGAGGGGCGGATCGCCCTCGGGCTGGGCGAGAGCCGGGCGGCGGAGAGCGCCCTGCGCGAGGTCCAGCGCCAGTTCTTCGCGCGCAGCCTGGGGTACGACGCGGCCCTGGTCTCGCTCGACCTCGCCATCCTCTATGCGGAGGAGGGGCGGACGGCCGAGCAGAAGGCCCTGGCGGTCGAGATCATGCCGGTCTTCGAGTCGCGGGAGGTGAACCGGGAGGCCATGGCGGCCCTCCTCATGTTCCAGAACGCCGCCCACGAGGAGCGGCTGACCGCCGACCTCGCCCGCCAGCTCGCGGCCTTCCTGAAACGCGAACGCCGGGGGCGAAGATAGAGCTGGATACGGCGGGATACGAATTTCCGCTGCGCCGCGTTCCTCCTCCTGATAAGATCCTGTGCCCATCGACCCGGAGCCGCCGGCGCGCGCCGGCCGCGGAGCGCACAGAGACCAGGACGAGGTGCAGCGACGGCACTATGAGCGAACATCCTGTATCGCGCGATTCGCAGCGCGTCCCCCTGGAGGCCCGGGTCCAGCTCAAGTTCGAGTGGTTCGGCGGCTTCATCAGCGAATACTCCTCGAACATCTCGCCCGGCGGCATGTTCATCCGCACCCAGACGCCGGAGCCGATGGGCCGGATGATCGGCTTCGAGCTCCGGCTGGGCGACGACTTCGAGCTCATCCGGGGGACCGGCGAGGTCGTCTGGGTGCGGCCCATCGACCAGGGTCCCGACAAGCCGGCGGGCATGGGCATCCGTTTCCTGGAGATCTCTCCGGAGGGACGGGAGCTGATCTACCGGATGGTCGACAATTACATTGCCGAGGGGGGAATCCCCTTCGACCTGAGCCGCACGCCGACCGGTACCCACGACGAGGCCGCACCGATCCCTCCCGCCGCCCCCGCCGCTCCCGAAATCGCGCCGGCCCCGCCCCCCCACCCGTTTCCGGAGCTCGTCGAGCCTCCTCAGCTGGCTCCGCTCCCCCCCCTGGCTGCGCTCGCTCCGCCCCCGTGGCCGGCCGAGGAGATGGCGCCGGAGCCGTCGCCGGAGCCCGTCTGGACGGAGCCGGAGCCCGTGTGGCCGGAGCCTGCGCCGGTCTGGCCGGCGCCGGCGCCACCCTCCCCGCTCCCCCCGCCCGGCATCCCGACGTTCGGCGTCGCGGCGGCGGCGGAGCCTCCCCGGCGCTCCCGGCTGGTGCTCTGGGCGGCCCTGGGCGGAGCGCTGGTCCTCGCGACGGCCCTGGCGATCCTCAACCAGGACGCTCTCACCGGCCTGTTCCTGCCGGGGAGGGGCACCGCGCCGGCCGGCCCGCCCCTGCGGCGCCAGGTCCCCCCCGCGGCCCCCACCCCGCCCGCTCCGGTCACGGCGACTCCCGGACCGGCCACCGCGGTATCCCCTCCGGCGTCTCCCGCCCCGGCGACGTCCCCCGCTCCGGCCGCGCTGGCTCCTCCGCCGGCCGCGACGGCTCCTTCGCCGGCCGCGGCACCGGAGGCCGTCTCCCCCTCGACCTTCAGGACGATCGAGAAGATCACCTGGCAGCAGACGCCGGACGGGACCGAGGTCGTGTTGTGGGCGGACGGCGCCCTGCGGCGGCAGGACTGGACCTCCTACCGGATCGACGCCGACCCGCCGCGCGAGCTGGTCAAGCTCTTCGGTGTCGACCGCCCCTTCCCCTCGCCCCGGCTGGTCGTGGGCACCCGGCAGCTCCTCCAGGTGCGCACTGGCTCCCACGCCGGGCCGCAGGGGAACGAGCTCCACGTCGTCCTCGACCTCACCGGCCCCGGGGTGGAAGTGACCGGGATCGAAGCAGAAGGTCGCCAATTGCACATCCATTTGAAGGGGAAATAGCCCGCCCGTCGTATACTCTTGGCTCAAAATCCGTGGAAGGCCGCGGTCTTGCGTGCCTCAAGGGAGACCCGGGGTGACGAGCAGCAGGAAGGACGGGCGCCGCCGTGCGGCACCCGATGGCATGCCCACTTGGCAAGGGGCGCGGCGATGATTGCCAACAATCGGGCCAACGATCGGCTGAAACGCCGCCTGCTTTCCGAGCTGGTCCGGGAGAACGTCGACCTCATCGAGGGGGGGCCGGTGCGCCAGCTGCATCGCCTGCGACACCAGGCCCGGGCTCGCCTGGTGGCGCGCTTCTGCGCCCTGGCGCTCCTGCCCCTGGGGCTCCTCGGCTCCTCCCGGCTGCTCTCGACCCTCGCGGCGGAACGGAGCGCAGCACCGATCGCATCGGCCCGGGTGCGCACCGCCCGCGTCTCGCCGCCAGCCCGCCCGGAGATCACCCCCCTGCGTCTCCCCGAGGCGCGGTCGGTCGACGCCGCGCTCTTCCCCCTGGCGGTGCGCAAGGTCATGCTCGACCCCGGGCACGGCGGCGCCAGCGTCGGCACCGGCACGCCGCAGGGCCTGATCGAGAAGAACCTCACCCTGGACATCGCCCTGCGGCTGCGGCAGATCCTGACCGCCCGCTCCTTCACCGTCCTCCTGACCCGCGAGGAGGACCGCCCGATCGACCTCGTGGACCGCGCCGCCCTGGCCAACCGGGCGGAGACCGACATCTTCGTCTCGATCCACCTCAACTGGATCGGCGACCGCAAGGCGCGCGGCGTCGAGACCTATTTCCTGGGCCCCACCGACGACCCCTACCTGACGCAGCTCGCGGCGGCCGAGAACCGCGACTCCGGCTACGCCATGGCCGACCTGCGCCGCATCCTGGACGGCATCTACGCCGGCGTGCGGGAGGACAACTCCCGCCGCCTCGCCCTCTCGGTCCAGGCGGCGCTCTTCCGCTCGCTGCACAAGGTGACCCCCGAGCTTTCCGACCGCGGGGTCAAGGCGGCCCCCTTCATCGTCCTGCTGTCGACTGAAATGCCGGCGATCCTGGCCGAGGTCTCCTGCCTCTCGAACGAGGAGGAGGCCCGCCAGCTCGCCCGGCCGGAGTACCGTCAGCACATTGCCGAGGCGCTCGCCGACGGGATCGGCGCCTACGCCGTCTCGACCGAGCGCTCCGGAGAGAAAGGAATCTGATTCATGAACAGCAAGAACCCGGTCTTGAACGTCGGCATCGACCTGGGCACCTCGCGCAGCTCGATCTCCTCCTCGAACGGCCAGCGCCACGTGGTCGAGAGCTACGTCGGCTGGCCGCTCGACATGGTGGCCCGGAAGGTGTTGAAAAAGCCTGTCCTGATCGGCCGGGAGGCGCTCGACAACCGGCCCATGCTCGACCTCCACCGCCCGCTCGAAGAGGGGCTGATCAAGGACGGCTCGGAAAAGGACGAGGCGGCGGTGCGCGAGCTGCTGCGCCACCTCCTGGCGCTCGCCGGGGTCGAGCGGGAGAACAAAAACGGCTTGAAGGTGCGCGCCGTGGTCGGCGTCCCGGCCGAGGCCCTGCGGGTCAACAAGCAGCACGTCCGGAAGGCGATGAAGGACGCCGCCGACAGCCTGATGATCGTCTCCGAGCCGTTTGCCGTCGCCTATGGCCTGGAGGCCCTCCTCCATACCATGATCGTCGACATCGGCGCCGGGACGACCGATTTCTGCGTCATGAACGGCCGCCTGCCGACCGAGGACGACCAGCGCACCCTGACCCAGGCCGGCGACTTCATCGACGAGCAGCTGGCCCGGCTCCTGCGCGAGCGCCACCCCCAGGCGCGCTTCTCGATCCACATGGTGCGCTCCTGGAAAGAGGAGGGGAGCTTCGTCGGCGAGCCGAGGAGCCCGGTCCTCGTCACCGTCCCGGTCAACGGCCGGCCGACCCAGATCGACATCACCCAGGAGATGCGCCAGGCCTGCGAGAGCATCCTGCCGACCCTCGTCGAGTCGATGCTCGACCTCCTCTCGCGCGTCCAGCCCGAGTTTCAGGAGAAGGTGCGCAACAACGTCATCCTGTCGGGCGGCACCGGCCTGATCCGCGGCCTGGGTCCCCGTCTCGAGCAGGAGCTGCGGGCGGTGGGCGGCGGCCGGGTGACGGTGGTCAAGGACCCCGTCTTCGTCGGCTCGGACGGCGGCCTGGCGATCGCCCAGGACGCCCCCGACGCCGACTGGGAGAAGCTCACCGCCTGACTTACTCCAGGGCCGGCTGGCCGAGAGCTCTGGCGACCCGGTCGCCCAGCTTGTAGGTGAGGAACGCCCAGAGCACCCCGGCGAGCGCCGCCAGGGCGACGCCCCCCCAGGGGGCGACGCCCGGGGAGGGGAGGGCGGCGAGCTCCTGGACCTTTTTCAGGAGGTCGTCGCCGCGCAAAAGCTGGCGGAGCGCCGGGGCCGACCAGGGAGGCAGGTGGGTGGCGAGGATGGCGCCGATCTCGTAGGCGTCGCCGGTCAGGGAGAGAAAGGGGGCGAGGGCCGCCGGGAGGGCGAGGCCGAAGAGCAGCGGACGCCGGGCGCAGGCGGCCCGCCGCAGGGCCCAGCTGCCGGGAAAGAGGGCCAGCAGGAAGGGTCCGAGGTCGGTCGCCAGGTAGATTGCATCGCTTCCGTGCGTGTCGAAGCCAGAAAGGCGCCCCGAATACGCGCTGGCCGGCACTATAGAAGGGAAGACCCTGGCGAGCAGGCCCCCGCCGTAGAGCGGATCGATCTCGAGCCGGCTGACGGCTCCTCCGGCCGCCAGGCAGGCGCCGGCGTGCAGCAGCTCATGGAGCGGCACGTAGAGGAACCAGCCGACGAGGAGGCCCGCCGCCACCGCGAGGAGCCCGCGGAAGCCCGCGTCGAGGCAGCGGTCGAGCCCCCGGAGGAGGTCGCGGGCGGGCAGGAGGAGGCTTCCAGAGAGCGGCATTTCATCGATCCTTGGTAGGAATTTATACGCTCCCGCTGCCCGAAGCGAGGCCTGGGGGGGAGCATCAAAGAATGGAGCGGAACATGCCCTTGCATCCCGAAGAGCTGCGGCTCGCGAGATCCTTGCGGGAGCTGATTCTCGAGTTGGGAACCACGGTGGAAGACGTCGAGGGGCGTCTCGGCTGGGAAGCCGAGAGGCTGCAGACGCTCCTCACCGGGCGGAAGAAATGGATGCTGGAAGAGGTGTTCGAGGTATTGCAGACGATTGAGGTGGCGCCCTGTGATCTCTTTGGCCGGGCCTATGGGTCGGTGATGAAGAAATCGAGAATGATTTCAATCTCCAGTACCGATCGCCGCTTCGAGGAGAGCCAGGAGGTCATCGAGGAGGCCGTCGCCCGGCGGTTCAACTGGAAACGGGAGTGCAAGGAGAGCTAGAGCGGCAGGGCCGGGGCGGACTCCCCGACGACCGTGAAGTGGAAGGTCGACCCTAGGCCGACGGTGCTCTCCGCCCCGATCTCGCCGCCCATGAGCTCGGCCAGCCGCCGGCTGATCGCGAGCCCCAGGCCGGTGCCGCCGTGCCGGCGGGTGGTCGAGCTGTCGATCTGCTGGAAGGCGACGAAGAGCCGGGCGAGCTGCTCCGGGGGGATGCCGATGCCGGTGTCGGTGACGGCGAAGCGGACCTCGTAGAGCTCTTGGGCTCCCTCCGATATCGGGCGTGCGGAGAGCGCCACCCGCACCTCGCCGGCCGGAGTGAACTTGATGGCGTTGCCCAGCAGGTTCAAGAGCACCTGTTGGGTGCGGTCGCGGTCGCCCACCAGGACCTCCGGGGTCCCCGGGGCGATGCGGTGGCGCAGCGCCAGCCCCTGGCGTGCCGCCAGGGGGGAGACCCTCCCGAGGCTTTCCTCGACCACCGCCGCCAGGGCGAAGGGGGCGCGCTCGATCTCCATCTTCCCCGACTCCATCCGCGAGAAGTCGAGGACGTCGTTGATCACCCCGAGCAGGGCCTCGCCGCTCTGCCGGATGATCTCCAGATACTCTTTCTGCGTCGCCGAGAGGGCGGTCTCCCGGAGCAGGCTCGCCATGCCGAGGACGCCGTTCATGGGCGTCCTGATCTCGTGGCTCATGTTGGCCAGGAACTGGCTCTTCGCCCGGCTCGCGGCGAGCGCCTCCTCCTTGGCGTCGAAGAGATCGGCGGTGCGCTCCCGCACCTCCTCCTCGAGGCTCTGGCGCAGCCGGTCGAGCTCGCGGTGGACGCGGCGGAAGCGGATGGAGAGGGAGAGGCTCATCGCCACCAGGACGCTGGCGAAGCCGAAGGGCGCGAGGGTGAGGCGGCCGCTCCACGGCAGGGGGAAGACCTGGCCGGCGAGGTCGGCGACCTCGACGGCGACCAGCACCATGCCGCCCAGGGCGAGAGTCCGCGCCAGAGCGTCACCGCGGAGCGCCTCGCGGAGCACCAGGATCGCGGTCAGGACGAGGAGCGGCAGCAGCCAGAGGGAGCGTACGCCCTGGCTTTCGACCACCTGGCGCGTGGCGGGCCAGAGAAGGACGAAGAGGGCGAGCGCGCCGTGGGAGAGCTGGTAGGCGCGCAGCGGCCAGCGGAGGGGCCAGGCGAAGAAGGTCCAGAGGAACTGGATTGCCACGAGAGCCGCGAGGTGGCCGCTGGCGTCGCTCGCCCGCACCGCCAGGTCGTAGCGGTCGGTAAACTGGTAGATCCAGTAGGAGCTGGCGAAGGTGTTGACCGAGAAGGCGAGCGACAGGAGGCCGAACCACAGGTGCCCGGTCTCCTGGGGGCGCCGGCCGTAGAGCAGGAGGTGGTAGGGGACGACGGCGAGGAAGAGGAGGGCGAGGAGGAGCATGGGGAGGTCGGAGAGGAGGGTGCGGTCGTCCGCGACCTCGGCGCGGTCGCGGAGGGCGGTGGCGCTGCCCAGGGCGAGGGTCCCGCCGATCGGCGCGGCCTCCCGATCGGCATCCGAGGCCCAGGCCACCCGGCGCACCCGGAGCGCGAGGAAGAGCCGGCCGTCCGCCCCGACCGCCGCGCGGGGGAGGAGGAAGACCTGGGCGACCGGATGGGGTAGGGCGAGCGACCACCCCCGGGAGCTGCCGAGGAGACGGCCGGCGGCGAACAGCTGGTAGGCGCCGTACCGGTCGGACGGACCGAGGAGAACGCCGAGCCGGCCGCGGCGGGCGGCGAGCCGCGCCTCCTCGTCGAGTTGGACCGTCCCGCGGAACCAGACCGTACCGTCGACGCCCTGGAACCCCTGCTCCCGCCAGGTGGCGGTGAGCGGGACGGCGCGCCAGGAGGTGTCGTCGAAGCCAGGGCTCGCCCACCGGGGATCGTCACCGGCCCGCGACTTCCAGAGCTCCGGCCGGAGCGGTGCCGCCGGCGCCGATATCGCCGGCATCGCCCGGCCGGCGAGGAAGAGCAGGAGGAACGCCGCGGCGACGCCGATGCCACGGCGGCCGGGCAGGCGAGTTGATCTGTGCGCCGGCACCCCGCAGAGGCTCAAGCGACCCCTGCGGGAGCACCGCGACCGAGGCGGTTGTCCCTAACCATGGATTGGCCGTCAGTATACGCGCTCTGCGAGGGGACGGGGAGACCGCCGGCGCGAAGTCTCTCAGCTGCCCGGCGACTCGTCGTCGTCGCCGGACTCGTCGGCCGCCTCGGCCTCGGTTTTGCCGGGGTGGCCGGTCGGCTTGACCTCATGGTTCAGGCGCCCGATGACGAGGTGGCGTTCGCTCGGCGTGTAGACCTCGGAAGCCTTGGTGACGCTCCAGGAGTAGCCGGCCAGGGAGCCGTCGGCGGCGGCGTAGAACCGAAAGAGCCCCTCGCCCACGCCGCTGTGGAATTTCCCCTTGGCGTAGTGGCGGGTGTCGGTGGGACCGTGGCCGGTATGCGAGGAGTCGATGACGGAGAGCTCGTACTGGACGGTGCCGGGGACGATCGGCGCCGTCGCGTGCCGCTCGACGGGGCGGCTCGCGGCGATCAGCACATGGCCGGTGGGATGGCTCCCCGGCGGGTACTTGATCGCCAGCACGTCGCCGGGCCGGACGTCGGCGATCCGGGAGACGGGGACGAAGCCATGGCCGGCGGCGATGGCGTCATGGAAGCCGGCGGCGCGCGGGAAACGGCCGCCCAGCCAGCTGGCGAAGTCGGCGGCCCGGTAGCCGTACGCCTGCATCAGCAGGTGGGCGGCCAGGGCGCTGCAGACGCTCCGGTTCCGCGTCTCGGCGGCGCCGTTCGCCCCGGCCCAGGTGACGATCGTCGGCCGCGAGGCATAGAGGTTGGTCTCCGGGGTGACGCCGGCGACCAGCTGCCGGGCCCAGACGAGGTGGTCGGGTTCGGCCGTCCCCGGGTTCGGGCGGCTGGAGAGCGGCAGGGCGAGGAGCGCGGCGAGCCCGAGGCAGCGCGCCCATGGACGGCGGTACAGCATGTCGTTTCTCCCGGAGGTGGGGACCCCCATGCAGTCGGGGGAGGAGTCTACGGGCGGCTTCCCGGCGTTGTCAAAGCGGGCCGGGCGGTGAGTTCGGGAGCATCCCGAATCCCTCCTACTCCTCCCGCAGCGCCACCATCGGATCGACCCGGGTCGCCCGCCTTCCCGGCAGGTAGGCCGCGGCCAGGGCGATCCCGGTGAGGAGCAGCCCCACGGCCAGAAAGGTCGCCGGATCGGTCGGGGCAACCCCGTAGAGGAGGGACGAGAGCACTCGGGTGAGACCCAAGGCGGCGGCGAGGCCGGCGAGCACCCCGAGCCCGGCGAGCGCTCCTGCCTCCCCCACCACCCGGCGGAGCACCCGGCCGCGCCGGGCGCCCAGGGCCAGGCGGAGGCCGATCTCCCGCGTCCTCTGGGTCACCGCATAGGCGGTGACGCCGTAGATGCCGATGCCGGAGAGGAGGAGCGCCAGGAGGGCGAAGAGGCCGACGAGGAAGAGGCTGAAGCGGCGGCCGGCGACCGCGGCGGCTGCCACCTCCTGGAGGGTGGTGATCCGGGAGATGGGCTGCTCGGGATCGGCCTCGCGCAGCGCGGCCCGGGCGGCGGCGAAGAGGACGCGCGGCGCGCCGGCCGTGCGGATCACGAAGGAGACCGAGAGCGGCGGGTGCTGCGCCGCCGAACGGTAGAGCCGCGGCCGTGGCGCCAGCTCCAGATTGCTGTGGACGCTCCCCACCACGCCGATGACCGTGTACCAGGGATCGTCCTTGTCGTTCGGCAGGCCCATGCGGAAGCGTCGGCCGAGCGGGCTCTCCCCCGGCCAGTAGGCCCGGGCCAGGGCGGCGTCGACCACCGCCACCTCGGGTGCGGTCGGCCCGTCGGCGGCGGTGAAGGTCCGGCCGGCGAGGAGGGGGATGCCGAGGGCCGCGAAGGCGCCGGGGGTCGCCCGGAGATCGGTCGCGACCGGCATCTCCTCCGGCTTGGGGATCGGACGCCCCTCGATCAGAAAATTATAGAAATTGAAGCTGCCGGTGAGCGGCAGGCCGGAGACGGCGCCCGCCGCGGTCACTCCCGGGAGGGCGCGCAGGCGGTCGAGCCCCTGCGCCAGGAAGAGCCGGCGCCGCGGCTCGGGGTAGCGCGGCCGCGACAGGTTGACGTCGAGGACGACCGCCCGCGCCGTCTCAAAGCCGGGATCGACCGCGAGGAGGCGGACGAAGCTCCGCAGCAGGAGACCGGCGCCGGTCAGCAGGAGGACCGCGAGCGCCACTTCGGTCACCACCAGGGCGCTCCGCATCCGCCGCCCCTTCCGGCCGGCGCCCTCCCGGCTGCCGCCGCGGAGGGCGGCCGTGAGGTCCGGCCGGGTCGCCTGGAGGGCCGGGACGAGGCCGGCGAGGAGGGTGGTGAGCAGGCAGAGGAGGGCGGCGAAGGCGAGCATCCGGGGGTGGAGACCGAGCGGAGCGATCCCGATCGTCCCCGCCGGGACCAGGGCGGCGACGGCGGCGAGGCCGGCCTTCCCCAGGACGAGGCCCAGCCCGCTCCCGGCGACGGCCAGGACCAGGCTCTCGGTCAAGAGCTGGGCGAGGAGCCGGCCGCGGCTGGCGCCGATCGCGGTGCGCACGGCGATCTCCCGCTGCCGGGAGGCGGCCCGGGCGAGGAGGAGGTTGGCGACGTTGGCACAGGCGAGGAGGAGGATCAGGCCGACCGCCGCCGCGAGGAGGAGGAGGACGGGGCGCAGCTCGCTCACCATCACCTGGGGAAGAGGTGCCAGCCGCACGCCCCAGCCGGCGTCCTCCGCCGGATAGGCCCGGGCCAGCCGGCGGCAGAGCGTGTCGAGCTCCGCCTGCGCCGCTTCCCGGGTCCCCCCCGGGCGCAGCCGGCCGAGGACCCAGGCGTTCCGGCTCCCCCGGTTCTGACGCTCCGCCATCCCCAGCGCGCGGGGCACCCAGGCATCCGGACCGGCGTCGTCGCCGGGAACCAGGTCGCTCCCCCCGGGGAAGCGGAAAGGCGCGGGCATCACCCCCACCACGGTCATCGGCAGCCCGGAGAGCGAGAGGGTCCGGCCGACGACCTTGGGATCACCGCCGAAGCGGCGCTGCCAGAAGGCATGGGAAAGGACGACTGTCGCCGGCCTCCCTGGCGTGTCGTCCGCCGGACCGAGGGTGCGGCCGAGGGCGGCGGGGGTGCCGAGGAGGGGGAAGAGGTCGCCCGAGACCTGGTAGACGGCGAGCTGTTCCGGCTCGCCGCCGCCGGTGAGGTTCAGGCGGTTCCACTGGAAGAAGCTCAGGTGGGTGAGGGAGCGGCTCTCCCGCGCCAGGTCGTAGAAGTCGGCGGCCGAGAGCGACAGCCGGTCCGGCGTCCCCATCGCCTTCGCCGCCTCCGGGTTCGATCCCCAGACGACCACCAGGCGAGCCGGATCGCGGAACGGGGGCGGTGTGAGGAGCCGGGCGTCGACGAGGCTGAACACGCCCGCGTTGCCCCCCATGCCGAGCGCCAGGGTGAGGATCGCCGCGGCGGCGAGCCCGGGCTGCCGGCCGAGGGTGCGGACGGCGAAGCGGACGTCCTCGAGCAGGTGGCGCATGGCGGTCTCCCCACGTCGATCTCGGCCGGTCGGGTCGATTCTACCGTGAGAAGCGAGAGACTTCCGTGAAGGTTCCGCTTCTCGCCGCAATCGTCGACTTGGTAGAACAGAGCGCGCCATCGTATCGTTCAAGCACCCTCTCAGGCAGGGGAACGATGCATGAAGCTCTGGATGACAGGAGAAATCCAACAGACGGTCTACGATGCCTATCGGGCCGTGCGCCACGACATCGAGACCGCCTGGAACGCCGAGTTGGCGGCCACGTCCTACGGCGCGGAGGTCGAGACCTGGGCCTACCTGGCCATCCTCGGCGCTCCCGGCGGGTATCCGGAGCTCTGGCAGTACCGGCCGCACGACGGCACCCTGGAGTTCCGGCTCCGGGTCCCGTTCGAGACGTTCCGGTCGGCGCCCCCGCTCGGGCAGTCCAAGCTGATCGGCGCCTCGCTGTGCCGGTCGGTGGAGTTGATGCCGGAAGTGGCTCCCGAGGGCTTCCAGTGGCAGGTGCTGCAGGACGACTTCCTCACCTTCCTGGAGCGCCACGGGTGGCGGTGAGCGAGGCCCTCAGCTGCCGTGAAGAAATCGGCCTCTCTTACGGGCCTTCGTAGAGACGTCCCCAGCCGCCTTCCGGGACCTTGCCGGAACCACGGCCGTCGGGGCGTCTCCAACGGTGCCAGGATCGTAGGCGTCCCCGGCCTGCGGAGACGCCCTAGCGGTGGTGGTTCCGGGGAGGTTCCGGACGGCGGCTGGGCGTCTCTACGAAGATCCTGTCGCGCGGAGATCCCATCGGCCCGGAGCCCCCTCAGGCTTCCCGCGCCTCCAGCCGGCGCTTCAGCCGGCTGACCTCCTCCTCGGCCGCCGGCCGCCAGAGGCCGCTCTGCCGGCGCTTCTCGATCGAGGCGGGGTTGTAGCGCACCGAGGTCACCAGCTTCCCGTCGCGGCTGAAGACATGGGCGCGGCCGCGGTCGCCGACCACCACCAGAGCCTCGCTCCGGGTGTCGAAAAGGAGGTCCTCGCGGGCGGCGCGGGCGAGGTCGGCCAGGGCCATGCGGGTCGGCCGGTCCCCCTCGTGGTGGCGGCGCTCGGCATGGCGGGTGCGCCGCTCCTTGCCGCGGAAGCCCTTCTCCAGCCGCCGGGCGAGCCCGGCGAGGATCCCCGCCAGCCGTGGCTCGATCACCTCGGCGGAAGCGCGGCGGCGGTGGACGGCGTGCTCGATGCCATCGAGCGCGGTCTGCGCCCAGCGCACCGGGTCGGCCCAGGGGATCTCGCCCACCCGGTCGAAAAGGTTCTCCAGCGGCTCGCCGCCCGGGCCGGTCCCGATGACGTTCAGGCCGAAACGGCGGCGGCCGTCGCGCGGACGGGAGGAGAGGATCTGGAAGGAGACCGCGAAGGCTCGCGGCAGGCCGCCCAGGCCGCGGTCGTGGTACCAGCCGACGGCCACCTGGCCGTGCAGGCGGTAGCCCACTCCGCTCCCGCCGGGCCTGCCGGGCTGGCCGAACAGGGGGATGAGATTGCCCGTCAGCTCCTCCCCCGGGCTGGCCAGCGCCACCAGCTGCGGCGGCTCGCGGTAGAGAAGGTCGATCCGCGGGTCGTGGCGTTCGAGCAACCACTGGCCGAAGTCGCGGTAGCGCGGCAGTCCCGTTGGGCCGTAGCCGGTGAACACCTGCCGGCCGTCCGCGGGGACGGCATGGACGCAGCCGGCGGTGTCGCAGCGCAGGCAGTAGACCCGACCCGGTTGGTGGATGGCACTATGGGCGAGAAGGGTCTGGAGCGCCTCCTGGATCGCCTCCGAGGCGTCCCGGGCGCTCCTCTCCAGGCTGCCGTCGCGCAGGGCGGTGGGCAGCGCGAGATTCAAATCAAGCGGCTCCCCCCGGCCGGCGATCAGGTGCCCCAGGGGATGGTGGTCGATGCGCTCGCGCACCTCGTCGGCCAGGAGCTTCAGGGCGGCCCGCAGGCGGTCGTCACGGGCGGAGGGGTCAGGCATGCACGGTCTCTCCCCGGCCTGGATAAGCGCGGACGCGGCGGGAGGTATTCCCCGGGGGCGGGAGGCGTTCCCGAGGGGCCGGGGACGCACTCTGCATCACCTCCTGGGCGCCACGAGGGGCGGCGGATGCCGGCGTCCGCGTTCACAGGTCTCATAGGAGAGCCGGGCGGTCGAGGTGGCCTCGGCGAGGTACTGAACCCGCTGCTCTGGGGTGAAGCAGGTCTTGATGGACCTCCTTACCTCCTTCATAAGAGCTTCCCAAGTCACTCGCCAGCTGCGAACCGTTCCATCGACCGAGGCAGTCAGCACCCGGCTCCCATCGGGGCTGAACACGGCGCTCTTGACCGGGGCCTCGTGCACATCGAGGATCAGCGGCTCGCCGGAGCCGTCCGCGTTCCAGACTCGAGCGGTTGCATCCTCGGATGCCGAGACGATCCGCGAGCCGTCGGTGCTAAATGCAACGCTCGTCACTTTGTCCTGGTGCCCGCGAAGGAGAATCGGCTCCTCCGCACCGTCCGCCTGCCAGATCCGAATCGTACCGTCGACATATCCCACAGCGACACGTTTACCCTCAGGGCTGAAAGCTGCGCTCTGCGCATCGCTCTGTGTCTTCTCGGGGCCGGAAGGATTCTCGAGATCACTCGGGCAGACTCTCGCGAGAACACCCTCGTACGAAACCGTCAAAGTCCGCGAGTTGTCGAGGCGATAGGCCACACACAGCGACCGGGCTCCAGCCATTATGACGGGCTGGCTTGATCCGTCCGTCGCCCCGATCAGGGCAGCACCCGACTTGGAACTGATCATAATGCTGGAACCATCGGGGCTGAAGGCCGCGCTCTCAACCGGGCCGTTGTTGCCAGTAAGGACGAGCCGGCTGCCAGAGCCATCCGTTCGCCAGACTCTCGAAGTCCGGTCACGAGAGACTGTAGCGATCCGGGAGCCGTCAGGGCTGAAAACCGCACTCAGCACATCGTCCTTGTGGCCACGGAGAACGGCGGGAGGGGCAGAATCGCCGACACCATAGACCCGAACCGTGTCGCTTTTCTTGACTTCCTTCGTCAATTCCACCGTCGCCTCCACTGGGATGACAGCGACGCGAGAGCCGTCAGGGCTCAGAGTCATATTAAGAACGTCACCCTGGTAGCGAAAGAGGACGACAGGATCGCCCAGAAGGGAAGCCACCCCCCAGACTCGCGCGCTTCCGTCGCCGGAGACCGTGACGACCTGCGAGCCATCGTGGTTAAAGCCCGCGCTCAACACCTCTCTTTCATGCCGGAGGATGATCGGTGCTCCATAAGCGTCTGAGCCCCACACTCGGGCGGTATGGTCAAATGAAGCCGTGACGATCCGGCTGCCATCCGGACTAAAACTCACACTCCCCACCTCGCCCTCGTGCCCGTGGAGGACGACGGGCTCGCCAAAGCCATCCGATTGCCAAATCCGTACGGTACCATCCTTGGCAGCTATGGCGACACGCGAGCTATCGTGGCTGAAGCTGCCGAGGTTGCCGAGGAGAACCATGGAATTGCCGGAACCATCTGATCTCCAGACCCGGACGACGCCGTCTGGGGAGCCAATTAGGACATGGGAGCCGTCAGGGCTGAGTTGTGCAGACCCTGCACTGTCTTCGGAATGACGGAGGACGACAGGTTGCCCAGTTCCATCGGACTTCCAGACCTGGGCGCCATGGTCCAACCAAAGGGTAAGCATGCGGGAACCATCGCTACTGAGAGCCAAGCGCAGTAACGAGTCGGTTCGGTTGCCAAAAATAGCAGGTCCTCCGGAGCCATCGCTCCTCCAGATCCGGATGATGCGGTCCTCGGCAACGGTGGCGACGTGGGAACCATCGGGGCTGAACGAAGTGCTGCGCAACGCTCCCTCTTGGCCCCGGAAGGGAACCGGCTCACCGGAGCCATCAGTTCTCCAGATCCGTATGCCCGTGTTGTTCGCACTGAGAATGCGTGTCCCATCAGGGCTGAACGCCGCTCTCTCCGCATAACCCAAGTCCATCGGCTCACCCGTGCCATCAGCTCTCCAAACCAGAATGTTACCGTCCGCGGAAAAAGTGAGGATGCGTGAGTTGTCAGGGCTGAAGATGGCACCTTTCACCGGGCTCTTTCCATCTCGGAGGACAGCCACAGGAAGCGCCTCCATGGCCGCGCGACGCGCGAAACGGGTGGCCTCGAGCGACCTTCTGAAGCGTAGGGCCGGCAACTTGTCGATCTCTGTCGCCAAGAGGGCAAGGACGGTTGGATCGTGGATCGTGTCCTGTTTCGCAAGGATCAGACTTGCTCGTGTTTCTTCGGTCTCCTGTCTGGAGCGCCATTCCTGCCAACCGGCGATAACTACCAAGGTCGCGAGGAGGACAGCGATGGCGATTCCGGCGAGGATAAACTGGTGCTGTCTTCGTACCTCGGCGGCGCTGACCCGGTCACGGGCTCGGATGCTGGACCCAACGAGATCGACCTCTTTTCCACTCAGATCCTGCTTCCGTTCGCCCAGCCACCTCTGCGCCTCGGCGAGCGGAGCGCCGCTCAGCAGAGCGCCGTTCCTTTCGTGCTCGGTGAGATAGGTGCGCAACCGCTCTCGCCAGAGCAGGAATTCCCGATCCTCGTCCAGCCAGCGCCGCAGCCGCTCCCAGCTCTGGATCAACGCCTCGTGGACCACCTCGACGACACCTTCGTCTTTTTCATTCTTCCCGGTGACCAGCAGGCGCGTTTCGGGGCCGGCCAGCTTGATCGTCACCTGCCGCGCCACGGGGTCGAGATCCGCAAGCCGGGTTCGGCGTCGGGTGTCCCGGCTCCCTTCTTCGGCCCGCGCCAGGCGTACCAGACCGGTGAAAACCCGCCGGGCGGCCTGGCGCTCCCCCGCGGTGAGCCGTTCGAGCTCGACCTCGGCGCGCCGGGCGATCGCTTGGGCCACGCCGCCGCTTTCGGTGTAGGCCTGATTGGTCAATTGCCGGCCCGACCGCCGGGCCCAGAGCTCGGTCAGGGCGAATTCGAGGAGCGGAAGATTGCCCGGCTCCTCTCCCACGTCAGCCAGAATGCGATCCACCAGGCCCGGCTCGAATTCGAGGCCGACCCGTTCGGCGGGTCCACAGATCGCCCGGTGCAACTCCCCTCTTGGCATCGGGCGGAGGTTGACGAGAGACGTTTCCAGGCGGTCGCTCAACGCGGCGCTTAAGGATAGAGCGCGATCGTAGAAGTCCGCCCGCAGCAGGAGGATGAGGGTGACGGGCGCCTTCTCCGGCAGGGCCAGGAGATGTTCGGCGAAAGGTCGCCGCGCGGCTTCCTCGGTCTCGGTGAACAGCTCCTCGAGCTGATCGACGACGACGAGCAGCCGGCCGGTGCCCGCCGATTTTTCGAGCACCCGACCCACCGCGTCCGCCAGCCGCACCCGGCCGCTCGCCAGGGCGTCTCCCAGGTCGGCGACTTCCTGAAGACGCTGGACCTCGGTCCTCTCCGGTTCGAGGAGCGGCAGCAAGGCGGCCGCCAGACGGTGGTACGGCCGCTCGCCCGGGGTGAAGGAGACCGCGTCCCAGGCCGGGGCCGGCGGACGCTGCCGGCGCAGCCGCGGGAGGAGCCCGGCGTGGACGACCGAGGATTTGCCGCTCCCCGACGAGCCGAGGACGGCCACCGTCGAGGCCTTCAGGACCGCATCCAGGAGCCGTTCGGAGAGATCTTCCCGCCCGCAGAAGAAAGCGGCCTCTTCCTCCCCGAAGGGTTGCAGGCCACGATAGGGGCAGAGCGCCGAAAGCGCCTCCGCGGAGGCCTCGGGAGCCGTCCCCTCGACCGCCCGCGCCAGCCGCTCCAGCCCCTCGGGGTCCAGGGGATCGCGCCGGAGATCGACCCAGGTATTGAGGAGGAGAAGGCCGGGACCGAGGACCGCGCCCGGGAGCAGGACCGGGATGACCGGGAAGGTCCCTCCGCCCTGTTGCGCGTTCGCCTGGCGATCCAGGGCAAACCACATCTCGCGCCTCTGCCAGGCACCGAAACCGCCGGCGCCGAGGAACACAGCGACGGCCTGGGCTTCGGTCAGCGCCTGTTCCAGGGCCTCGGGCCAGGGCCGGCCGGCAGCCTGATCCTGGTCCAGGAACGTGGAGATCCCCCGGGCCGCGAGGAGCCGGGAGATCTGGACCACGGTCGGCCGCTCGGCGCTGTGGTAGCTCAGAAAAAGGGCGTGGCGCTCCGAGCCACGGCCGGACGAGTCTCTGTCGCCGCCGATCACCATCCTCGACCTGCACCGCGCGGTTCTTCCGTCACTTGAGGCTGTATCGTAACACTGCTGTGCGCCCGGCCACGGATGCCTTTGCTATGCTGGCGGCCGACCGAGGTTCTCGCATGGGCGCTCCCCCACCGGAAGACGTCGAGCTGATTCCGGAGCTTCCGCTCTGGAACGAGGGCAGCGGGATCTCCATGAAGGACTGGATCGCATGTGTCGGCAGCTTCGAGCATGCGATCGGCTACAGCCGCCTGTTCTGGCCGGAGTTCGTCGAGCGCGAGGGGTGCATCGTCTGGCCGGGCGCCGACGCCCCGCTCCTCCAGCATTGGAAGGAGCACCTCCACGGCGATCTGCAGAAGGTGGAAAGGGTGGTGAACCATCGCCACATCGCCGACCTCTTCGCCGATCCGGACCTCGATCCCACCCGCGCCCAGCTGCGCTACCTGGGCCGCGTGCTCCGGGAGATCTGGCAGGTCAAGCTCGACCACGATTTCCCCGACCGGCACGTCCGGGTGGTCTTCAACGACACCGAGGAGGACATCGACCTCCTCGACTACCAGATCACGTTCTTCCAGGACCCTCCGGCCCCGGCGCCGTGAGCCCGTGTGCCTGCGCGCAGGGATCGCGCACCTGCACGCAGCGACCGTGTTCCTGCACGCGACGATCGCGCGCCCGTACGCGGTGGCTGGGTGCAGGCACGCCATCACCGCGCGCCTGTACGCGGTGACCCCGCGCAGGGACGCAAGGACCGTGCACCTGCACGCGATGCCTGTGCGTCTGCACGCCATGACGGTGTACAGGGACGCAGGGACTGCGCGCCTGTACGCAAGGTCCGCGCGCCTGTACACGATCACCGTGTGCCTGCACGCGATGACCGCGCGCCTGTACGCAGAGGCCGTGTGCAGGATCAGGTCCAGTCCACCCTCTGCTATGCTGCCTCCACTCCTTCCCCCATGGACCTCTTCCCCTTAACCCGCGCCCTGATCGACGTCGATTCGACGACCGGCCGCGAGCGGGCCGTCGCCGACTTCCTCTTCTCGCATCTCTCGGCGATCGCCGAGCGGACCGGCGGCCGGGTGGAGCGGATGCCGGTGACGGGCGACCGATACAACCTCTTCGCCGCCTGGGGGGAGCCCGCGGTGGTCCTCTCGACCCATATGGACACCGTGCCGCCGTTCGTCCCCTCCTCCGAGGACGAAG
The DNA here is from genome assembly GCA_035644215.1 of Thermoanaerobaculia bacterium. Taxonomy (GTDB): domain Bacteria; phylum Acidobacteriota; class Thermoanaerobaculia; order Multivoradales; family UBA5704; genus DASQPA01. The sequence goes on from DASQPA010000321.1 coordinate 36,214, forward strand.
AACACGTCTGGGGACGGGGGGCCTGCGACACCAAGGGGGGGATCGCCGCCATGGTCAAGGCGATCGAGGCGCTCCTGGCGGCAGGCAAGGCCGGCTTCGGGCTCCTCCTGGTGGTGGGTGAGGAGACCGACAGCGCCGGCGCCATCGCCGCCAACGGCGAGCCGCGCGGGTCGCGGTATCTGATCAACGGCGAGCCGACCGAGAACCGCCTCGCCCTGGGCTCCAAGGGCGCCCTCTATCTAGAGGTTGTCGCCGAGGGCCGGATGGCCCACTCGGCCTATCCGGAGCTCGGCGACTCGGCGATCGACAAGCTCCTCGCCGCCCTCACCCGCCTGCGCCAGGTCCCCCTGCCGAGCGACCCGGTCCTAGGGGAGACGACGATCAACGTCGGGACCCTCTCCGGCGGCCGCGCCCCCAACGTGGTGGCCGACCGGGCGCGGGCCGAGGTGATGATCCGCACCGTGGGGGACACGGAAGAGCTGAAGCAAAGGCTCTTCGCCGCCATCGAAGAGGCCGGCGCCAAGGTGGCGCTCTGGCGCGAGGTGCCGGCGGTGCACCTGGGGGCGATCCCGGGATTCGAGACGACGATCGTCAAGTACACGACCGACGTGCCGCGGCTGACCCGCTGGGGCGAGCCCTTCCTCCTGGGGCCGGGCACCATCCACGTCGCCCACACCCCCGAGGAGCGAGTCCCCAAGCGGCAGCTGGTCGAGGCGGTCGGGCTCTACCGGGACCTGGTGCTCCGGCTGCTCGCGAAGGACTAAAATTCTGTAAATCTCCTCACGCCGTGGCGAAATTGCCTGCAAAATCCCCCACGAGGCGATGTGGGCCAGGGCACTTCCCGACGCCTCGAGGATTCGATCCGCGAGCTGTCGCCGGACGCCCTGGCCCTGCAGGAGAAGATTTGGAGGTAGGCGATGAGCAGAAGAACCGCCGGAGGGAGGAGGAGGAGCGGGAACGCCCATCGGCGGACGAAGCGGACGAGAGGGAGAGAGCGTATGGAGATCCCTCTCGGCACCCGCATGCCGGGCTTCACGGCACCCGGGCGCGCCGCGGCGCGCTTCTCTTCCTTCTGCACCCGGCGGGACTCCTTGCGGCTGGCCTCCTCCTCCTGCTGTCGCTGCCGCAGCTCCTCCGGCGAAGGAAACGGATCATGGCCGCCCATCGCCGCCGTCCGTTCGCACCAGGGGCAGGCGCCCAGGTGGCTGCCGTACCAATGCTGGAGGTTGCCGCCACAGGGAACGAGGGTGTCCTGCGCCTGCGCCAGGGCGCGCCGCCAGAGGGCGGCGCTCGGCCGCCTGGCGGGTTCCCCGAAACCGCCCTCGAACGCCTCGCGGAACATCGCCTGGAGGGTGGGGGAGAGAAGATCGAAGGGGGGCGCCGTCCGGGCCGGCAGGTTGGGGGTGGACTGGACGCCGTAGGGGAAATGTCCGGCCGCGATGCGCTCCTCGAGCGGCGGCGGCTCCCCTCTCCCCTTGTAGGCCCCGGCGAACGGATGGTTGCCCTCCATCAGGAGGAGAAAGAGGAGGACCGCGAGGCCGAAGCGGTCGTGCTCGGGGGTGCGGTCGAGCTCGCCGAAGGCCCGCCCCTGGAGCTCAGGGGGAGTGAACTCGGGTTTCCCCACCGGACAGCGGTAGACCGCACCGCTCTCCGGGTCCCGGACCTGGAAAGAGTCGGTGTCGACCAGGGTGACCAGGGCGGTGTCGGCGACGAGGACGTTCGATTCGTTCAAATCGCCTGCGACGTAGCCGTGGGCGTGGAGCACGTCGACGGCGGCGGCGAGGTTTTGTGCGGTCCGCAGGAGGTGGCGATAGGTGAAGGCGGGCAGCTCGTGCCGGCGGCTCCCCGGGTTGTAGATCTGGAAGACCGGCCACATGCGGGCGAGGTAGGGCATGAGGAATCCGACCACCCGGGGATGGGGCGGCGCCGCCCCGGCCCGCTCCACCAGGTCGACCGGCCACGCGAGCGAAACGTGGTCCTCCTCGGCCATCTCGGCCATGGGATCGGCGGGAGGATGGGCGAGCATGACCGTGAGCTTCGCCTCCCGCTCGCGGGTCGGCCGGTGGTAGATCTTGGCGGCCAGGGCTCTCTTCCCCGGAGCGGGTCCCTTGAACCCGAGGATGCGATAGATCCGCGCCTCCCCCCCGGCGCCCAAGACGAGATCCTCGCGCAGCTCGAGGAGCTTGCCGTCCGAGCGGCGGTGAAGGGTGCTGGCGGGGCTCATCGGCGGCGGGGGTGGGGGGGAACGAGGCTCGCGAGGAGGAGGGTGCGGTCGTCATCCGAGCGCTGCTTCAGGCGTTCCGAGCGGAGGAACTCGGCGAGCTCGGTGGTCGCCGGGTTCGCCGGGGTCTCTGCGGTCGCCGGCATGCCCGCCTCGGCGACCTCCCGGGCGAAGCGGAAGAGGGGGGTGAAGAAGGGGGCGTGCGGGATGCCCTCGGGCATTTTCAAGGCGACCATCTGGAGGCCGTCCGAGAAGAGGGCGAGCTGCGCCACCGCGCCGTGCCAGACCGCCCGGCGGGTCCGCTGGAGGGCGTCCGCGGAGACCAGGAAGGTGGTCTCGTTCAGATACTCGTCGATCTGCGGCGCGAGGGGTAAGGTGAGAGTGCCGTCCGCGGCGAGGACCACCGCTGCGCCGTCGCCGACATGGGCGACGGCCACGGTCTCGGGGGTCGCGAGGACGAAGAGGAGGGTGGTGCCGAGATCGGTGAGCGCCACTTCCCGAATCGCGGCCTCGGCTTCCAGGCGGGAGCGGGCGGCGGCCACGGCGGCGGTCGCCACGGCCTCGATCTCCGCGTCGCAGAGCGCCGTGGGAGCGTGGCCGCGCACGGCGGCGAGGGCCGCCGCCGCGGCGAGCTCCGCCCCCACCTGGGCGAGGGCCGCCGAGCCGGCGCCGTCCGCCACCACCGCCGCCAGGCTGCCGTCGGCGAGGATGCCCCAGCGCCAGGCGTCCTGGCAGGGCACTCCGCCCCGCTCGTGGCTCTCGCCGCGGACGGAAGCGGCGACCGCCGACCAGGAGCGGGCGGCCGGCGTCAGACCGTCCCCCACCCAGGCGGCGGCAGGGCGACCTGCTCGCCCAGCTTCGACTGGGAGACCCGCTGCATGCTGGCCGAGAGCCAGACGAACATCTCCGAGAACCGGAGGCCGCGGAGCTTGACCGGGGCGCGGACGCTGATGTCTTTCAACTTGTCCATGTCCGCCCCTTCGACCCCCACGGCGAAGAAGGCGACGTGGTGGTGGGCCTCCTCGTCCTTGACCCGCAGGGCGGCGTCGTCGGTGTCGTCGGTCGGCGCGCCGTCGGTGATCATGAAGATCCAGGGGCGGTAGTAGGTGATGCCGCCCTCGCGGTAGAGCTTCTTCCGGTAGGCGACGAGCTCCAGGGCCATCTCGATGCCGGCGCCCATGCAGGTGTTCCCTCCGGCAACGAGAGTGGGTGGGGTGAACTGCTCGACCGCGGTGAAGGGGTTGACCAGCCGCACGCTGTCGTCGAAGGTGACGACCGCCACGTCGACCCGCCGCGCCGCGAGGTCGTTTTCCATCAGGTTTTGCTTGAACATCGCGAGACCCTTGTTTAAAGCCTGGATCGGCGGCCCGCCCATCGAGCTCGAGGTATCCAAGAGGAGCACGCAGGGGCAGCGCGGCTCGGGGTTCTCGGCGAACTCGACCAGGTCGTCCAACTTCATCGAGGGTCTCCTGTGGGCCGTTCGGGAGGGCCGCCCTTGTTCCGCAGTCGATCGCGCTACTGAGTCTGCGCTCCGGGGCCCATCGAGCGGGCCGGTCCCGCCGCCGCCTCGGCCTTCGCGGCGGCTGCCTTGGCCGGAGTGAAGGAGATCCCCTCTTTCACCGCGAAGTCGGCCAGGGCCTGGTCCGCGAGCGCCTGTTGCTCGGCCTCCTTCATCTGGAGGTCGGAGGTGTTGAGCGAGTCGTGCGCCACCCGCGCCCGGCCCGCCGCCTTCTCCCGTTCCTCCTCGACCATCTCGTGCAACCGATCGAGGGTGTCGCCCGAGCCGCCGATCGTCGAGACCATGCCGCTCGCCATCTCGGTCAGCTCGGCCGTGGCCTGCTTGATCTTGAGGTCGTCGAGGCTGTGCTTTAGGGTCTCGATCTTGGCACGGGCGGCGTGGATCGACACGTCGCGCGCCTTGACCAGGTTCTTGTAGGTCTCCTCCGCCTGCTCGAGCTGCTTCCGGTTCTCGCCCAATTCCGAGGTGACGGTTTCCAGGCGCAGGGCGTACTGCCCGGCCGCCTGCTGGTGGCCCGCCTTCAAGTTCGCCGCGGTCTTCGCCCGCAGGTCGCGCTCCTCGGTCTCGAGCCTCTTGACCTGGGTCATCAGCCGCTCACAGAGGCCGGCGTGGGAGGCGAGACCCTGGTTGTAGCGGGCGATCTGCTCGCGCAGGTGTTCCTTCTCGACCTCGAGCAGGGCCTCGGGGTTCTGCCGCTCGAGGCCCCCCACGAAGAGGCTTAAGAAACCCCGGATCAGGTTGCTGATGCGTTTCCACATGGCGGTCCTCCCAAGAGCGAGCGGACAGGGGTTATCGTCTCACATCTTCCGTCGAGGATAGCTTACATGGAGCTCGCCCCAACTACGTGCCGCGCCTCCCCCGCTGGGACCAACCGTTCCTCCTCGGGCCGGGCGGGCACCATCCGCGTCGCCCACACCCCCGAGGAGCGGGTCCCCAAGCGGCAGCTCGAGGAGGCGGTCGGCCTGTACCGCGACCTGGTGCTCCGGCTGCTTCACGACCCGCCCCGAAGGTAGGGCGGCGGTACAGCCGGGATGACCGTCGCTCATGCCAGCGCCCTCGCCAGCATCAGCGTATCGTCGTTCCAAGTGTCACGAGGTTCTGCCGCTGCACGGGCGAACATCCACCAGCGGACTCGTTCGTCGCCAACGTCGAGGAGCTCCGCGAAGCGCCGAACGGTTGCTTCCGGATCGGCGAGCAGACGGTCCTTGCAGTTGAAGAGGTGCTGGGTCGCGTCGTAGGCACGGTCGCCGACGAAAGGCTTCGGGTCGATCACGAGCCACGGCTCTCGCTGCGCACTCAAAACATTCCCGGCGTGCAGATCCGTCGCCAACAACACATCGTCGAACGACGGACGAGACAGCTCGTCGAAGAGGCGGAGGCCTTCGCGAAGGAGCGCCGCCTCCGTCCATCTCGGAGCCGCCGCCATCGTCTCCTCGGCCCAATGGGCGATCATTGCGGAGAGCGGTCGGAAGGGATGCTGTGCTGCTGGCCGGCGCCACAGACGACGGAGCAGCCGCGCGATGACGACGTCCTGTTCGAGCTCGGGCAGGTGCCGGAGCGCGACACCCGGTTCGCAAACCTCCAAGAGCATGGCGTTCCGATCTGCGTCGGCTTCGAGCAGACGCACCGTGGGGTCGCCATCCCAGAAGCACAGCCCGTGCAACTCCTGAGCCCCTTCCATATGCGGCATGCCGAGCTTGAGCACCGCGCGTCCGCCATCGCGGCGCACGACGGGTGCGACCCAGGCGCAGCTTCCTTCGCTGCCGGCAAAGGGAGGCTCGAGTGACAAACACCACCTGTCTTCTAGGTCGCGGATGGTTTCCGGTAGCCGTTCGAGCCACGTCCTGCCCTCCGCCGATCGTCGGCAGGATGCGGCAAGGCGTTCAGGGATGAACATGGATGGGTAGGTTACCTTCTCGACTCGATAGGCGGCATTGAGAGTTCGTCGGCCCAACGCCTTGGCGCTTCACCGCGCGGACGACGTAGCCGGCCGTCAGATGGAAGCAGGGGTTATGCACCGACCCCGGTTCGCCACTAGGTGCGCTCCACGAGAGTAAGTCTATTGAGCCGCAGATCATCCTTGGCTCCTCTCGTCGATTGCCTTTCCAGAGGCTCGTCCAGTTGCGGTCGCGTGGACATCGCGAGGAGTCTCACCGCAGCGAAAGTTCGCCCCAGCAATTGCACCTGCTCGCGGAACTGCTGTTGGTAAACCTTGCCGATCTTACTATCAATCCCTGTAGCTACAAAGTGTGGACTTGTCGCGATGGTGTGGGCCCATGAGTCGGTCGGGCCCCACACCTCGACGTTCTTCACATAGCCGATGTCATTCATCTCGTACCCAAAGAACTTCTGTAGCCAGTACGCATGAATCAATCCGAAGCGACCGAGTTCATCGTCGTCTAGAAGATAGAATGCGCTTACCAAGGAAGTGACAAAGAGCTGACAGCCAGCTAGCAGTTCGGTCGTTCGATCCGGGGCGGTCTTTCTCTGTCCGTGGAGATAGCGCCACAAAAGTTCCTTTTCACCTGGCTCTTGGACGTAGTCGTCGAGGAAACGAGTCCAACTCTGAATCTTCTCGTCAGCGTAGAAGGCCCTAAGGTGCGCCAAGAACCCAGCGAAACGCAGTGCGGTGCTTGGGCTCGGTTCAGGAGGCTGCGCAGTACCAAGCCCCAAAACGCCAACGCGGGTGGCAAGCATTGGCACCGCCAGATAGTCGTATGCGGTTACAAATCTTCTAGCGGGGGGGGACCAGAGTAGCTCTGTCAGAAGCTTCCGCGCGGGTCTTCTTACGCGCTCAGTAGGTAAGTAGCCCGTTTGCACCGCGAGTTCGTAGAGCTGCGGTAGCTTTAGCGCCTGATCCAGCGCATCGCGTGTCTCTATTTCAGCCGGACTCGTGATTCCTCCCGGGTCTTCGAAGTGCGGGCGTAAGACGGTAGCCAATCGCTTGCTCCGTCGTTTGTTCGATGCAGATAGAGTGATTGCATCGAGAGAAATGGGAGCAGTCCCAGCTACAGGCGCACCGAGTTCATCAATTGGCGCCAGCTTTCGACGTGCCTGCCCCACAGCGCTTGCCCAGGGACCGCGCTCTATGCCTGCTAGGCGCTTACGGTGCTCTTGTGCAGAAATGGTCGTCATTTGAGTGCTCCTACGATCTCGTCGCGAATGGTTGATGTGGCCCAATTCGTTGGCTTAACGAGGCTTCGATGGTCGAAGTTTAGGAGCGTCGTCGGCACCGTATCCCCCGCGAAATCAATGAGATCGGCGTACTTGTTACCCACGACCTGATCGTCTGTCCCGAGGACAACTCGCACACTGCACCACTTTAGGTGGGGCTGTACACTTTGGTTCCATGACCTGAGCATTCGAAGCTGCGGGTTTCCAGGCTTCAAAGCGTCGGCGATCTCGCCGCCGATGACGCGGGCTCCTAAATCGGCAAGCGTGCTGCCATTCAATGGCGTGCCGAAGAGAGTAATGCTATGCAATGCCCTTAGCATTTGCGGTGGTTGCAACACCGCGGCACAAAGTAGCTGCCGTATACCAAGCGTGCCGAGAGAGTGACCGAAAAGTGCGAGTCGCGAATAGGGGTTATCAAATGGTGGCCTACCGTTCGATGCCCTTTCCCATTGGGTGGCTATCAGGCGAGCAATGTCTAGGTAGGTGGTTACTTTGCGGGTTGGGTAGCCAAGAAACAGGAAGTCCCACCCCGCTAATGCAGTATCGGCCTGTGCGTGCTCAAGCAGCATTTCGGGCAAGCGCCCCCACGTCGTAAGGTGGTCACCAAGGAATCCATGAACGAAGATCGCGATCGACCTCCCGGTGCCACCACTCTCTTTGCGCAAGAGCGCCCAGTCCTCTTCTTGACGGTCTAGGAGTTCGAGGCTGGGCATTTGACTCTCCAGTTGCTGGTCGAGTGAACGCTCGCGGGGCCTAACCTTTAGGTGTCACCGAAAGCGCCCCTCGCTCAGTTGTCTGCCTTAGCGTCATCTCCTCGTGGCCAGAAACGTCTGTCCGCTGCGGCTTGCATCGAGCTATCTTCCTGTGCACGTTTGACTTGCCGGCACTCTACCCTAGTTCAGGATCAGCGTCAACATTGGAGAGGGTGGCGTATAAGCGGAACGGTCGTGGGAAGTGCGGGCAGACGCTTATCCGACACAGAAGCTACACGCTTATGAAATCGCGATGTCACAACTTTCGTCCCTTCAGAGGGATGCTGTAGCGCCTGGGCTTGGTACTAGACGGCTGACCAGGGGGACTTCTGGACAACGAGATAGATTTTTCCCTGGGAGCGCTGGCGTCCTCGCCGGCTTCTTCTTCCCCCGCTCGGCCCGCCCAGGGGGGGACCCGATAGGGAGCCTCCCCTCGGGCCCTGACCACCCGGCGACGACGCCGACTACCACGTTCCTCCCCCCTGGGCGGGCAGGTGCCAGGGGACCGGGGGAGGACAGGAGGGGGGCTTGCGTAGGGTACGGCCGAAAACCCTCGTCAGGCGGTCATCGCCGAGGGTCAGGCGATCATCGCCGAGCGTCAGGCAGTCACCGCCGAGGGTCAGGCGGTCATCGCCGAGCGTCAGGCGATCATCGCCGAGCGTCAGGCGGTCACCGCCGAGCGTCAGGCAGTCACCGCCGAGCGTCAGGCGGTCATCGCCGGGCGTCAGGCGGTCATCGCCGAGCATCAGGCGGTCATCGCCGAGCGTCGCGCAACTATCGCCGAAGACCTCGGTGACCGCTGCGGCAGCGTAAAAGCGGGGAGGCTCTGGCCAGATTTTGGGCGCCCCCCTCCTGACCTCCCCCCTGATCCAACCCGCCCCCGCCCAGGGGGGAGGGACCCACCTCCCGGCCCTCTCGGCGGCAACGCGCCCCTTCTGCCAGCGGGGACGCTCTCCCTGTAAATTCCTTCTCGGAGAGACGGAACCGCCCTGCCATTGACGCCCGCCCGGGGGAACACTAGTCTGCCCACTACCCGGGGAGCGTGTCCCGCCCTAAGGTGGCGTTGCGCACCCCGCTGGGGAGAGGGCATGGAGAAGAAGATCGAGGTTGGGATCCTGGGCGCCACCGGCACGGTGGGCCAACGCTTCGTGCAGCTGCTCGAAAACCACCCCTGGTTCGAGCTGACCTGGGTGGCCGCCTCGGACCGGAGCGCCGGCAAGCGCTATGGCGAGGCGATGAGCTGGCAGCCCACGGGGGCGCCGCCGTCGCGGGTCGCCGACATGACCGTCGAGGAGTGCGTGCCCGGCAAGGGGCCGCGCCTCGTCTTCTCCTCCATGGCCTCCGCGCTCGCCGGGGAGATCGAGGCCGCCTTCGCCCAGGCCGGCCACCTCGTGGTTTCGAACTCCGGCCACTTCCGGATGGCCGCGGACGTGCCGCTCCTGGTGCCGGAGATCAACCCCCAGCACCTGGGCCTCCTCCCCGTCCAGCGCCGGGAACGGGGCTGGGCGGCGGGCGGCGGGATCGTCACCAACCCCAACTGCGCCGCGGTGGTGATCGTCCTGCCCTTCGCCGCCCTCGCCCGCTTCGGCCTGAAGCGCGCCGTCCTCACCACCTTCCAGGCGGTCTCCGGGGCCGGCTACCCGGGGGTCCCCTCGCTCGACATCCTGGGCAACGTCATCCCCTATATCGGCGGTGACGAGGAAAAGAAGGTCGAGAGCGAGATCCCCAAGATCCTCGGCGCCTTCGACAACGGCGGCATCGGCGGCATCACCCCCCTGCCGCTCGCGATCTCGGCCGCCTGCAACCGGGTGCCCACGGTCGACGGCCACCTGGTGGCCGCCAGCTTCGAGCTGGAGGAGAAGGTGTCGCAGGCGGAGCTCGCGGCGGCCCTCACCGCCTTCCGCGGGCTCCCCCAGGAACGCGGGCTGCCCTCGGCGCCGCGCCAGCCGATCCACCTGCTCCCCGGGCTCGACCGGCCGCAGCCGCGCCGGGACGCCGGCCTCGAAAACGGCATGGGGACCGCCGTGGGGCGCCTGCGCCCGTGCCCGGTGCTCGGTTGGAAGCTCGTCGCCTTGTCCCACAACGTCCTGCGCGGCGCCGCCGGGGCCGCGCTCTTGAATGCCGAATTGATGCGGAGCGAAGGGCTGCTCGCATGATCGTTTTGAAGTTCGGCGGCAGCTCGGTCGACAGCGCCGCCGGCATCGAGCGGGTGGTCGGCCTGATCGGCGAGCGGCGCGCCCGCCGGCCGGTGGTCGTCGTTTCGGCCATGGCGAAGACCACCCGGCGGTTGCTCGCAGCCGGGGAGGCCGCGGCGGCGGGCGACCTCCCCGGGGCGCGGGCGATCGCGGCGGAGATCGCGGCCTTCCACCGCGATGCGGCCCGCCCGGTCACCCCGGAGGGGAGCCTGGACCCCCTCTTCGCCGAGCACTTCGGCGCCCTCGACCGGGCGCTCGCCCGGATTACCGGGGCCGGGGTCTTCTCCCCCGCCGACGAGGACCTCGTCGCCAGCTTCGGCGAGCTTCTCTCCTCCGCCATCCTCGCCCTCGCCCTCCACCGCCGCGGGGTGGAGGCCCTACACGTCGACTGCCGGCAGGTGATCGTCACCGACGACCGCTTCACCCAGGCCCGTCCGGACTACCCGGAGAGCGATGCCCGGCTCCAGGCCCGGCTGCGGCCGATCGTCGAGGCGGGCGCGGTGCCGGTCCTCGGCGGCTATGTGGGGGCGACCCGGCAGGGGGTGACGACCACCCTCGGCAAAGAGGGCTCGGACTTCTCGGCTGCCATCGTCGGCGCCGCCCTGGGAGCCGACGAGGTGCAGATCTGGACCGACGTCGACGGTATTCTCTCGGCCGATCCCCGGCTC
>DASQPA010000322.1:0-16144 GCA_035644215.1 Thermoanaerobaculia bacterium
CGGCCAGAGCGGCGTCGGTCAGGGCGGTGAGGATCACCCCCTGCGACTCCTGGCGGACGGCGCGCAGGCGTAGGAGGAGCGCGAGGGAGAGGAGGGACAGGCAGAGGGAGACCAGGAAGAGGACGAGGAGGGCGGTGAGCAGCGCGAAGCCGTTCTCCCCGCGGGGCGCCCCCCTCCTGACCTCCTTCCCAGGCCGCTCCCAGAAGTCCCAACCCCTCACCACGACTCCCCCAACCCGCCGCCGCGCGGGGCGAGGAAGAGGGTCTCGGTCCGCTCCTCGGTCGCCGGGCCGCGCTCCCCGGGGAGGGAGGGGTTGAGCGTCCTCCGGACTTTGTGCAGCTGGTACTGGAGGTCCAGCCGGAGGAGGTGGGGGCCGAGCGGCTGGCAGCTCCAGGCGCTCACCCCGCGCCAGGGGACGCCGTCCCCGAGGAGAGTGCCGGCACTGTCGAGCACGGCCCGGTGCAGCTGGCCGCCGATCCGCTGGTAGAGCACCTCGCCCGCCGGGTGGCCGGTCAGCAGCAGGCGGTCGGCGCCGCAATCCGTGTAGCCGGAGGCGGCGCGGACGTCGGCGCGCAGGCGGTCGAGCAGCACTGGAACCGTGGGATCGGCCTGCTCGCCGGTCGCGTCCACCAGCTGCTCGGCGCTCTCCATCAGGAGCTGGGCGGCGATCGCCAGGGCGACCAGCAGGAGGACCGAGGCGACCAGGAGCTCGATGAGGCCGAAACCCGCCTCGCCACGCCGCGGGGCGCGCATCGCCTAGGGTTCCACCGGGTTGGGTTGCCAGACCAGGGTGTCGACACGGTGGTCGAACCGCTGGCCGGCGACGCTGTAGTGGGCGGTGAGCGAGATCTGAAAGAGGCTGGGCGGCGTGGGGACCTGGCGGATGTCCATCGAGAGGGTCAGGTCGGAGGCGACCGGGGAGCCGGCGGAGAAGGCGAAATTCTCGAAATGCGCCGGGACGAGCGGAATCGCCCCGCCGCGGATCGCCTCCAGGGTGCCCTCGATGGCGCGGAAGGCCTGCCGCTCGGCCTCCATGCGCTTGACCATCCGCGGCTGGGAGAGGACGAGCGCCATCCCGAGGAGCAGGGCGACGCCGAGGATCGCCAGGGCGATCAGGGTCTCGACCAGGGTGAAGCCGTTGCCGGCCCGCTGCATAGTGAAAAACAGGGTAGCACGGCGTGCCCGCCGGCAGGCTTCAGCGCGCCAGCCGCCAGACCGCCGCCACGGTCAGCTCCGCCACCCGGTGGAGCTCGCCGACTGTCATGTACTCGTCCGTGCCGTGCCCGCGGTAGTGCTCCATGGAGAGGGCCGGACCGAAGTCGACGCCGCCGGGGAAGAGCCGGGCCTCGGTGCCACCGCCCACGGCGATGGGCCGGCCGGGGGTACCGGTCACCTCCTGCCAGACAGCGAGAAGGCTCGACACCAGCTTCCCGTCGGCCGGCACCAGGTGAGGCTCGGAGAGGATCTCGACCTTGGTCGCGAGGGGCACCCCCGTCCGCCGGGTGAAGAGGGCGGTCCGCTCGGCCAGGCGCTTCTCGATCTCTCCCTGGGGGAGGCCACGCGGCTGGCGGATGTTGACGACCTCCGCCGGCTTCCCGTCCTGCTCCTTCAAGAAAGCGAGGCTCGACGTCAGATCGCCGATCTCGTCGTCGTGGCGGGCGAGGCCCAGCGCCTGGCCGTCGGTCTCGGTCCCCACCGTGGTGCCGACGAAGAGGGCGAGCGCCCCCGGGGGATCGAGGGTGAGGTCCAGAGTCGCCAGGAAGGCGGTCAGGTCGCCGAGGGCGTTGTGACCGCTCCGCGGCTCCGAGGAATGCCCCCCCTTGCCCACCGCCACCAGCTTCACGAGATCGCCCTCGCGGCTCACCGTGAGCTGCGCCGGCGGGTGCCGTTTCGCCCACTCCGCCGTCCGGCGGGAGAGGTCGGCGACCAGGGCGGTCACCGCCGAAGGCTCGGGGTGGGCGGGAGCCAGCAGGGCCTCGCCACGCTCGGGGATGATCGAGACCCCGCTCCCTCCGGCGAGGCGGACCACCCGCAGCTGCCCCGGGTGCGGCGCGGCGGCCGGTTTGCCGGCCTCAAAGGTGAGGATGCCGTACCCCTTCTGGGCGTGGGTGACCGGGTAGGCAGCGTCGAGGCCGACGGTCAGGTCGGGCAGGGAGGCGCGCGCCAGGTAGTAGGGGATCTCGTCCCAGCTCGACTCCTCGCCGTTGGCGATCACCAGGCGCACAGTGGCGCCGAGCGGCCAGCCGGTGTCCTTCAAGGCGGCCAGGGCGTAGAGGGCGGCCACCGCCGGCCCCTTGTCATCTTCGGTGCCGCGGCCGACGATCTTGTCGCCGACCCGCCGTCCCTCGAAAGGAGGCGAAGACCAGATCTGCCCGTCGACCCCCTGCACGTCGCCATGGGCGAGGAGAGCGAGGACCGGCTTGGCGCCAGGCGCGCCGGGCAGCGTGATCTCGTCGACCCGGCCGTCATAGTCCATGAAGCTGAGCCCGAGCGCCGCCACCCGCCCGGCCAGCCAATCCCGCTGGCGCACGAACTCGGGGCCGCTCCAGTTCTCCTTCCCCTCCACCTCGAAAGTGCGGAAGCCGAGCATCGTCTGGAGGTCGCGCACGATCCGCTCCCCGTAGCGGGCCTGCACATAGGCTCGCAGCAGGCAGGAGGCGAGCCCCGCTTCTCCCTCCGCCACCGGTTTTCCAGGAACCAGTGCGGTGATCCGGGCGGCGACCTCCGCCGACCCCGTCGCCTTGGCGGTCGCCTGGCGGAAGGTCGCGAAAGCGGCGGCACCGTCCGTCTCTCCGGCCGGCAGGGACCGGGCGCCCGCCGCGAGGGGAGCCGCGAGCGCCGCACAGGAGGGCGCCTCAGCGGCGGCGCCGGCCGCTGCGACCGAGAGGAGGAAGGGGAGCGAGAGTCTGAGGACAGTCCTGAGCATGGGGCCTCCGGTATGGGCGGCCCCTATCGTATCCCGCGGGCCGGTCGCCCCGGCGCATGGGCTACGGCCGCGCGCCGAGAAGCCGAGCAGGGAGCATGAAGAGCGCGCGCACCAGCTCGAAGACGCCTTCGACCGTGATGCCGACCAGGCGGAAGGGGAGGGCGAGCAGCCAGAGGAAGGGGTAGAGGACCAGGACCAGGAGCGCCAGCGGCCAGCTCACCACCAAGAGGATCAACCAGAGCAGAAGTCTCAACATGGCGACCGTTTCCTCCTCAGGAGACAGTACGCAAACCGCCGGGTCCGGGTTGCGGCCGCCCCGCCCGGGACGTCTCCCGGGCGGGGCGGGCACCTATCCTATTCTTACCTCTACTTCTTCCCCACGGCGAAGGCCTTCGCCATGTACTCGAACATCGCCGGGTCCGGCACGTTGCCGTACCGGTTCTGGAGGGCCGGTCCCTCGTGCTGGTACACGGCACGGACCGACTCCGCGATCTCCCGGTTGCCGCCGGTGAACTCGTGGACCAGCCCCTGCCAGCGGCGGGCCAGCTCCTGGACCTCCGGGCTCGCCGGGTCGGTGCCGCTCTCCATCGCCCGCCGCACCGCGGGGAGGATCTCGGCCCACTCCCCCTCCACCGCACGGATGCGCTCGGGGCCGATCTGCTCGCCGCGCTGGCGGATCTCTTCCAGCTGCTCGGTCGTGAAGTATTTTTCCATGATCGTCGTCTCCTCAATCATTTGGCATAGCTCGTCGGCGGAGACCGTCTCCGCCGACTCCAGGTGATGCGCCAGCCGCTTCAGGCGCTCGACCAGGCGCGTCTGCAGAGCGATCTGCTGGCGCAGGCGGTCGAGATGAAGCTGGACGACACGCTGGGAGGAGACCGCGGGATCGGTAAGAATCCTCCCGATCTCCTCCAACGGGAACCCCACGGCGCGGAGCGACTGGATCTGCTGCAGCCGGGCGAGGTCGTCGCGCTCGTACAGGCGATGGCCCGCCGGGGTGCGCAGCGACGGCCGGAGCAGGCCGATCTCGTCGTAGTGGTGCAGAGCCCGCACCGAGAGACCGGTCCGCCTTGCCAGCTCGCCGACTTTCCAAGGTAGAGGTTTCATCTCCGTCCTCCGCTTCGTGCGATGGGGTTGACACGGTGCTGCGTGGCCACGGGGAGCATCGTAGAACCTCACGTAGCGTGAGGTGCAAGAGGTTTTTTTATAGACTGCCCCGGTGACCCCGGAGCCCACCGTCGCCTCGCTCCTCTCTGGCGCGCGACCGCGGCTTGCGTCCACCCCGTTCGGCGCCCCGGCCCGCGAGGCCGGTCTTCTCCTGGGAGCGGTGCTCGGCCTTTCCGAGGCGCAGATCCTCGCCCACCCCGAGCGGCCGGTGGGAACGGCGGAGGCCGCCCGGTTTCAGGATCTGCTGGAACGTCGATTGACCGGGGAGCCGGTCGCCTATCTGCTCGGCGAGCGCGAATTCTACGGCCGGCTCTTCCACGTCGACCGGCGGGTGCTCATCCCACGGCCGGAGACCGAGCACGTCGTTGAGGCCGCCCTCGCTCTCCATCTCCCGGCCGGGGCGCGGATCGTCGACGTCGGCACCGGGTCCGGCTGCCTGGCGGTGACCCTCGCGCTCGAGGTCCCCGGCTCTTTCGTCGTGGCGACCGATCTGTCTCCCGGCGCCCTCGCCGTGGCCACCGGCAATGCCCGCCGGCACGGTGTCTCCGGGCGCGTCCACCTGGTGGGCGCCGACCTCCTGACCGGAATCGACCTCTCCCGTTTCGACCTCGTGGTGAGCAATCCCCCCTATATCGACCGGCAAGAAGCGCCTTCCCTTTCCCCCGAGGTTTGCAATTTCGAGCCTCACCTGGCACTCTTCTCCCCCGGCGCCGGCGACTCCACGCTCGCGCGCCTCTTCACGGAGAGCGCGGATCTCCCCCCCGGCGCCGCCCTGGTGGTGGAGATCGGCTATGGACAGCTCGACGCCGCCCGTCGCCATGCTTCGGCATCACCATTGCACTTCGTCGGGGCATGCAAGGACTACTCCGGCATCCCTCGCGTGCTGACCTTCCGGCGCCACTGACCCCCGGCCCCGCCGCCGCCTCCACCTCCCACATGGACAGGTTCCACATCGTCGGTCCCACCCCGCTCCTCGGGACGGTGCGCGCGAGCGGCGCCAAGAACGCCGCGCTGCCCGCCCTCGCCGCCACCCTGCTGACCGACGAGCCGGTCGTCCTCCACCGCGTGCCGCGGGTGCGCGACATCCGCACCCTGCGCCGCCTGCTCGACCACCTGGGGATGGGGAGCGAGGACCGGGAGGGCGGCGCCATCGTGGTCCGCCGCCAGAGCGCCGACGGCTCGCCGAACGACGCCCCCTACGATCTGGTCAAGACCATGCGGGCGAGCGTCCTCGTCCTCGGACCCCAGCTCGCCAAGCGCGGTTATGCCCGGGTGTCGCTCCCCGGCGGCTGCGCCATCGGCGTCCGGCCGATCGACCAGCACTTGAAGGGATTGGCGGCGCTGGGGGCCGACGTCCGGATCTCCCACGGCTATGTCGAGGCCACCGCCGTCCATCTCGTGGGGACCCGCTTCCGCTTCGACATGCCCACCGTGACCGGCACCGAGAACGTCCTCATGGCCGCCACCCTGGCCCGCGGCGCCACGGTGCTCGAGAACTGCGCCCGGGAGCCCGAGATCGCCGACCTGGCCGAGCTCCTGGTCGCCATGGGCGCCCGCATCTACGGCGCCGGAACGGAGCGGATCGTGATCGAGGGGGTCTTGGGCCTGGGCGGCGCCCGCCATGTCATCATTCCCGACCGTATCGAGGGGGGCACCTACCTGATCGGCGCCGCCCTGACCGGCGGCGACGTGCTGCTCGCAGAGGCGCGGGCCGCCGATCTGGCGCCCCTCTTGGAAAAACTGGCGGAGGTCGGGGTCGACGTCGAGGTCACCGCCCACGGGATCCGCGCCCGCTCGCGCGGGACTCTGGTGTCCCGAGACCTGGACACCGCCCCCCATCCCAGCTTCCCCACCGACCTCCAGGCCCAGTACATGGCCCTCATGACCCAGGCCGAGGGGGTGGCGACGATCCGGGAGACGATCTTCGAAAATCGCTTCCAGCACGCACCGGAGCTCGCCCGCATGGGGGCCGACGTACGCGTCGAAGGCAACTCGGCACGGGTTTACGGACCGCGCGCCCTCTCCGGCACAACGGTCATGGCGACCGATCTCCGCGCCTCGGCCTGCCTGGTCCTCGCCGGCCTCGCCGCTTCCGGCGAGACGGTCGTCGACCGCATCTACCACCTCGACCGTGGCTATGAGGGAATGGAACTGAAATTGCAGGGCCTCGGCGCACGGGTGGCCCGGCTGGCGGAATTGCCGGCGGCTTGAAGAGCCGGCGGAGCCGCCGATCGCCGTGACCCGCCTGCCCGGGCCATGATCGGTCCTTTCGCCTTCGCTCTCGTCCTCGCCGCCGGCGATCCCCGGCCCGTCCTCGTCCAGCTGCAGATCGAAAACCGCCGCACCGAGGCCCTGGCGCGGACCGAGCAGGAGCTCGCCGAGCCGCCGTCTCCCTCCCGGCCGCCCGGCCTCGCCTATCTGCGCGGCGCCCTGCTCGAGAGCCTGGGCCGGCGGCGGGAGGCGATGGACGCCTTCGCCGATTCGATCGGCCGGGCCACCCCGCTCGCCTTCTACAGCCGCTACCGCCTGGCCCTCGCCCAGGAGCGGGCCGGCCATCCCGAGGTGGCGGCCGGGCTGATCGCCACCGCCCTCGGCGCCAAGAACGCCAAGAACGCCAATCCGGCCGACCTCGCGCCGCCGATCCTCCCCGAGGCCGTGCGCCTCCTCGCCCGCACCCTCACCCAGGGGGGCGACTGCCGGCTGCTCCAGGGGATCGTCCTCGAAAGGATGCCGATCCCCGAGCGCCGCCAGATGCTCCTCGCCGAGGCCGACTGCGCCCGCAAGGCGCAGGACCAGGAGCTCGCCCGCACCCTCCTCGTCCACCTGCTGGAGACCGACCGCAGCGACGACGTGGCCCTGGAGGCCGCCCGGCGCCTGGTCCGGCTGGTGCCGGAGACCGAGCATGGCGAGGTGCCGCGGCTCTTAGGCCTCACCTTCGAGCAGCACCGCGAGTTCGAGCTGGCGCTCGCCCAGCTGCAACGCGCCACCCCCCTGCGGGCCGAGACCCCCAACGCCGGCACGTCCGGCAATCCTGCCGGTGCTCCGGGCATCACCCTCGACTTCGAGGCCGGCTACGCCGCCGCCCGCGCCCACTTCTGGCAGGGCCGCTACGGGACCGCCGGGTTGCTCTTCCGCGATCTCGCCAAGCGCACCGCCAATCCGGAGCAGAAGGCGGCCGCCCTCTACCAGGAGGCGCGCTCCTTCGAGCTCCTGGGGCACTGGCAGACCGCCTCGGCGAGCTTCCGGCGGGCCTACCTGGCGCACCCCGGCGGCGAATGGGCCGCTCCCGCCCTCTTCGCCATGCTGCGCCTCGACTGGCGCGGCGGCGACGAGCGGGGGACCCTGGCGGTCTACAACCAGCTCTGCGGCCGCCTGCCCTGGCGGGAGACCGCCGCCCGGGCCGCCCTCTTCCTCGCCGCCTCCGACCTCGTCCGCCAACGCGGCGACCGCGCCCGCCCCTGGCTCGACCGCGCGGCCGCCGCCGGCAACCGGGACGACCAGGTCGACGTCGCCTACTGGCGCGGCCGCCTGGCGGAGCTGCTGAACGACTCCCGCGGAGCGGTCGGCGCCTATCTCCAGGTCCTGCGCGCCGACCTCCACCACCCGCTCGCCCGTGCCGCCGTCGCCCGGCTCAACAGCCTGTCCCTCCTCCGGGTCACCGCCGCCGAGGGCCGCCGGCTCGCCGCCTCGTCGCGGGTGGACGACCTGGGCGCGGCCTGGCTCCTCCTCGGGGACGACGACGTGGTGGGGGCGGTCGCCAAGCGCAAGCTCCGGCAGGCCCTGCTCGCCGACCGCATCACCGCCCCCTTCCTGCGGCTCGCCGAGGTGCCGGTCGAGCGCTGGCCGCTCTGGCAGGCCCCCTTACAGCGGCCCGACGAGATGCTCCTCGCCCTCGGTCTCTGGCACGAAGGAGCCCCGGCGGTCCGCGAGCACTTCCCGCTCGCCGATCCGGCGCTCGCCTATACCGCCGCCACTCTCCTCGCCCGCGCCGGCGAGACCCACCGGGCCATGGACCTGGCCGAGGACCTGCGCCTGCGCACCCCCGACCGTCTCCCCCTGGCCTTCCAGCCCGAGGCCTACGGCAAGCTCCTCTATCCCCTCTCCTACCGGGAAACGATCGCCACCCAGGGCCAACGCCGGCAGGTCGACCCGCTGCTCCTCGCCGCCATCCTCCGCGAGGAGAGCCGCTTCGACCCCGCCGCCCTCTCCCGCGCCTCCGCCCGCGGCCTCGCCCAGTTCGTGCTGCCCACGGCGCAGCGGCTCTCCGATAACAAGAAGCTCACCTCCGAGGACCTATTCCGCCCCGAGGTCTCGATCTCCCTAGGGGCCGCCTACCTGGAGGAGCTCCTCCACGCCTTCGGCAATGCCCCCTATCTCGCCGTCGCCGCCTACAACGCCGGCAAGCCCCAGGTGAAGCTCTGGAAGAGCTACTGCTACAGCCAGGAGCCGGAGGAGTTCTTCACCAAGATCGGATTCATCGAGACCCGCAGCTACGTGCGGCGGGTGTTGACCAGCTGGTCGCAGTACACGCGGATCTATCCGTAGATTTCGCTGCACCGGTCGGTTTCGGCGACCGGGACGCTACGCGGCCTGTTCCTCGTTTTGGATGAGCACGGTGGGGCTCACCGCTCTTGGCGGCACCGGCAAGCCTTGTTCCTCCAGAAGCTCGACATGCTCCTTCATCCCCCACCGCGCCTTATACAGGCAATCTTCGATTGAATGGCCGATCCCCGTGAACCCTTCCAGGTCCGGAGAATAGAATCCGAAGAAATTGGGGTCCTCGGTGGCTTCGATGACCAGGGAGTAGCCGAGATCGAGCATCACGACTCCTTTCACTTCGTGCGGATGCCTGCCGCCTTGAGGATGGCCTGGCAGGTACCCCGCGGGACCTCGTGCGAGCCGTGGAAGTCCACCCGGATCAGGCGCTCGCTCCCCAGCTTGCCGTAGTAGCGGACGGAACCCTTGTGTTTCACGAGCTTGAATCCGTCGGCTTCCAGAAGTCGGACCAGTTCGCTGAACTTCATCGCGTCGATAGGCCGAGAGGATCCCCACTGAGGGCAGCGCGGCGGTCCTCCACATCCGGAATCCTACCATGGCGCAGCCGTCGTCCTCCTGGGCTCTGGCTTGGCGCCAGCCGTTTAGCGAGCTCACCTTCGCATCTAGCACCTATCGTCGTCACGCCGAGCGGCTGAGACTGGCCCCACCTTCCCCTGGCACCTATCGGCACCAGGTCAAGCTCTGGCGCACCTACTGCTACAGCCAGGAGCCGGAGGAGTTCTTCACCAAGATCGGGTTCATCGAAACCCGGAGCTACGTGCGGCGGGTGTTGACCAGCTGGTCGCAGTACACGCGGATCTATCCGTAGGTTCGCTGCTGCCCCCCCTCGGTGAACCGCTGCAGCGCCGTCAGCACTCCGAAACATCCGCCATGTAGGCTTGAATCCGCTTTTCCATGTTGGCGATCCATCCCGTCACCTTTCCCGCGTCCTCCGAGCGATTCGCCTCTTTACTCCGAAAGCCGGAGAGGATCTCCTCTGCTCGGTCCTTTTCTCCACGAGCAAGTGCATCGACGACCATCGCGTCGCATACGGCGAGCAATCTACCTTCGAAACGTCCGGTAAGGTCTTCATACTCCGTTGACCGCTTTTGAGCGATCTCCAGTGCCTCCTCCGCCAATTTTTGAAGCCGCGATTGTAAATGTCTACAACTAGGGGGAGCGTCGGCGTTCCCCTTCACGCCGTAAATGCGTTTGACGAGCACTGATGCGCGTTGGCAGACCTGCAACAAGTTAGCAGCCCGGAGATAGCTGCCGACGCGATTGATCAGTTGATCCTGACGGGCGACGACCTCCTCCATGTCATGAATCGCCTTGGCATCAGAAACTGTAGCTCTGGCTTTGTTGAAGAGCGCGATGTCGGACCATACATCGGGTGATACAAGGTCAAGCAGGCCAGACACGCCGTCCTCCTGTCCGCCGGACAGGCGACTCCCGGCTTCGCGCGAGAATCCCATCGATCGGTCAAAGTGCCACTTGGCCCGCTGGCGCGCTTTTTTCAGCCTTGGCGATAGTGAACTGTCCCAGTCGAGGCCGTCCTCGTATTCCCGGAGCAGGATTAAGCCGCGATAATCCTCGGCGATCGCAGAGCACATATCCAACAGCGCTGCGTCGATCTTTCGCAGCTCGCAACCGGCGTCGAAGGTTGGGTTAGCCGCTTGCTCAAGAACGCTCGTCAAACCGCCGTTTACTTCCGTGAACAATGTGATGTCATAGACGGGTGTATCAGACGAAGGCTGACCGAAGGAGAGCTTTGCAAATTTCTCCTTTCTCCCTTCTGCGCCCATATTGTTCAACATCCAGTAAGCTTCAATCGCCTTACTCAGGCTCCCGACATCGAGCCCGAAAAAGAGACCGGAACCGTATGCACCGAAGTTGCGTAGTGCAGCGGACGTGAGGCCGAGGCTGTCGAGGTGGAAGTGTTCGACGATAAGCCATACGAGCCATATCCGCGCCTGACAAACGTCGACCAAGAACTCCCTTATAGCTTCCCGGATCGCATCCGAAGACTCCAGGTTAGCTTTCAGGAAGCCCAGCGTGAGGTTAACCGAATCCGGTGACTCGGAAGGTGTTGCGGGCCGTGGTTCGTTCTCTCTCTCTGGATAGCACTTGGATCGGTAATCATCGATCGGGCGGACGACATCTCTTTCGCAATCCACGAAGACGGCGCGTTTGGAGGGTTCGGATTCACGCTGTGCGACCGGGTTACTGAAGTCTTCCATCGCGCCGTTGAAGGACAACCAATAGACGCCGTGGACGGTATTTGCAGTAGGCAGCAATTTATCGAAGATCGGGCTCAGGTCATAGTGGTCACTTCCCGAGTAGCCCCAGAATACGAGCGTCTCGACCTTAGCGAGCACAGCTTTGATGTAAGCTTCGATTCTCGTCGAGAATGGGGTGGCAAGCCCTCGCGCGTCGACCGACGTGGGAAGCGAGTAAGCGAGCATGTTGTTGTTGACTGTAGGCTTGTAGAGAGTGCCGTGGAAAGCGAAGATATCGCCTGGTTCTGGGAGGAGTCCATCGCCCGATTCTGGGAGGAGCCCGGCCTCCAGTTGCATTCGGGTGACGAGACGAAAGGGCGTGTCCGCCTCCTTGCAGGCGCGATACAGGAAGTCATCGAAATTCGCGGTGAAAACATACGTGGCCAGGCGCCGCTTCATGAGTTCGGCTTGGATGCATGCTGATTCCGGGATGACATCGTTCTTTAGGAGAGAACTCAGCAAACCTACGAGATCGAGCTGTGGGCCCAGCCTGAATCGTAGGAGCGAGCACAGAACCTCCAGCGTAAGCCGGTCATCCGTGGGACAGGAGACAGACTCGCCGCCCAAGAATTTCGAACAGCCATCAAGAATACCGGCCTTCAGCTTCAGGGCGACAGGTGCACTCGGCACGCTCGCGCCAGCACCAAGCACGAGCAACGTTCCGCAGCGAGTTCCATCAGGCGGGGAAAACACGTCGGAAAGGTCCAGGTTTCGCAAGAGCGGCATTGATGCCATAATAGTCTGATCTCTTGTCTGCATTCGCGAGCGGATCGGACTCATCGAGACCCGGAGCTACATGCGGCGGGTGTTGACCAGCTGGTCTTAGTACACGTGGATCTATCCGTAGCTCTCATCCTCTCAGGGCTTGACGTTGACCTTCGCCAGCGCCGCCTTCAAGGCACCGGCGATCTTCTCCGGGCTGCCCACGCCCCAGAAGTGCAGGAAGAAGAGACGCGGCGTCTCGGCGAGCATGTGGGAGTGCAGGGCGGTCACCTCGATCCCCTGGGCGCGCAGCTCGCGGATCACCGGGTTGACCTCGCTCGCGAGCAACACGAAATCGCCGGTCGTCGCCACCTGCGCCCCGCCGACACGCTGGAAGTTGAGCGCGGTGCCCATCCCCATCGAGGCCGGGATTTCCAGACCGTGCTCCTCGATCCGCTCGGCGCGCGGCACGCCGAGCTGGAGCACGGTGCCGGCGAGCGTCCCCTTGCGCCCGAGCACCTGCTGCACGGTGGCGAAGGCCGGCTCTTCGGCCGCTCCCGGCGACGCGGCCGCCGGAGGGGCCGGCGTCAGCGGGGTCGCGGTGCGCGCCAGGGCCTTCTTCAGGCCGGCGGCGAGCGCCGCGGCCTCGCCATGGCCGGAAAAGTGGACGTAGACGACGTGGGGCGACTCGCCGATCAGGTGGTTGTGGATGGCCGCGATCTCGATGCCGCCGGCCTGGAGCTCGGTGACGACCGGGGTGAGCTCCGCTTCGAGGAGCACCAGGTCGCCCATCGCCATCGCCATGCCGGTTTCCCCTGCTTTGACGAAGGCCCCCCACGAGCCCAGGGCGAGGGCCGGCTCCACGGCCACCTCGCCGACCTGCACGTGGAGGTCCCGGCGCGGCCAGCCGAAGCGGTGGACGCCGCCGGGCAGGTCCTTGCCGGTGGCGCCCAGGGCGGCGTCGACCTTGGCCCACAGGGGATCGGCCGGCTGGGCGGAAGAGGACAGCGGGGTGGCCAGAGCCATGGCGAACGCCAGTGCGATCGTCTGCAGTCTCATTCACTTCTCCTTTGCGGGGCTTGCGCTTCGTGCCTTGGCGCCTCGTACGGCTTGCGGCGGGCGGGCGCGGAAGGACTCGTAGAGGTCGTCGAACAGGGCGAAGCCACGGTCGAGGCGGTCCCAGTCGGCGGCGTGGGCCAGCGCCAGGCCGTTGACGAGTTGCAGGATGCCGGGCGCTTCGGCGCGGCCGAACTTGCCGTCCTTCAGATCGATGTCGTGGACGATCTCGGCGATCTCGGAGACCGCCGGATCGCCCAGGCCGAGCCGCACGACCAGGGTCTCGAAGGTGCAGCGGTCGCCCTCGTGGGTGAGCTCGCCGCCCAGGGTGTCGAAACGCAGCTCGCCGGGAGCCGCCTCGGGGCTCTGCGAGTCGGCGAAGCGAAAGCGCGCCGCGGGGTCGACGAAGCGGCGGATCAGCCAGGCCGAGGCGATACGGTCGACGTGGATTCCCCTGCGGGTCACCCAGGTCCGGCCCGCGAGCTCGGCGATGCGCTGGCGGTCCACCGCGCCGGCGGCTGGCGCCGCTCCCCCCTGCAGCCGGGTGGTGAGCTGCCGCAGCAAACCCTCGGCGGCGGTCCGCTCGGGGGCGGCGAAGACGTCGAGCGCGATCACTTCGCCGAGGTGCTTTTCGAGGCGGACCGCGCGCGCCACGAGATCTCCCTCGGCAGGCCGACCGGCGCTGCCGTGGTGCGCCTGGCGCAGCAGCTCCCGAGCCTGGGCCGAGATCTCCTCGTACTCGGCGGCGCGCTCGCGCCGGAAGCGCTCCTCGATCTCCTCGTCCGTCGGCCGGCCGATGAACTCGGCGGCGCAGAGGAATGCCTCGCCGCCTCCTGCCCGCGCCTCTTCGGCGATGTTCTCGAGCTCCCGAACGCTGCTCTCCCTGAGCGGCAGAATGTAGACCGAGTTCTTGAGCGCCACCGCTCCCACCCGCGCCAGGCGCTGCCGGACCCGCGCCCGCAGATAGAGCGGCTTCGGCGGCAGCTGGTGGATCAGCACGCACCACCTCGCCATGCTTCTAGTGCCCGCCCTCTTCCTCGACGTGCCGGCGCAGGTGAGCATAGAGCGAGTCGTAGAGAAAGGCGGCGCGCTCGACGATCTCGTCGTCGTCCGAGGCGACGTCGGTAAATCCCTGGCTGATCGCCCATAGCCCCGCGGACTCAGGCGTCGTCTTGATCTCGGCGGGGAAGTCGGCGCCGTGAACGATCCGGGCCAGCTCCTGGAGCGCCGCATCGCCTTTGAGTCGCTCGTCGATCAGCTGCTCGAAGGAGCAGCGGCCCTGCTCGTCGCAGTGGGGATAGCGGGCGCCAGGGGCGTCGAAGCCGAGAGCGTCGTCGCGGCTCTGGACGACCGCGACCTCCTCTGGTGCGACGAAACGGATCTCCGCCCCGGGATCGAGAAAACGCCGGATCAGCCAGGCGGTCGCCGTCCGGTTGACGTGCACGTGCGTACGGGTCACCCACTTCATCGCGGTCCCTTCCCGCCCTCCGGATGCCGGCAAGGAGGCGCTGTCCTCACGCTCTTCTAGCAGTTGCCATGCTCACCTGTCAACTGCTAATCTCGCCATTGGACAGGGAGGTCCCAAGACATGCTCCGACGCCTCAACCCCTCGCCCGCCGTCCGGCTCGCCGGCATCCTCGTCGCCCTCCTCGCCCTTCCCACCGCCTCCGGTCGGGCCGGCGAGCCGTCCAAGGCGGCTCCCATCCCTTTGCCAGGCGGCGAAGGCGGCATCGGCTTCGACGATTTGTCCTTCGCGCCCACCCTCGGCAAGCTCCTCATTCCCGCCGGGCGCACCGGCAATCTCGACCTCATCGATCCCGTCACCCGGCAGATTGCACCCCTCGCCGGTTTCAGCTCCCAGGGAAGCTTCGTCCAGGGTCACGGTGAAGGAACGACCTCGGCCGATTTCGGCCGTGGGCTGATCTTCGCCACCGACCGCACGGCACTCAAGCTCGTCGTGCTCGACCCTGCCACCCGGGGCGTCGTCGCCAAAGCCGACCTCGCCGGCAGCCCCGACTACGTGCGCTGGGTCGCGTCGACCGGCGAGATCTGGGTGACCCAGCCCGACAAGGACCGGATCGAGATCTTCACCCTCCCCACCTCCGGGCCGCCGGTGCCCGCGCACAAGGAGTTCGTGGCCGTCGCCGGCGGGCCGGAGTCGCTCGTCGTCGACACCCAGCGCGGCCGCGCCTACACCAACCTCTGGAAGGACAAGACGTTGGCGATCGACTTGAAGACCCGCGCCATCGCCGCCCGCTGGCCGAACCGCTGCACCGATTCGCGCGGCATCGCCCTTGACGCCCGGCGCGGCCTCCTCTTCGCCGGCTGCGCCGAGGGCAAGGCGGTCGTCCTCGACTTGCTCCACGATGGCGCCGTGCGCGACACCTTGAGCGCCGGCTCGGGAGTCGACATCATCGACTACAACCCTCGTCTCGGCCACCTCTACCTGCCCGGAGGCAAAAGCGAGACGATGGCGATCCTCGGCGTCTCGAAAGCCGGCAAGCTGACTCTACTCTCGACCGTCAAAACCGCCCATGCGGCCCATTGCGTGGTCGCGGATGACCACCACCAGGCCTGGGTCTGCGACCCCGGCCACGGTCGGCTCCTGCTCGTCGACGACACTCTTCCGGCCATCGAATAGGCGGCCCCGCGCCCGCGATCGTCTCTCGGCGGTTCAGGGTCCCGGCAAAGCCGAGGTGTCCGCGACGCTCGCCATCGTGCCCTGGCGGTTGACGTAGGTTTTCGTCCGGCCGGTCTGGGTGTCGGTGATCGTCAGGGTGTACTCGACGTTCGACAGAGCGCCGTAGAAGACCCAGAAGTGATCGTTGAGCGAGGTGCCGTCGAGGATCTTCACCACCAGCTCGACGTTCGCCGGGCTGAAGAACCAGAAATAGCCGGTGTCGCCGGTCAGCGGCCGGGCGGTTCCGCTGCCCGTGCCGGTGCTCGTCCGCCAGGTGACGCCGACCCGGAATCGGTTGCCCAGGCAGAGCTCTCCCGACCCGAAGGCGCAGCCGCCGCCCGGCGGCAGCGGTGGGGCGACCACCGGCGGCGCGGCGGGAGAATCCCCCGTGCCCAGGAAGGCCGCGGTGTCGGCGACGCTCGCCAGGCGGTTCTGGGGGTTGCTATACGTCTTGACCGCGCCGGTCACCGTGTCGGTCACGGTCAGCGTGTATTTCACGTTCGAAAGAGCGCCGTAGAACACCCAGAAATGGTGGTTGAGCGCCCGGCCGTCGAGCACTTTGACCACCAGCTCGACGTTCCCCGGGTTGAAGAACCAGAAATAGCCGGTGTCGCCCGAGAGCCCGACCGGGTGGCCGTCGCCGCTCTCTCCCGTCGCCAGCTGCCAGTGCACCTGGACGTGGAACCGCTCGTTCGCCACGCAGAGGACCGGGTCCGCGGTGCAGCGGGAGCCCTGGACGGCGGCGGTGTCGACCGTCACGCCGTCCACGGCGAGCGTGTAGCTGCCGGGGGGCGCGTC
>DASQPA010000323.1:0-15075 GCA_035644215.1 Thermoanaerobaculia bacterium
GATACTCTTTTCCGGCTGATCAGCCAGCCGCCTGAGCATCAACTCCAAACGCCGGTTGAGTCTCTCGTCCCCCAGATCGGCCGACCGCGTCTCGACGGCCGTCCAGTCTTCAGCCTCTGGGTCTCCTTCCACAGACTGCGAACCCATCTCTCCTCCTTAGAGGTTAAGGTGTCGCCTCTGCGGACTAAGTAACCAGATTCAGGGCTCTTTGTCCACTACAAGTTGTGTGTAACCATATGGGCGAGAGCCCCAGGTTGGTATGACCACAAGAAAATAAGCCCCGAAGGGGCGGCGGTACGGACTGGGATTACCGTCGCCCCTTCGGGGCTGGAGATTTTGATTTTGTCACGTTCCTGGGGTTTGCACCCCAGGCTACCGACCCGCGCCCCTTCAGGGCGGCCCCTGGCTCACAGTTCCCAGCCTCGTGCGATGACCTCGGAAACCTTGAGCGCGTCGACAGGGATTCCGCGCATCGCGCCGTCCGTTCATCGCCGCCATCCTAGCAGGCCCCACCCCTCTCACCGGAAATCATGGCTCGGCACCCGGGTCAGGTCCTGGAGCGCCCAGAACCGTTCGAGATCGTGCCGTCCCTTTCTGGAGCACCCCCTCGGCCGTCAGATCGGGGGAGACGATTGCCTGGGACATGCCGGTCTCGGCCTCCAGGGTGAGGAAGAGGAGTCCCTTGGCGGTGCCGGGGCGCTGGCGGACGATCACCGAGCCGGCGGTGCGGACCCGGTCGCCGTTGGCGTAGCGGGAGAGGTCGGCGGCGGTCACCACGCCGTTTTTCTTCAGGGCCTCCCGCATGTAGGCGAGCGGATGGGGGCCATGGCTACTAGCTGGACGCCAGTGTAGTCGGCCATGGTCTCCAGTTCGGCGGCTCGCAGCGAGCAGCGCCGCACCCAGGTCCTCGGCGCTCGCGAAATGCTCCCTTGCCAGCTTGGCCTCGATAGCGAGCCTCGTCGCCTGACGCAGGCCGCGAACGTCCGAGCGGCGTCGATGTTATACACATGGCGCACTATGCCTATTTGACGCTGGTATATCACTTTGCTATAAGGGTGAGCCATGGAGGGTGAATAATTATGTCCGACGAATCTGCCGTAACGATAGGGCGCAAGGCATTCATCGCAACTCTCATATCGATCGCGTTGACACCTGTCTCGGTGGCTTTGGGGTTCTTTCTCAGCCACTACCTTCAAGCTCCCAAACTCGTCCCACAGTATGTCAGAACTACTGCCTATTCAGAAGACAGCAAATTTGACGATGGCGTATTCAGAAAGATCGAAGCCGACAAACGATTAGAAGGCCAACTAAGGCAAGCGCTGCAACTTGCACCAAATATTAATAATCCAGAGCAAACGTGCACGGAGTGGCTAGACGATCAGAAGGCATGGGTCGACAGCTGTCTTCCGCGAGTGCAGGCGGCAGTCAACTCCATTCAGGTCGCTGCATCCGGAGAGTACAGTTCGATATCACATGATGTCACGGCGATCGAGCAATGGTCGCCTGGAAAAGATTTAGATCTCGAGCCCTCCGGCCTTCTCGACATTGGTACGCTTTCTTTGCTTGCGCATCGTGACAAGAGCGCAGCTTTGGCCACCTTGCGGGGTCCGCTGCGGATAATAAAGGCTCAGACTGAGAATCTATCTGCACTGTCAAGAGAGATTCAACGGATCGCAGAAACGCAAGCCAACACTCCTCGAACAGGAGAAGTAATATTTAGGATAGGCCTCCTCAATTCTGGGGATTCCGACGGCGTTGTTTTTGATAAAGCCAGCCTGAGGTTCGGTGCTTCGACAGTTGCACTGATCGCTGATACATATACAGTCGTCAAGAGTCACTCCTTCGAAGAAATTTCATTCTCGGTTGATGGTAATAACAATAATGCCTCTTCCCTGAAGAGCCTTGCGACCATAATCAAGAGCAAGTCGAGTGCTTCGCTTAAGATACTGCTAGACACGGGCACAAAGACCGTACCCGCGGGCGGTAACTTTCCGTCGTAGAACGGAGGGATCGCTGCCAGGATTTCTCACCAGAACGTGAACCCGCTACCGGAAATCATGGCTCGGCACCCGGGCCAGATCCTGCAACGCCCAGAACCGTTCCGCCTTGACCGAGATCGACCCGTCCCGCTTCTGGAGCACCCCTTCGACCGCCAGGCCGGGGGAGTGGACGATGAGCTTCCGGTACTCTTTCAGGAGATCGGGGGAGACGATCGCCTGGGACATCCCGGTTTCGTCCTCCAGGGTGAGGAAGAGGAGCCCCTTGGCGGTGCCGGGGCGCTGGCGGACGATGACCGAGCCGGCGGTGCGGACCCGGTCGCCGTTGGCGTAGCGGACGAGGTCGGCGGCGGTCACCACGCCGTTTTTCTTCAGGGCCTCCCGCATGTAGGCGAGCGGGTGGGGGCCGAGAGTCATCTGGACGCCGCCGTAGTCGGCCAGGGTCTCCTCGACCGCGGTCATCTCGGGGAGAGGGGAGGGGGCCGGGTCGGCGAGCTCGTCGAGGAGCGGACCGGCGGGTCTCGCGAGCCGGGCCACCTGCCAGAGGGCGGCGCGGCGGGTGAGGCCGAAGCTCCCGAGCGCTCCCACGTTGGCCAGGGTTTCGAGCTCGGCGCTTTTGAGCGAGCAGCGCCGCACCAGGTCCTCGGGGCTGGTGAACGGCCCTTTGGCGCGCTCGGCCTCGATGGCGAGCCCGGACGTCTGGCGCAGGCTCCGTACGAAGCGCATCCCCAGGCGGAGCGCCCCCTTCGGTTTTCCGGCCGCCACTTCGGCCCCCGGAGGATCATCGCGCTCCTCCCAGCGGCAGCGCCAGCCCGAGGCGTCGACGTCCACCGGGCGGATGTCGACCCCGTGGCGCTGGGCGTCCTTGATCAGGGTCGCCGGGTGGTAGAAGCCCATGGGCCAGGCGTTCAAGAGCCCCTGGAAGAAGGCCGTGGGGTGGTGGGCCTTCAAGTAGGTGCTGGCGTAGGAGATGAGGGCGAAGCTCGCGGCGTGCGATTCGGGGAAGCCGTAGAGGGCGAAGGAGGTGATGGCGAGGAGGATCTCCTCCTGGGCCTTTTCCGCGATCCCCCGTTCGGTCATGCCGGCCTTGAGGCGCGCCTCGATCGCCTTCATCCGCTCCATCGAGCGCTTGTTGCCCATCGCCCGGCGCAGCTCCTCGGCCTGCCCGCCGGTGAAGCCCGCCGCCACCATCGAGATGCGCAGCAGTTGCTCCTGGAAGAGGGGGACTCCCAGGGTGCGCTTCAGCACCGGCTCCAGGCTCGGGTGGGGGTAGACGACCGGCCGGCGGCCGGCCCGGCGCTCGAAGTAGGGGTTCGCCAGGTTGCCGGCGATGGGACCCGGCCGGATGATCGCCACCTGGATCACCAGGTCGTAGAAGTGCTTGGGGTGGTTCCTGGGGAGGGTCGCCATCTGGGCGCGGCTCTCGACCTGGAAGACTCCCACCGTGTCCGCCTCCTGGAGCATCTTGTAGACCGCCGGATCGTCGGGCGGCAGGTGGGCGAGGTCGACGTGCACCCCCTCCTTTACGCGGATGAGCGGCACCATCTCCTCCAGGGCGTTCAACATCCCGAGCCCCAGGAGGTCGACCTTGATGATCCCCAGATCGGCGCAGTCGTCCTTGTCCCACTGGACGACCACCCGGCCGGGCATGGAGGCAGGCTCCAGGGGGACCACCTCGTCGAGCCGGCCGGCGGCGATCACCATTCCCCCCGAGTGCTGCCCCAAATGGCGGGGGAGGTTGTGGATGCGCTCCCAGAGGGCCGAGAAGTGGCGCATCCGCGGCTCCTCAGGGTCAAAACCGGCGGTTTTCAGCTCGGCGGCGAAGGATTTGGGCTCCCGGTGATCACCGCGGGCCAGGTCGTAGGTCCAGCTGCCGAGCTGCTTGGCCAGGCGGTCGACCTGCTCGGGGGAGTAGCCGAAGACCTTCGCCACCTCGCGGGTGGCCGAGCGGTCGCGGTAGGTGATGACGTTGGCGGTCATCGCGGCGCCGCTCGGGCCGTAGCTCCGGTAGACGTGCTGGATCACCCGCTCGCGCTGGTCGCCCGAGGGGAGGTCCAAATCGATGTCCGGCCACTCGCCGCGCTCCTCGGAGAGGAAGCGCTCGAAGAGGAGGTCCATCTTGACCGGGTCGACGGCGGTGATCGAGAGGGCGTAGCAGACGGCGCTGTTGGCGGCCGACCCCCGCCCCTGGGCCAGGATGTTCTCGCGGTGGCAGAACTGGATGATGTCCCAGACGATCAAGAAGTAGCCGGCCAAGTCGAGCTTCTCGATCAGGTCGAGCTCTTTCTGGACCTGCGCCTGGGCCTTGGCGGTGAACGGCCGGAAGCGGGCGCGGGCGCCGTTCCAGGCGATGTGGCGCAGGTAGGAGCTGGCGGTCTCGCCGGAGGGGAGGGGGTACTCGGGGAAGCGGTAGCCCAAATCGGCGAGGGTGAAATCGAGCCGGGAGGCGAGCTCGACCGAGGCGGCGAGGGCCTGGGGGAGGTCGGCGAAGAGCTTCGCCATCTGCGCGGCGTTTTTCAGGTGCCGTTCGCGGTGGGCGGCGAGATGGCTGCCTGCGGCGTCCAGATGGGTGTGGTGGCGGATGCAGGTGAGGACGTCGTGGAGCGGCTTGTCCTCGCTCTTGGCGTAGCGCACGCCGTTGGTCGCGAGGAGGGGGAGGCGCAGGCGCCGGGCGAGGTCGACGAGGGCGCGGTTCCGATGCTCCTCGTCGCGCAGGTGGTGGCGCTGGATTTCGACGTGGACCCGGCCGTCGAAGGTGGCGCGGAGCTTTTCCACGAAAAGGCGGGCGGCCTCGGGGCCTTCGGCGGTCAGCAGGCGGGCGAGCGGCCCCTCGTCGCCGCCGGTCAGGCAGCAGAGCCCCTCGGCGTGCGCCGCGAGGGTCTGCCAGTCGGTCCGCGCCTCCCCCTTGGGCCTGCCTGCTGCCGCCGCGGTGGCCAGTCGGCAGAGGTTCCGGTAGCCGGCGCGGCTGGCGACGAGGAGGGTGAGGCGGTCGGTCGGTTCGTCCTGCGGGGCCGGCAGCACCAGCTCCGCGCCCACCAGGGCCTTGATCCCGGCCTGCTTCGCCGCCTGGTAGAAGCGCGGTGCTCCGTAGACGCCATTGACGTCGACCAGGGCCACCGCCGGCAGCTCGAGGGCCGCCGCCTGCTGGACCAGGTCCTCGGGGAGGGAGGCGCCGTTCAGGAAGGAGAAGGCGGAGGCGGCGTGGAGCTCGACATAGGACGGAGGGGAGGAGCCCTTCCGGGGCGCGTAGGTCCGCCGCTTCAGCTTTTCCTTGCGCGCCCCGGGAGAGGAGGGGAAGGAGGAAGGTTTCGACGGCGGTCCCACATCCTGGAGTATAGCGGAATCAGGGCGTAAGATGGAGGCCGAAAAACGGGCCGCCGCGGCGCGGCGGCCCGTGGGTGGCGCGAAGCTAGTTGCCGACGACGAACAGGTGGCCGTCGTTCTGCGTGTAGATCTTGCCGTTGCCGTCCATCGAGAGCGGGGTGTAGGCGGCGCCGATGGCGAGGTTCAGGAAGAGGTGGTCCCGGAGGCCGCCGCCCTGGTTGATGGCGTAGAGGCCGCCGTCCTCGCTGTTGACGTAGACAACGCCGTTCTTGTCCACCACCGCGCCGTTGACGCACCACTCGAAACCGTTCGGATGGTCGGAGACGCAGGAGACCGTGCCGTCCGGGTTGCGGGTGCAGCTCAAGTCGTTGGTGTTCTGGTACTGCCACTGCAGATTCAGGTTTTTCGACAGCTGGGTGATGAAGTAGGCCTCGGGGTAGGCCGGGTTGGTGGAGCGGTCCGACGGGCAGAAATTCTCGTCGTCACAGTAGGAGCCGCTGTCGCCGTAGTGGTTCTCCTTGAAGACGATGGAGTAGGTGTTGTTATGCGTGTAGATGTTCGGCGTCATGTCCCAGCCGAAGGGCCAGCCACCCAGGTACTGCCCGGTGGAGCTGAACTTCATCAGGTGTCCCTGGAAGTAGTTGTAGCGCGTGTAGGCGCCATAGAGGATGGCGCCGTCCGGGGCCACGGTCGGGGTCGCGGAGGAGTCGTCGATGACCCGTCCGGCGCCGGGCCGGTTCTGCGACGGATCGACGCCGGTGTGGGACCCCACCCGGCAGCCGCCCGGGGTGCCGTTGGGCGGCTCGATGACATTGCAGCCGTCGTTGAACCGATCGCGCATCGAGGCGACCCACTTCGTGGTGAGGTTGGGGTTGACGGCGAGCAGGTAGGAGGTGCGATCGATGAAGTGGGCGGTGGTCACCGTGTAGACCGTGCCGTCGGGCGCGATGCCGATGCCGGAGTTCAGGCCCGGCCGCTGGGTGCCGCAGGTGGCCGTGGGCGGCACCGCGTCCGGGGAGGGCGGCCAGGGGAGCTGGTTGTCGTTGAAGATGTAGGAGCACTTGGCGTTGCCGGCCGGGGCCCCGGGGTTCAGGGAGGCGTAGTTGACGAAGTGGGTCGTGCCGTTCGGGGAGACCTTGACCAGCCAGGAGTTGACCACGTCGGAGGCCCAGGCGTTGCCGTGGACGAACTTCGAGGCGTGATAGTAGACGTTGCCGGCGGCGTCCACCGCGGGCGGTCCGCCGAGGAAGGTGTCCGCATCGTTGCCCAGAGGGGCGATGTGGGCGATCAGGGCGCCGGAGAGCTTGTCGAGCTTGTAGATCGAGCCGCCGGCCCCGGGCACGTAAACGTTGCTGCCGGCGAACACGGCGTGGAAGACCGGCTGCCAGTACGGACCGTTGGCCAGGAGGCTGAAGGGGGCCGGCTTCCAGTCGCTCTGGAAGCTCCACTTGGTGACCAGAGAGCCGTTTTCCCAGTGCAGGCGCTTCTCGTTCCAGATCTGGGTCTCCCAGTGGTCATGGGTGGTGAAGGTGCCGGACTTGAACTCCATGTAGACGTTGTCGCCGTCGATCAGCGGCGCCTGGTAGTGGACCAGGAGATCGGGCGTGGACAGGGGGTCGGCCTGCTCCTGCGCGACGAAGGGATCGTAGACGACGTCCTGCAGCATGCGATGGGCGGCCTGTCCGGCGACGGAGACCTCGCCGGTGTGCTGCGGGTTCTCTCCCCACTGGTTCCAGGTCACCTGGTTGAAGTTGTTCGGGGTCTGCGCCGAGGCGGCGAAGGCCACCCCGAACACTACGGCGGCCAGCATGAGCGCTCTCCGGATCATCTGCATCCTCCTCCCAGTTTGCCTGGGATCAAGAAAGGCGGGTCAAGGATCGAAAGGACAGACGGCGGGACCATTTTGACAAGCGAGATTACGCTTTCGTAACCGAGGGCGTCAAGCGAAAACTATTGGTTACAAGACAAAGAGAATTCCGGAGTTTTTGGTTCTTGTTCCATCTTTGCAGGATGAAAAAGGTGACGGCTCGTCGGGAAGGACGCCTCGGGTGCCTCCACGGTTGCGCACTTCTGCGCCTTCCTCTATCCTGCGGGCGACTTGGCAAGGCCTTCTGGCGCGAGGAGGATTCCGGTGCAGGCAGCAAACGAGGGAGGTCCCCTCCCGGGTGCCGTCCGCCACGACTGGACGGACGAGGAGATCGGCGCGGTCTACGAGCAGCCCTTCCCGGACCTGCTCTTCGCCGCGCAGCAGACCCACCGCCGGTACCACGACCCCGGCCGGGTCCAGCTCTGCACCCTGCTCTCGATCAAGACTGGCGGCTGCCCCGAGGACTGCACCTACTGCCCGCAGAGCGCCCATTATGAAACTCCGGTCGACGCCTCGCCTCTCCTTCCGGTGGCGGAGGTGCTGGCGGCGGCCCGGGAGGCGCGGGAGAACGGCTCGACCCGCTTCTGCATGGGCGCCGCCTGGCGCCAGGTGAAGGACGGCCGCGAGTTTGAGCAGGTGCTGGAGATGGTGCGCGGCGTGCGCGCCCTGGGGATGGAGGCCTGCTGCACCCTGGGGATGCTCAGCCGCGAGCAGGCCGGGCGGCTGGCCGAGGCCGGCCTCTCCGCCTACAACCACAACCTGGACACCGGCCCCGCCTACTACGACCGGGTCATCACCACCCGCACCTACGACGATCGCCTCCAGACCCTGGAGCGGGTGCGGGCGGCCGGGATCGCGGTCTGCTGCGGCGGCATCCTCGGCATGGGGGAGGCGCTCGCCGACCGTATCGCGCTGCTGGGCGTCCTCTCCCGCATGGACCCCCATCCGGAGAGCGTCCCGGTCAACGCCCTGGTCCGCGTCGCCGGCACCCCGCTCGCCGCCCGCGCCGACCTGCCGGCGGTCGATCCGCTCGACCTGGTGCGGATGATCGCCACCGCGCGCATCGTGCTGCCCCGGTCCCGGGTCCGCCTCTCCGCCGGCCGCACCGCCATGTCGGCCGAGACCCAGGCCCTCTGCCTCCTGGCCGGCGCCAACTCGATCTTCACCGGCGAGCGGCTCTTGACCACCCCCAATCCGGGCGAGGACCACGACCGGGCGCTCCTCGCGAGGCTCGGGCTCCAGCCGCTCGCCTCATGAAGCCGCTCGCGGACGAGCTCCGCGAGCGCCTGGCCGAGCTCGCGGCGGCGGGGCTCGACCGTGAGCTTCGCGTCCCCGCCGGCCTCGATTTCGCCTCGAACGACTACCTGGGCCTGGCGCACGATCCGGCGTTCCGGCAGAACCTCCTCGCCCGGCTCGCCGCCCTGCCCGAAGGCGAGCCGCTCGGCGCTCCGGCCTCGCGCCTCCTCGCCGGCACTCATCCCTCCCACCTCGCCCTGGAGGCGCGGCTCGCCCGCTTCAAGGGGACCGAGGCGGCCCTCCTCTTCCCCAGCGGCTACCAGGCGAACGTCGGCCTCCTCTCGACCCTCCTGGGCCCCGGCGACCGGGCGATCTCCGATGCCGCCAACCATGCCAGCCTGATCGACGGCCTGCGCCTCTCCGGCTGTGTCCGGCGGGTCGTCCCCCATCTCGACCTGGCGGCGATCGAGCGCGAGCTGGCCACCCCCAACTCAGCGGGGCGGACCTTCCTGGTCACCGAGTCGCTGTTCAGCATGGATGGGGACATCGCTCCCCTCGACCGCTATGCCGACCTCGCCGAGCGCCACGGTGCCAGCCTGATCGTCGACGACGCCCACGCCACCGGCCTCTACGGCGAGGCGCGCGGCTCGGGGCTCGCCGAGAGCTTCGCGGTCGAGCGCCGGGCCTTGGCGATCGTCTCCACCCTGGGGAAGGCCCTCGGGGTGGCCGGCGCCTTCGTGGCCGGGCCGCGGGTGCTGATCGACTACCTGGTGAACCGCTGCCGTGCCTTCCTCTTCACCACCGCCCCGCCCCCGCTCCTCCTCTACGCCGTGGAGGCCGCCCTCGACCGCCTCGCGGCCGAGCCGGAGCGCCGGCACCGCGCTCTGGCTCTCGCCGAGCGGCTGCGCTCCCGGTTGCGCCAGGTCACCGATCTCGACGTTCCGGATTCCCGGGGTCCCATCGTACCGGTGATCCTGGGTGGGAACCGAAGGGCGGTCGAGGTCGCCCGCGCCCTCGCCGACCGCGGCTTCGACGTCCGCGCCGCCCGGCCGCCCACGGTGCCGGAGGGGACGGCCCGGCTCCGCATCTCGGTCCATGCCGATCGGACCGAGGCGGAGATCGATGCTCTCGCCGCGGCGCTCCTCGCGGTGCTGGGGGAACGAGTGGAGGAGACGGAGGGGGCGGCATGAGCGCGCTCGCGGTCGTCGGCACCGACACCGGGGTGGGGAAGACCGTGATCTCGGCGATCGTCACCGCCGCCTGGGCCGAGCGCCAGCCGGTCGCCTACTGGAAGCCGGTGGCGACCGGTGGCTATCCCGGCGATCCCGACCGCGACACGGCGACCGTCGCCCGCCTCCTGGGCCCCGGGATCGAGGTCCTGGCCGAGACCTACCTCTTCCCCGATCCGCTCTCGCCCCACCTCGCGGCCCGGCGGGTGGGAGCGACGATCGAGCCGGCGCGGCTGCTCGCCGACCTGGCGCGGTATCGGGCGGCGGCAGCGGTCGGCCGGGGGTTGGTCGTCGAGGGGGTGGGCGGGCTCCTCGTGCCGCTCACCGACGCGGGATATCTCTTCGCCGATTTCCTCGTCGCCGCCCGCCTCCCCTGCCTCCTCGTCGCGCGGAGCACCCTGGGGACGATCAACCACACCCTCCTCACCCTGGAGGCCCTGCGGGCGCGGGAGATCCCGATCGCCGGGGCGGTGCTCGACGGTCCGCCCAACCCGGAGAACCGGCGGGCGATCGAACGGTTGGGTCGGGTGACGGTCCTCGCCGAAGTCCCGCCCCTCACGCTCGACCGCCCGACCGTCGCCGCCGCCGCCCGCAACTTCGATCCTGAGGGGCGGCTATGGAGGAACCTGGAGTGACGATCCCCTGGACCGAGCTCGATCGGCGTCATGTCTGGCACCCCTACACCCAGATGCAGCTGGCGCCGCCGCCCCTGCCGGTGGCCCGCGCCCAGGGGGTCTATCTCCATCTGGAGGACGGCCGGAAGATCCTGGACGCCATCTCCTCCTGGTGGGTGAACCTCCACGGCCACAACCATCCGCGCCTGAACCGCGCCCTGGCCCGCCAGGCGGAGAGCCTGGCCCAGGTGATCTTCGCCGGCTTCACCCACGAGCCCGGGGCGCGCCTCGCCGCCGCTCTCGCCAAGCGCGTCCCCGGCGGTCTCCCCCGGGTCTTCTATTCGGACGACGGCTCGACCGCGGTCGAGGTGGCGCTCAAGATGGCCTGGCAGCTCTGGAAGAACCGCGGCGAGGCCGAAAGAAACCTTTTCGTCGCCTTCGACGACGCCTACCACGGCGACACCTTCGGGGCCATGGCGGCCTCGGGGGTGGGGATTTTCCACGACCGATTCTCCCAGCTTTTCTGCACCGTCCGCCGGGCGCAGACCCCGGTCTCGGCGGCGCGCGGCAGCGCTTCGCCGTCGCTGGCGGAAATCCTGGAGCGGGAGGGGAAGCGGGTGGCGGCAGTGATCCTGGAGCCCATGCTCCAGGGAGCGGGGGGGATGCTCGTCCAGCCCGCCGCTTTCCTCCGCCAGGTGCGGGAGGCGACGGCGCGGCACGGCATCCCGCTCATCGCCGACGAGGTGCTGACCGGTTTCGGCCGCACCGGCAAGCTCTTCGCCTGCGAGCACGGCCCCATCGTGCCCGACCTCCTCTGCCTGTCGAAGGCCCTGACCGCGGGCTATCTACCCTTCGCGGCGACCCTCGCCTCGGACGAGATCTACCGCGCCTTCCTCTCGGAGGACCGCACCAAGACCCTCTTCCACGGCCACTCCTATACCGGCAACGCCCTGGCCTGCGCCGTGGCTCTGGAGAGCCTGGCGCTCTTCGAGGAGGAGGACCGGCTGGGGCGGGTGCGGCAGTTGGAAACCCTTTTCGCCGAGCGGCTCGACCGCCTGCGCCGGCATCCCCGGGTCGCCCAGGTGCGCGGCATCGGCGGCATGGCCGCCGTCGAGCTGCGGCCGGCTGCGGAGGGGGGGTATCTGGATGCCCAGGGGCCACGGCTGGCGGCGGAGGCGCTGGCGCGCGGGGTGCTGCTCCGGCCGCTGGGGAATATCCTTTACATTCTGCCGCCGCTGGTGATCACGGATGAGGAGGCGGGGGGGGTGTTCGACGTGATCGAGGAGATCCTGGAGTAGGCTCTCATTCTCCACCCTCTACAATCGCTTCAATAGCTGGTCATACTCGGCGTGTGTACCGATCCAGAACCAGTACACATGCTCGCCGTCTCTCAAGCCTAACGCACGGTGCCCGCGACCCACTCGCACCGAGTAGATAAGTTGACGCTGGCTGACTCGTTTGAACTGTAAGCTATTGTGGTAGGGCTCCATCCGCCAGAGGGCGTAGGCGCGGACAGCCTGCTCCTGGATATCAGCTGGCAATCGACGCAGCAAGTCCCGAAAATTTTTGGAGACACTTGACTTCACGGGAGTTTGCGAGCCGGAAACACTTCGTCAAGTGGCACAAAGTCACCATTCGCGATCTCATTCCGCGCCGACTCGGCGAGGCGGTCCCACTGGGTGTCGGTCGTGGCTTCGAAGCGTTCCGCCCAGGCTTGTTCATCCGCTACCTCAGCCAGCAAACGGGCCGCAATGGCATCTTGCGTGTCGGCGGGCAGTTTCTCGATTTCTGCCATGGCTTGCTCCAGCAATACGGTCATGTTCTGTGCCTCCTGTACTATTCTATCTCACCTGTATCCCGGTGGCCGCGGAAGCTCGTACCGCACCACCTGCTCCCCGGGCGGCGCATGGGGATCCTCGCCCAGGCCGGCATAGCGAAAGCCCGCCCGCTCCAGCACGCGAATGGACGGCCCAAGCGAGGTCAAGATGTGCGCGATGACGCGCGCGACCCGCTCCGACGCGAAGGCAAACTGCACCCGGCCGCCGACCGCCTCGGTGGCATAGCCCTGGCGCTGGTGCTCGGGATGAGGTACCTCCCGATCAGGGTACCAGCTCCTTGAACATGACCAGCGCATCGACGAACCCGAGCTGCTGATGACGAAAGGCGCCGGGCAGTCTGCCGACGATCGCGAACCCGAGCCTCTGCCAGAGGCGAATCGCTCGCTCGTTGGTGGAGACGACGAAATTGAATTGCATGGCACGAAAGCCCATTGCAATCGCCTCGGCCTGCGAATGCTCGCACAGGGCGGAGGCGATGCCCTGCCCCTGCGCTTCGGCGGCCACCACATAGCCGCAGTTGCAGACGTGGGAACCGAGACCCGGTTGATTCGGCTTGAGGAAGTACGTGCCGAGGATGCGGCCCTCCGGCGAGCAGGCCACGAACGTCGCCGCCGGCAGCTCGATCCAGGCTTTGTGGATCTCGGCTTCGGTG
Source organism: Thermoanaerobaculia bacterium (assembly GCA_035644215.1). Taxonomy (GTDB): domain Bacteria; phylum Acidobacteriota; class Thermoanaerobaculia; order Multivoradales; family UBA5704; genus DASQPA01. The sequence goes on from DASQPA010000323.1 coordinate 12,758, forward strand.
CTTGCAGGATCGAAAGAGTAGGTGTCGCCGGCCCGAAACGTGGTGTGCAGGATAGGCCAGACGGACGGCCAGTCGGTCTCTTGGTAGGGGCGGATGAGGGGCATGGTTCGCTAGACGCCAGGCGAGATTGTAGCCCGGATCTTCGTATGGCCGGGGGTGAGGGCACAGCATCTGCGTTGACATTGCGAGGCGAGCGCTCTACGCTTGGGCTCCCCGGCGCCGCCGGGGGAAACCCATAGACCCGAACTGTTCTCAGGGAGATCATGATGCGTCACCCCCGGACCGCGCGCTGCCTGTCTGCCCTGCTGCTCCTCCTGGCCCTCGGCGGCTCCTCCGCCGCCCACGCGGCGCGGCCGCATGTCGTCTCGATCGCCGCGGCGCGCCTGCTGCCCCTGGGTACCGTGGTGACAGTGTCCGGGATCGCCACGACGCCCTCCGGGGTCTTCGATTCGAGCTTCTTCGACAAGGGGTTCGCGATCCAGGACGCGACCGCGGGCATCTTCATCAGCCTGCAGCAGGAGGTACGGGTGGTGCCGCGGGTGCGGGTGACCGTCACCGGTACCCTCAAGGACAGCTCCGGCCTGCTCGTCCTCGCCCCTGCCTCGCCGGCCGCGGTGAGCCTCCAGGGCATCGGCCCCCGGGTGGAGCCGGAGTGGGTCACCACCCACGCGATCGGCGAGCGGACCGAGGGCCTGCTCGTCCTCGTCGTCGGCCGGCTGACCACCGACGTCACCGACGACCTTCCCTTCGGCCACAAGTTCGCCGTCGACGACGGTTCGGGCGAGGTGCAGATCTTCATCAACACCCAGACCGGGATCGACGTCAGCAAGCTGGCCAAGGGGCAGCTGCTGAGCATCACCGGCTTCAGCAGCCAGTTCGAGACCCACTACGAGATCGACCCGCGCGGCCCGGGCGACCTCTCCGGCCCGGCGTTCTGAGGCGGGAACCAACCGTGACCGAGGGAGGGCGCGCGCTGGCGCCGCTGCTCGTCTTCGCCGGGGGGTGAGGCGCGGGAGCGGGAGCGGAGCCGCGGATCGTGCTGGACCGCCGCTACGAGTTGTGATAGGACTCGGGCACTCAGAAACACTGTCGACATCCAGGCCGGCGTGAGCCCGTCGGCCTGTCGCACCCGCCGCGATGGACGCTTGCCATCGCGACGGACCACGAGGGGTGAGAGACGGACCCACGAGGGGTCAGAAGGAGGAACATATGTGTTCGGAGCTGCAAGGTGGAGCTGTCAGGAGCTCGCGTCTGTGGGTGCTGGTCGCTTCGATCCTGGTCGTCGGCGGCCTCGGCGCCGGAGAGGCCCGCGGGGACATCCAGGTGCACGTGATGAACTGCGCCTCGAGCAGCAGCGTCCAGTTCGACGTCTACGATGCCAAGGACTCGGTGAAGGCGGTCCCGGCCTCGTCGAAGACGGTCTCGACCGGTGACAGCGATTCGCTCCATTGTGCTGGAGAAGGCAAGGGGTACTGTGAGTCGACGATCACGTTCAAGGGCTCGCCGGAGCGGTGCTACGGCACTTCTCCAGGCTCTACGGGACTTCACATCGATTCGGGCAAATGGGCCGTCGTGAAGGGCTTCGAAATAACGATGAGCTGCTACCCGATCGTCCAGCAGTACGACTCACAACCTGCATCCTGTTATGACGTATGCGGTAACTGCTACTGAGGCACCGTTCCCACTTTCCCGGGGGGCGCGGCCCCCCGGGAGCAAACCGCCCCCGTCCCTCTATAGTGCCCCAATGTTCGCCTGGCACCTCACCTTTGGGCTCGGACGCCCACGACGTGGAGATCGTCGACTACCATGAACCTGGAGTGCCCCATGCCGCAGAAACTAGCGAACGTCCACCGTCTCCGCAGGACGGAAACGCCTGTGGTCCTGGCAGCGTTGGAGACGCTCTGGCGTTCGTGGTGACGTCAATGTCGTCGGCGATAGCGGCTGGGCGTCTCTACGTGAATCCTCCGCTGCGACGATTTTCACTGTCCTCCCGCCCCTTCCTCTTCCGCCTCCCTTATGCTATCTTCCCCCTATCGAGAGGATCGTCCTCTCCACCAGAAACAAGCGGGGCCGACAGAGCGGTAACTCCGTCGACCCCCGACCACGCAGGAGGTAGTAGCTCATGCGCAGCCGTCCTGATAGTACCAGTCCGTCCGTTTCCCCCCTCGACAACGCTTTCACCCCCGTCTACCTGGCCTACCTGCGCGAGCACGAGGAGGTCCTGACCGCTTCCGAGGCCGAGATGGCCGGGCCTTGGAAGGAGGAGCCGGTTGCCGGCAAGCCCGGGGCGGTCGCCGTGCTCCGGGTTTGGGAGGAGC
>DASQPA010000324.1:0-14152 GCA_035644215.1 Thermoanaerobaculia bacterium
CGAAGAGGCGAAGGCATGTAGCCTGGGCACCTCATAGATCGAGGAATAGCCGGCAGCCTTGGCGGCCCTGGAGTGGCAGGCTGCAGCCGTCCACTTCTCCGCCGGCATGCCCGGTTTCCGGACAGACCCAGGATCGTCTCCCCTCTTGTGCCTGGATGGAACGGATCTTGCTCTTTCGAGGAGCAGCTGAGACATCCGTCAGAAAGGCAAGCATGATCTCCTCGATCGCCCGTGCCGGGGGATCCCCGGCGACTCGTATTTTCGTCCTGACCTTCCTGCTCACCCTTGCCGCCACGACAGGCGCGCATGCCGTGGGCGCCACATTCCTCGACAACCTGGATTCCTTCAATCCGGCCCGCTGGCAGGAGTCGGATGGCTGGACGAACGGCGGCGTGTTCAACTGCGGTTGGCGTGCCGATCACCTGAAGTTCCCCGCCAGCATGATGACCTTGAGAGGCTCGACAACACCGGCTGTCCAGGGAAATGCTCCGGAAAACCTTTCGCTTCGGGTCAGTACCAGACCCTCGACGTCTACGGCTACGGCCGGTTCGAGGCCCGGATGAAAGCCGCCAAGGGCTCGGGAATCCTCACCTCGTTCTTCATCTTCAACCAGACTCCCTGGCACGAGGTCGATCTGGAGATCCTGGGAGTGGACACGACGCAGCTGCAGATGAACTACTTCACCGATGGCGTGGGCGGGCACGAGACGGTCCTCCACCTCGGCTTCGACGCCTCGGCGGACTTCCACAATTACACCATCGTCTGGGCCGTGGGCTCGATCCAGTGGTACGTGGACGGCGTCCTGATCCATGTGGAGACCGGGGATCGCGGGCCGTTGCCGACTGTGCCGGGAAAGATCTTCGCCAACCTCTGGACCGGCATCGGCCTCGACGGCTGGCTCGGTCCGTTCACCTACTCGGGCCCGCTGACCGCCAGTTTCGATCGGATCCAGTACACCCAGCCGTGAGCCCTCGCCGCCAACACCGGGCGGCAAAGACAACCCCCGCCCCCTCCCGGGGGCGGGGGAAACGAGACTTACTGTCGTTCCGGAATCCGCATCGGCGCCGGGCAGATTTCCGGCGCCTGGAGGTCCAGGAGCCAGGCCTTGTCCTTGGAGAAGACCTCCATCGCCGGCTTGGTCGGCAGGTTCGGCGGATAGTGGTTGAGCACGCAGGTGTAGCGCTGGAACTCACCCGTGAAGAGCCCCTGGTTCCACAGGTGGCGGATGAAGACGTTCTTCGACTCCTTGGGATCATCCTGGAGGTTGAACAGCCAGAGGTAGGAGGTCGGCAGCTGGTTGCCGGAGAAGCCGCCCAGGTTCCCCTCGTGCAGGCCGACCGGCACGCTGATCTCTCTGTGCGCCTTCCACTCGTCCATGCGGATCGCAGCGAAGGTCGTCAAATACCAGTAGAGCTCGCTCCGCCGGTTGGAGGCGCCATGGTCGTCGATCAGGAACGAGGTCTGGTCGATACCGTCCAGGTACCGTTTGGCGAGCTTGGCGTCGGATTCCGAGGCCGAGGCGTAGTCGAAGCCGGCGAGACCCAGGAAAGTGGGATAGAGGTCCGAGAGGTCGAGCAGGCCGTCCGACTGCCGGCCGGCCGCGATCATGCCGGGCCAGCGCGCGATCCCGGGGACCCGCATGCCACCCTCCCAGGTGTCGCCCTTGCCGCCGCGGAACGGGGTGTGGGCGTGGCCCTCGATCTCCTGCTCGGGGCCGTTGTCGGAGGTGAAGAAGACCAGGGTGTTCTCGTCCTGGTGGCTGTCCTCTAGCGCCTTCAAGAGGCGGCCCAGGGTGTAGTCGATCTCCACCGTGCAGTCGCCGTAGGTGGTGCGGGCGTAGGACATGCGCTGGAACTCGGGGCGCAGGTAATTGTCGAAGTGGCAGCCGCGGGTCGCGTGGTAGAGGAACCAGGGGCTCGTGCTCCCCTGCATGCTGTTGATGAAGTGGACCGAGTAGTCGGCCCAGGTCTGGTCCAAGTCCGCGATGCTGATCTTCTTGTCCGGCAGGTTGCCGCACGGCTCGGGGTTCCCGGGGTCCGGCTTGCTCTCACTCGCGATGCCGGCGGCCGCGGCGTCACGCGGGGTGGTGATCTCGGCGACGTTCGTGCACGTCTGCTTCTGGGGGTCCTTGTCCGCCTTCGAGTAGACGAGGTAGTGGTTGAACTTGTTGTTCTGCATGAAGTGGGTGCGCTCGGCGTCGTGCACCACCTCGGGGTTGTAGTAATAATCCTTCCATTCCGAGTACATGTCGGAGACGTTCAGGAAGCCGTAGAACTCGTCGTAGCCCAGGGCGGTCGGCAGGTTCTCGGTGTTGTCGCCCAGGTGCCACTTGCCGACCAGCCGGGTGACGTAGCCCTTTTCCTTGAGGATCGCCGGGAGGGGCACCGACTTCAAGGTGATGCCGCCCGGATCGCCGTACATCGGCGGATCGAGCACGCCGTGGTGGATGGGGAGCTGCCCGGTGTGGATCGTCGCCCGGGTAGGCGAGCAGCTGGGCTGCGAGTAGGTCGAGGTGAGGAGCAGCCCCTCGTGGGCCAACCGGTCGACGTTGGGGGTGGCGGCGCCCACCGCCCTCCCGCCACCGTAGACCCCGAAGTCGCCCCAGCCCATGTCGTCGACCAGGAAGAGCAGGATGTTGGGTTTCTTGCAGGACTTGGCGGCCACCGGGACGCGGAGGTTGGGGCAGACCCGGTGCCACCAGCGCTGGGTCGGCTCGGAAAGGGCGGTCGTACAGTAACCGTTTTTCGCCAGCTTGTCCCAGGCGGCCTGGATCTGGTCGCAGTGGGCCATGCGCGGCTCCATGTTGGCCTCCGGGGTGACCAGCTTCTGATCGAAATGCTCGGGGTCGGAGGCCGTCTTCTCCTTGGCCTTGTCGACTTTCGGGTGCTCGTCGGGCTTCGCGATGATGTAGCGGTTCTGTTCGGCCGCCTGCTTGGCCTGCTCCAGATACTGCCGCTTGTAATTGTCGTCCTTGCCGTCAGGGGCGGCAGGCGGTTGGGCCAGGGCCGGAAGGGCCAGGAGGAGCGCGCCGGCCAGGGCCGGGCCCATCCTCCTCATTCCATGCATTCTCATCTCATTTCCTCCCATGGTGCCGTAAGGCGGGTCGTGCGACGGAGTCGTCGCGGTGCAAGGCATCGACGGCGAAGGCGTGGACGTAGGCGTAGCGCGGCTCGGCTGGGGCGAGGGCAACGGCCTCGGCGAGCTCCGGGACGGCTTCGGCAAGGCGGTTCTGGCGGATCAGCAGGAGCCCCAGGGCGTGGTGGACGGCGCCCTCCCGGGGGCCTAAGGTCACGGCCTGGCGCAGGAGCGGCTCGGCCTCGTCGTCCCGGCCGCGCGCCCGGGCCAGGTCGGCGAGGTCGGCCCAAGCCGCGGCGGAGCCGGGGTCGAGGCGGAGCGCCTTGCGGTACTCGGCCTCGGCCCGCTCCAGGTTGCCGAGCTGGGTTTCGAGCCAGCCCAGGTTCAGGTGGGCGTCCGGCCGTTCGGCGTTGGCCTCCTGGGCCGTGCGGTACTCGGCGAGGGCGGCGACGAAGGGCGCGCGGTCGCCGGTCCAGGCCGCAGTGGGCAGAGGGGCGAGGACCCGGGCCGCCTCGATCCGCACCCCGCGCACCGGGTCGCCCAGAAGGGGAGCGGCGAGGCGGAGGCGATCCTCCGGGGCGAGGACGCCGGTTCCGAGCACCCCACCCAGCCGCACCAGGGGATCGGGATCGGCGAGGGAACGGCCGAGCGTCGAGTCGAGGGCGGCCGGCGGCGTCGATTCGGCCAGATTCCCGAGGAGCGAGAGGGCGGTGGCGCGGGCGAGGGCGGGGACGGTGTGGTCGTCCGCCACGCGGAGGAGCGCCTCGCCGGCCTCGGGAGCGTTCCGCCGGCCGGCCGCGATGGCCTCGCCCCAGTGCGGCGGCAGCGGCTTCCCTCCCGTCCAGCGCGCCACGGCGGCCGCCGCCCAGCGCGGGGTGCGGTCCTGGTGGCAGCGGTTGCAGGCGTTGGGGGTACCGAGCTTGCTACTGAGATCGGGGCGCGGCAGGCGCAGGCTGTGGTCGCGCCGGGCGTCGACCCCCATGTAGGTCTTCTCCGGCATGTGGCAGCTGACGCACTGCGCCCCGGCCGAGGCGGCCGGGTGGTGATGATGGGCCGGGGCGTCGAAGCGGGTCGCCTCGTGGCAGCGGGTGCAGAGGGCGTTACCCGGCAGGCGGAGGGTGGCGGAATGGGGCTCGTGGCAGTCGCTGCAGGTGACCCCTTTGGAATGCATGCGGCTGAGGAGGAAGGAGCCGTACTCGTAGACCTCGCCGTCGATCTGGCCGTCGGCGTGGTAGAGCCCGGCGTCGAGAAGGGCCGGGCGGTGGCTGTCGAGGAGCGGCCGGCCGTAGGTGTATTCGGCGGCGATGGGGGTGCGCCGGGAGTGGCAGCGGGCGCAGGTCTCGACCTCTCCCGTGGCCACGGGCGGGGCGAGGCGGTGACCGTTGCCGGTCTTTGGATCGACCCCCCAGGTGCCGCGGCCGGGGTCTCGGAGTCGGACGGCGAGCCCCAGGGTCCGATCGGCGGCCCGCTGGCGTTTCGGAGCCGCGGCCCAGGCGACGTGGCGCGCCCCCGGGCCGTGGCAGCCCTCGCAGGCGACGTCGATCTCGCTCCAGGTGGTCCGATATTCGTCTTTCTCCGGCTGGTAGCGCTTTTCGAGCCCGGTCGAGTGGCACTCGGAGCACATCGAATTCCAGTTCTGGTTGCTCCCGGTCCAGTGCAGGGCGTCGCCGGCCGGCACCGGCTCGCCGGGGTGGAGGTGGAACCAGCGCCCGCCTCCCGCCGTGGCGGGCCGCGAGTCCCAGGCAAGGGGGAGCGCCTGGTAGCGGCCGCCGGGCAGGGCGACGAGGTACTGCTGGAGCGGCGCGACGCCAAAGGTGTAGGCGACGGGATAGTCGTGGAGCCGGCCGTCCGGCCCGTCGGTCCGCACCCAGGGGCGATCGCCGCGGCGGAAGAGGGTCGAGGTGACGCCGAAATGGGGGACGGTCCTGCCCGAGAAATCGCCGCGGACGGCGGCGGGGGTCGCTTCCCGCATGGCGAGGTCGTGATGCGAGCCCTGCCAGAGCCGGTTTTCCGTTTCGTGGCAGGTGGCGCAGCGGGCGCGGCCCACGTAGGTATTCGCAAGGGTTGCGGCGACGGCGGTGGTCCGGGCCGGCGACTGGCGCGCGCAGCCGGCGAGGAGCAGCGCGGCGGTGAAGAAAAGGTTTCCGAGAAGCCTTGCGTTCGACATCCGATTCCTCCGGGTTCACTGGAGTAGTGGGACGGGGAGGCGATCTATCGCAGGGCAAACGAGGGACGGGGTAGAGACGCCCAGCCGCTATCACCGCCCTTCCCGCAACCCCGAACGCCAGGGCGTCTCCAACGCCGCCAGAACGACAGGCGTCTCCGGCCTGCGGAGACGCCCTGGCGTTCGGGGTTACGTCTATGCCTGTGATAGCGGCTGGGCGTCTCTACGGCGCGTCGCCGGCAGCCCTATCGCAGGGTGAGGGTCTGGAAATCGGTGATCGGCGGATCGAAGTAGCTGAAGAAGGTCTCGACCGTGGCGGGGGTGCCGTTCTCGACCCGGATGCCACCGTCGGCGATCCCCTTCTTGAGCGCGGAAAGGAAGGGCTCCTGCTCGCGACAGGCCACCGATTCGGCCACCCCGGCGAGGAGCTGGGACCAGGCCGCCTGGGAGAGAGTGAGGATGGGCGCGTCCGTCCACTCGGCGGGGAGCGAGCCTTTGCCCGCCGCGGGTTGGAGCTCGCTGAGCTCGGCGATGGCGCAGCGGATGCGCAGGCCGTAGGACTGGTTGCGGGCCGGGTCGGTAGTGTCCGTAAAGCGGAAAACCAGCGCGGCGTGCACGCCGGAGCCGCCCTGGTCGGGACATTGGGCGTTCGCCCCCTGGGGAGCGGTCTTCTCCGCCTTGAGCCGCATCGTCCAGGAGTTGACCCAGGCGCCGGGGGGCAGGGCGGTGACGATCGCGGGCGAGGTCAGGCCGCCCACCACCGGCGGCTGGCCGGTGAAGTCGCCGCACAGCTCGCGGGCCGAGGAGATGTACCAGTTGCGCCAGTTGGGATTGCTCGGCAACTCGGCCATGGCGAGGAAGGCCGCGGCCTTGACCTCGCGCGCCTGGCAGGGGATCTCGCCGTGGCAGGTCGGGGTGGGCGCCGGGGTCTTGGCCGAGTTGCGGCACTGGTCGGAGGGGGCATGCCCGACGAGCTTCGAGCGCAGGTTGCGGCAGAGCTCGACCGCCCGGCCTCCCTGCCCGCCCTCCGCGGCGCGGATCACCTGGGTGGTGAGCTCGGCGGCCCATTCGAGCTCGGCGTTGGCCGCCCGCAGCTTGGCCTCGTCGTTCTCCCTGAGTCCTTCCTCCTCAAGCTTCCGGCCCTTGGCGAGCGAACGGGCCGCGGTCTCGACGACGTGCCCGCCGCCGCCCATCATCTGGACGTTCTTCGCGGCGAGCTGCCGCGGCGGAGTGGGCTGGAGGGCCACCGGGTCGGCGTTGTACCAGCCGAGATAGCCGAAATAGAGCTCCCGCACCGCCTGCGGCACCGAGCCGTAGAACGGCCGCAGGTAGTCCTCGGGGTGGACGTCGGGCTTCGGCGGCTTCATGCGGGAAAGGTCGTTCACCAGGTAGTCCGGCAGATGGATGAGGTCGGCCAGCTCCTCGGGGGTCTTCCCCTCGTTGATGTAGCGGACCGCCTGGTCGTGGGTGAACTGGATGGCGTCCCGGAAGTTGCGCAGGAGGAGCCGGACGTCGGCCGCGCCGCAGAGCGGCACGCCGTGGGCGGGGACCATGGACCACGAGTCGTACTGGCGGAGAGTGTCGACGCTCCGGAACCACTGGGCCGGATTCCGATAGGCCGTGCCGCGCAGGCTGTAGAGGTTGGGGAAGGACGGTCCCTGGATCACCTCGGCGGAGAGCAGCATCCCCGGGCCGCCCCAGCCGGAAGCCGCCGGCGATTCCAGCGCGGCCGGCCGCGCGCCGCCACGATAGCGCTGGTTGATGCCGTCGGGGAGGAAGACGGAGAGCTCGTCCTCGGTCTCGCTCGGCACGTAGAAGAGCTTCATGTTGATCCCGGCCGCCGCGACCAGCAGCTCGTCGGTGAAGGTGCGCGACGGCATCTGGAAGGTCGACGATCCCTCGATCACCGCCGGGCCGATGCCGTCGTTGATCCGGTTGTCGCCGATCCAGTTGCCGTACATGTAGGACGAGCGGGCGTTGATGATGTCGCCCACCACCGTCGCGGTATTGATGACGTTTTTCACGATCTCTTTCTGCGCCACGATCTCGACGCAGTCCTCACGGCCGATGAAGGTGCCGTCCTGCCCCGCCGAGGCCACGGTCTCGGCCGGACAGGCGGGCCGGTCGGCGAGCGCCAGCACGCCCTGGACGCCGCCGGTGTGATCGATGTGGTTGTGGGTGTAGATCACCGCTTTGATCGGCAGCTTCCCCGGCGGCAGGTGCTCCTTCTGGCGGAAGACTTCGAGGGCGGCCTTGGCGGTGCCGTCCGAGCCCAGGGCGTCGACCACCACGATGCCGCCGTCGGGGCCGACGAGGAGGACGGTGTTGGCGAGGTTGAAGCCCACGGCGCTGTACGCCCGGTAGGCGAGCGGCGCGATTTTCTCGGCACAGCCCTCCATCCGATCCAGCTCATAGATCTCGATGGGCTTGAAGAAGTTCGAGTGCGAAAGGAGCAGCGGATTGGCGGGCACGGGCGGCGCGGACTCCGCCGCGGCCGCCGGACCCGTGCCGGCGATCGTGCCGGCCAGGAGGAGGGCAGCGGGCAGCGCGCCCGCCAGAAAACCTTTCCGTTTCTCGATCATCGGAGTCTCCTTAGGATCAGGATGAAGACGGGCTCAGCGCAGGAACCAGTAAGGCCGCGCCGTCGCGTCGTTGCGCCGCAGGCTGCCAAGACCGAAGTTGTCCTCGATCGAGCGCAGCAGGCTGTAGTGGTTGTAGGGTTCGCTCTCGACCGTCCCGGCCGGCAGCATGTCGCCGATCAGGAGGGTGTAGATGGCGTAGGGGTCGTAGTAGGGATAGGCCTCGTCGAAGGTGATGCCGATCAGGGTTTCCGGGGGGAACCTGGCGATCGGGTCGTCGCCCAGGAAGCCGTGGAGGAAGAGGGCGATGTTGTCGATGTTGACGTGCCGGTCGTGATCTTTGGGATCGAACTTCTTCTCGTTCCCGGCCAGGCTGTGGCCGTCATGGATCAGGTTCGGCGTGTACCAGCTGTAATTGGGCAGGGTGCCGGCCGCGAGGTCGGCCTCGAACTCACTTCCCTCGACGATGTTCTCCAAGCGCGCCGGGTCGCTGGTGATCGAGGGATAGGAGAGGAACGGCACGTGCTTCCTTGCGAAGGGGAAGGTCCCCTTGGACGGTTTGGGCTCGCGCGGCGGATGGGTGGCGGTCGGCTGCTTGTCCGCCGGGGTGATGTTTTCAGCGTAGGACTTCCAGGTCAGCCCCTGGGCCTCCAGGAGGTCGACGATGCTGGTCACCATCGGCGCCTGGGGCGAATTCTCATAGACCCACTTCACATAGCCCGGCTCGTCGTCGTGAATGCCGAAGGTGTCGCCGCCGATCGACAGGATGTAATTGGGCTGCGACGAGTGGGTGACGCCGAAGCTGTTGCTCAAGAACACCCCTTTCTGCCGCAGCGCGTTCATATAGGGGTTGGCGAGGACGTTCTTGCGCGTCGAGTTCTCCAACATCAGGATGACGACTTGCTGGAAGGCGATGCCCATGACCGGTCTCCTTGTGTCGTTCCTGGAGACAGTGGGACGAGCCGGCGCCGTATCGCACCTCCTGGGCGGTGCCAGGTGGTCAGGGCTTGCGATGAAGCTGCCTATCGGGTCCCTCCCCCCTGGGAGGGGAGGGTTGGGTCAGGGGGGAGGTTAGGAGGGGGGCGGTTCGCTTTGGTATCGACCTCTACCGGCAGACCTGCCGCTCTGTAACGTGCCGTGCTTCCACCCGGCAGATCGCTTGGCCGTCGAAGCCGCAGACCGCTCCGGCACCTCGAGCGGAGCAGCGCCAGCTCTGCGCCTCAGCGGTCGCCGCGACGAGCCGGAATTCCCCTGCCTTGAACCCCTCGCAGGTCCGGCGCGCCTCGGTCGCGCCGCGCGCCAGGGCGTCGGCGCGCGCCGCCTGCTCGCTCGGGAGCGGGTCGAGCGTCGCGCGCACGGTGAGCGGCAGGGATTGCGTCTGCGGGGTCCAGTGCTCCTCCTCGACGGTCGCCGCCGCCTGGAGCCGCCGCGCGGCCTCTTCCGCGAAGGCGCCCTTCGGGAAGCTGGCGAGATAGGCCTTGAGGCTCGCGCAGTCGCCCGGAGCGCGCCTGGCCCAGAGGGCCGCCTCGGCCTTCGTCGGCACGCCCCCGAGTCCCCAGGCGGCGCACACCGCGTGGAGGCCCGGGACCTTGCAGAGCGGCTTTTGCAGTGCCGCCAGGTTCATGGCGACGAGGAGGATCACCGTCACGCCCAGCCCGCTCCCCCAGGCCGTCAGGAGGCGCGCCCGCCGACCCGGCGCCTTCGGCCGCGGTCGAGGCCCGCCGGAAACAACCGCCTTGACCGCGGCGACCAGATCCTGGAAGCGCGGATCACGGAGGTTCCCGCGCCAACCCACCAGATCGAGCGTTTGGATCTCCCCAAAACCGAGCGGCTCGGTGACGGGATCGATCCGCACGGGGAGGAGAACGCCGCGCGCTTGCCCCCGCTTGGCCTCGTCATGAACGAACTCGGCCAGCGGACCGACCGACCTCTCGCTCCAGACGACGATCACGCACCGGGAGGTCTCCAGATGCTCGCTGATCGACTGTCGCCAAGCCTGCCCGCCCGAGATGTCGCGATCCCACCAGACCGAGAGCCTCGCGCTCCGCAGGCCCAGGACGATGGGAGCGACGCGGGCTTCATCCTCGCATTTATAGGAGAGGAAGATCTCGTTCATGGCTTGGGTTTCTCAGCGGTGGCAACCTGCTTCCGCAACTCGTCGAGCATCCAAGCATCCTCCGGTGCCAGCCGACCTGTCCTCTGAAGGTCGAGTGCGATCCTGAGTGCCTCGCTCAAATGTCTCTCACCTCCAGGCAGGCCGCCAAGCTTTGAGTGGTCAATGAATAGGTCGCGCTGAGCCTCCGCACTGCCCGGATTCGACTCCGCGAGATGCTCGCTAATCTTCAGGCTCGCCTCAAAGCGAGCGCGCGCCCCAGCCAGATCACCCGCCGCGACAAGCACGTTCCCGAGCTTACTCAGGCTGACGCTGACGTTGCGCTGAGCCTCCGTGCTGCTCGGGTTCGATTCAGCGAGTCCTTCATCTATCTTCAGACTCGCCTCGAAGCGAGCGCGGGCCTCAGCCAGATCACCCGCCGCAACAAGCACTTTCCCGAGCTTGTTCAAGCTGATACTGATGTCGCGCTGTGCCCCCACTCTGCTTGGGTTCGACGCCGCGAGCTGCTCGCGAATCTTCAGACTCGCCTCGAAGCGAGCGCGGGCCGCTGCCAGATCACCCGCCGCGACAAGTACGTCCCCGAGCTTTTCTAGGCTGACGCTGACGTCTCGCTGGGCCACCGCGCTGCTCGGGTTTGACTCTGCGAGCTGCTCGCGAATCTTCAGGCTCTCCGCGAAGTGAGCGCGCGCCCTCACCAGATCACCTGCCGTGACAAGCACGTCCCCGAGCTTGTTCAGGCTGACGCTGACATCGCGCTGGGCCACCGCGCTGCTCGGGTTCGACGCCGCGAGATGCTCGTTAATCTTCAGGCTGGCCTCGAAGCACGCCCGCCCCCCCGCCAGATCACCCGCCGCGACAAGTACGTCCCCGAGCTTATCGAGGCTGACGCTGACGCCGCGCTGGGCCTCCGCGCTGCTCGGGTTCGACGCCGCGAGATGCTCGTTAATTTTCAGGCTGGCCTCGAAGCGCGCGCGCCCCCCTACCAGATCACCCGACGCAACAAGTACGCCCCCGAGATTGTTCAGGCTGATGGCGACGTCTCGCTGGGCCTCAGCGCTGCCCAGGTTCGATGCCATAAGATGCTCGCGAATCTTTAGGCTCGCCTCGAAGCGAGCGAGCGCGCCTTTCGGATCACCGGCCGCGACAAGCATGTTCCCGAGCCTATCGAGGCTGACGCTGACGTCTCGCTGGGCCTCGGCGCTGCTCGGGTTCGACGCCGCGAGGCGCTCATCGATCTTCAGGCTGGCCTCGAAGCGAGCGCGTGCCCCAGCCAGATCACCCGCCGCGACGAGCACGTCCCCGAGCTTGGTCAGGCAGATGCTGACGTCTCGCTGGGCCTGCGCGCTGCTCGGGTTGGACTCCGCGAGATGCGCGAGAATCTTCAGGCTGGCCTCGAAGCGAGCGCGTGCCCCAGCCAGATCACCCGCCGCGACCAGCACATCCCCGAGGTTGCTCAGGCTGATGGCGACGTCTCGCTGGGCCACCGTGCTGCTCGTGTTCGACTCCGCGAGTCTCTCCGCGATCTTCAGGCTCTCCTCAAACCGAGCGCGCGCACTCGCCAGATCACCTGCCGCGACAAGCATTTCCCCGAGCCTCTCCAGGCTGAGGCTGACGTCTCGCTTGGCCTCCGCGTTGCTCGGGTTCGACGCGGCGAGGCGCTCATCGATCTTCAGGCTCTCCTCGAAGCGAGAGCGCGCCCCCGCCAGGTCGCCCGCTGCGCCGAGCACATCACCGAGCTCCGACTCCGCGACAGCAAGGTCGCGATCACTCTGCGCGTGCGCCAGGGCCTGTTCGGCGGCGTGCCGTGCGTCCGGCAGGCGACCGGCCGTCTGGTAGAGGCGCCGCAGCTCGATCCACCCCCACGCGTAGTCGGGGTCCAGGGTTTGCGCCGTCTCGTAGAGTGGAATCACCTCGGCTGTCCCCATCTCGCCTCGATCGTTCCGGTCCTTGGCGAGCACTGCAATCTCACGCCAGCCGGCAGCGACCGCCTTGGTCTCGGCTTTTTGGATCGCGACCAGGGCGTCGAAGCCTCCGGCGCGATCCCCCTCCGCGTAGCGCTTCAAGGCTTCGCGCTTGCGCGGGTCCGGGGAGTCGGCGATCGAGGCGACCTGGCGGCGGTACTCCGCGATCTCGGCGGCGAACTGCCGGTCTCGAGAGGCGATCTCGTCCACCAGACGCTGGCGCTCCACTGTGACTTCGGCGAGCTCGGCTTGCGCGGCCGCACGGGTGCGCTGCTCGATCCGCAGGCGACGGTCTTTCGCACCCAACTCGGCGAAGAGGCGCTCCTCCCGCTCATCGGCGACCCGCTGCACCGCCGCGACGGCTGCGGCCCGGTCGAGCACCAGGCGCTGGACGAGCGCCCGGTTCTCGGCTTCGCGGTCAGGCGCAGAGACTTCGGCCTGAATCGGCGTGGGTAGGATGCTGCTCGCGAGCAGAGTCAAAACGAGGACTGAAAGCCGCATTCCGCCTCCTCACCTTGGACCTGGAACAGGCTTGCCGCCAAATTGAAGAGATGACGACGGAACTCTAGCATGCGCCTGTTTGCCAGATTCCCCCCTCCCAGGTCCTTCGGTCGCCAAGGCTCCCTCAGGATGACATTTGGGGGCAGGAGAGAAGGAGCGGGATTACCGCCGGGCCGCGACCACCCGGAACGGGTGGCTGCCCAGGGGGGTGGCCTTGCCGGCCGGGGAGATCCCGTCGACGCTCAGCCGGTACTCGCCGGTCTTGAAGAATCCCGGCGGGAAGGTGACGATCACGGCCTCCAGCGCGTTCGCGTGGAGGTCCTTCTTTTCGAAGAGAGAGCGGCCGCCCGCTCCGGTCAGCCGGACCCGGTAGCTCGTGAAGCGCGGATCGGCGGGTGCGTCGACGGCCAAAGAGACCGCGCCGCTTTGCGGCGGGAGGGTGAGCGTCGCGGGGGCGGCGTTGGGCGCGTCGCGGAAGGTGCGGAGGAGGAGGACCGGGGTGTTGAACAGGACCTCGTTCCAGGGCGCCGGGGCGGCCTGGGCTTTCTGGGCCGCCGCGAGCTGCGCTTCGAGCTTCTGGCGCTCCTCGCTCCGCCCGCGCTCGCTCGCTTGGAGCTTCTCGCCGAGCGCGGCGGTCTTCTGCTGCTCGCCCTGGAGCTGTTGCCGATAGGCCGCCACCGCATCGGCCTCCCTCTGCGTGCGGACGGCCAGCCAGGCCACCGGAACGAGGGCGACGGCGAGGAGCGCCATCAGGGCGATTCCCGCCTGGGCGAGGCGTCCGCGCCTAGCGAGCCAAGCGAAGAGCCCCGTGGCGACCGCCACCTGGACCGCCTCCTCTGCCGCCATCACTTTCATCCCCCGCCCGAAGGAGCGCGCCAGCTCGAGCTCCGCCGTGCACTCCGGGCAGCCGAAGAAGTGCTCCTCGAAGCGCGCTTCCTCCTCAGGGTCCAGGAGCCCGCGGTGGTAGCGCTCGATCAGGCTCTGTTCGGCGATGTAGGTATGGTCCATGGCTCTATTGCCGCTATCGCCGCGCTCCCGCGGCCATTCCATAGGCTAGTGGGACGAGGAGGGGAAGGATCGCACCGAACAGGAGGAGAAGAGCCGTGCGCAGGGGCGAGCCGCTCTGCTCCAGCCGGGCGGTCAGCAGCTCCTTGTAGCGCTGGCGGGCGCGGTGGAGGACGCGGTTGAACTGCAGGCCGGAGAGGCCGTGGTCGGCGGCGATGCGGTCCTTGTCCTCCTCGGCGATGTAGAAGCGGACGAGGATCTCGCGGTCCCTGGAGGTGCCGAGCTCCCGGATCACCTCGCGGACCAGGGCGGCGTTCTCGCGCGCCAGGAGCTCAGAGAGCTGGCCCGTGCCGGTGGCCTCGGCGGTCAGGATCGCCTCGCTGTCGGGCTCGGTCTTCCGCCGCGCCGTCTTCCGGTAGTGCTCGATGGCGAGGCTGCGGGCGATGCCGGCGAGGAAGCCGGGGAGCTTCTCGGGCTCGCGCAGCTCGCCCCGGCGCAGCTTCTCCAGGGCGAGCCGGAAGGTGTCCTGAAAGAGGTCCTCGGCCTCGGGCCGGCCGTTGGTGTGGCGGTCCAGGAGGATCGCCACACTCCGGCCGTAGCGCGAGAACAGGCGCGCCTCGGCCCGCCCGTCGCCGGCCACGATGTGCGCCACGAGCGCGGCGGGGCTCTCTTCACCCGGATCGGTCGCTGTCTCGTGCGTCACCGGCACCGCCTGCCTCAAGCTCGGCGGCGGATGTTAGCACGGCCCCGGGCC
>DASQPA010000325.1:0-5088 GCA_035644215.1 Thermoanaerobaculia bacterium
CGTTGGAGGAACGGCAGAGCGTCCCGGTCGACCCGGCGATCCTCGACCGCTACGTGGGGGTCTACCGAACCGACGAGACGACCACCCGGGTGGTGCGGCGCGAGAGGGATCACCTGGTCACCCAGCGCCTCCCCGGCGGCGAGAGGACCGCGGCCCTGGCGGCCTCCCCGACCGACTTCTTCTATGCCGATTTCGCGGATACCGTACACTTCACGACCGACGCCTCGGGAAAGGTAGCGGGCCTGGTGATCGAGCACCGCAACGGCGGTACCGAAACCGCCCCGCGGACGACCGAGCCGCTGCCGGCCGAGAAGCAGGCCGTGGCGGTCGCCCCCGCCCTGCTCGACGGCCTGGTCGGCACCTATGCCCTGACCCCCCAGTTCGAGATCGCCATCACCCGGGAGGGGGACCACCTGGCCCTCCAGGCCACCGGCCAGGGCCGCCTGGACCTCTTCGCCCAGTCGCCGGAGGAGTTCTTCCTGCAGGAGGTCGACGCGGCGATCTCCTTCCACCGCGGCCCCGACGGCAAGGCGACCGAGCTCGTCCTCCACCAGGGAGGGAGGGATCAGACCGGCAAGCGGGTGCGGTAGGGGGCTCTCCCCAACCCGCCCCCGGGGGGGTATACTCTGTCTTTGATCTGAAGATGAAAGACGAGTCCCTGTTGCTGCCGAATGGGCTGATCGGCGATGGGCCCAATGACTGGACAGGCGGCCCGGCGGATGCGGCTCCTCCCCGGAGAGCTGCGCCGCCTGGCACCTGCGAGGAGGTGCTCGTCCGCCTGGGCGCCGTCAAGAAGGCGGTCTACGCCTTCGTGCGCGACGGCGTCGACGAGTTGGAGCAGGCCGCCCCGTGGGACCTGCTCTACTATCCGCCCGAGGACCCCGACGCCCTCCTCGCCATGATCGGCGGGCTCATCGTCGCCATCCGCGGGGTCCCCGACCGGGTCGACCGGCTGGTGCGCGAGATCCCCCCCGGGGGAGAGCCCGGCTCGGACGGACCAACCCAGGAGGACATCGGCTTCCTCTTCGGCGGCATCCACCGGATGGTCGCCCGCGACCTGAAACGCCTCGAAAGCAGCCTGGAGACGATGCGGGATCGTGGTCCGGCGACCCCGCCGACCCCCGCCGACAGGCAGGGCCTCTGCGAGCTCGCCGCCGATCTCAAGGGGAAATACGCCAGCTCCCTGATGGGCGCGGCGGCCAACCTCATCGGCGAGGGGACCTGGGACGGCGTCGAGCTCGAACCGGTGCTCTTCCCCGAGAAGGCCGAGGAGTTCCGCTGTACCCGCGAGCTGGTGGTGGCCCTGCGCGAGGCGGTCGCCGCCATCCGCCACCTGCCGGAGCAGATCCCCTTCACCGAGCTCCTGGAGCGCTGGCGGCAGCGCCGACGGATCGACCAGTACGCCCTGGCCGATCTCCCCAGCCTGCGCGGCAAGATCGGCCGCCTCCTGAAAGCGCGCAGCCGTCGCGCCCTCTACTCCGGCGACTACCACCAGATCAGCCGCCGCGAGGTGCTCCTCTCGGCGCGGATCAACGAGTTGGAACGGCTCCATCAGCAGACCTGGCTGCTGCCCGGCCCGGGGGATACGCCCGACCTCGTGCCGGTCTTCGCCAGCCTCGTGCAGCTCACCCTGGAGGTGGCCGCCGTTCTCGACGTCGACATCCTCAAGGGGATGATCGGGGAGAAGAAGGTCAACGGCCTGCGCGGCAAGGCGGTATCGGCAGCTGCGGCGGGACGGAAACCGTCGCCGAAGGAAGCGGTCCCCGGCGCCGCTCCCGATCTCGACGTCCTCGTGCCCCTCCTCGCCGAGGACGATCTGCGGATCTTCTTCGAGATGCTCCTGGCTTCCGTGCAGCGGCGGGCCTCCCTCGCGGTGCGGGAGCCCGCGGAGCCCGCCACATCGCCGGCGACACCAGCCCCACCGATACCGCAGGCAGTGCCCACGCTGCCAAAATCGCCAATCTCGCCAACATCGCCAATATCGCCGGCATCGCCAAAATCAACCAAGCCGACCGCGGTGCCCCTACCGCCGCCGCGCCGGTCTCCACCGCCGGTCGCCCAGGTGTCCGCGCCGGTCCCCTCACCCCCACCCGCGGCTCCCCGCCCGTCGGCGGATGGTCCGGAGAAGGTCATGGCGCGAATCCAGGCCGTGCTCGTCGATCTGCAGGCGCCGACCAGCACGCACTGGAGCAGCTTCCGGATGACCCAGCGGCTGCTCGAAAAGCATTCGCGGATTCCGGTCGCCATGTTTCACGCCGTCAACCCGTTCCTGCAGGACATCCTCTGGCGGCTGATCCCCGATCTGAAGAAGATCGCCCCCTACAAGGGGCTCACCGCGGAGGCCGTGGCGCGGCTGGAGACCGTCTGCCGCGAGCTCTGCGAGGGAGATCCCGATCCCGCCAGCTTCGCGGAGGAGGTCCCCCGCAAGCTGGAGCGCATCCTCCGCTTCCTGGATGGCCTCCGCGCGCTCGCCCCGCCGGAAGGCTGAGGAGGAATCCCTCGATGCTCCGCTCTACCTTGCGGGAGGTGTCGCTCCTTGACCCGATGGTAACTTCCAAGTTACCATGGAGCTGATCCGGGTCGGCGCCTCGCGCTGGTCCGTCCTGCTCACCGAGCAGGTGCTCGACGAGCTATCAGACTGGGGATCGGCCAAAGGCCCGAAGAATGCCATGACTTCCCTTCTCGTGCAGAGCGTCCCTGCTCACGGTCCGCAGGAGGGAAATAGCACGATCTGCAAGCTGATGGCGGGTTCCGATCATCTCTACGAGTTCCGGAAGGGAGAGAGCCGCGGCCCGAAGGTGCGGGTCCTCTGGTTCTATGGCGACCCGCAAAAGACGAAGGTAATCTGCGTACGTGCCTTCGTGAAGACCTTCCAGAAGACGCCACCCGAAGAGATCGCCGCTGCTACCCAGGAACGAGAGCGCTATTTCCAGGCGCTCGCAGCCGGCACTTTGAACGTCATCGAAGGCACCCATCTGGTGCGGAGAAAACGATGAGCCTCGCAGAAAAGCTGTCTCGTCTGATCGAGCGCTCCGAGCAAACGGACGAGTACTGGCGCGACATTGCCGAAACTGACTTTACTCGCGACCTTCACGCGCGGATGAAGCGCATGAGCATCTCGCAGGCCGAGCTCGCCCGGCGCATGGGCACCTCCCGTCCTCACGTCACCAAGCTCCTGAACGGCGGAAACTTCACGCTCAACACGATGGTGAAGCTCGCGACGGCGCTCGGCGGCACGGTGAGGATTCATATCGCCGATCCCGACACGACGACCATCTGGAAGGACGAATACTCGGGCGAGACGCTCGCCGCCTCCCAAGAGGCAGCAGAAGAAGTCACGGCAAAGGCTGCGAAGAGGGGAGCTCGCAGGTAAGCTGCTGAGCGATCCGTCTGCTTACGCCGTCCGCCCCCGCCGCCGCTCCCGGATCTCCGCATACCGCTTCTTCCGCTTCCAGCCCACGATCACCTGGGGCAGGAACATCAGGACGGCGAGGAGCGCGATGGCGATCGCCAGGTTCAGGTAGACGTGGGAGCGGGCGCCGCTTGCCGCGTGGTAGACGGCGTTGGTGGCGTAGGTGTAGAGGATGTTGGGGAGGATGAGCCCCAGGGTCAGGGTGGTGAGGAAGAGGGCCGGAGGGATGCCGACGAGCGCCGCGGTGTAGTTGACGAGCGCGAAGGGGATGGGAAGGAAGCGGAGCCCCACGAGCCCCCAGAAGCCGCGCTTCGAGATCTGCCGCTCGATCCTCTGCAGGCGCTTGCCGGCGAAATGGGCGACGAAGTCGCGCCCCAGGAGGCGGCCCAGGAAGTAGGTCACCGTCCCCCCGAGGACCGTGCCCAGGATGTTCCACAGCGATCCCCAGGCCACCCCGAAGAGGACGGCGCCGGTCACCATCAGCGGGCTCGCCGGGAGCCCCATCGGGCAGAGCACGAGATAGGCGGCGAGGAGCGCCGCCGGCGCCCAGGGGCTCGCCCGGATCGACTGGAAGGCGGCCAGGAGGTCGTGCTCGTTCAGGTGACGGCCGAGGGGCGAGAGCTTCAGGGCCAGGAAGCCGCCGACCACCAGCACCACCAGCAGCCCGAAACGGACGAGCAGGCGGCGCGGCACACGGCGCGCCGGAGAGGCGGTCTCGGTGGTCAAACGGCGGCTCGTCTCAGGGCGTCGGGTCGGCCGGAGGGACCGGGCCGACCGGGGACCCGGGCGGATCGAACAGGAAGAACTCCCGCATCTGACGATTGAGGGTGGTCTGCGCCGCCGGGTCCATGAAGTTCAGACGCAGCTCGTTGATCACCATCACTTCCGCTTTCTGCCACTCTTCCCAGCAGTAGGTGCAGACCCGCGCCTGGACCTCCTTGCCGATCGGCCCGTAGAGCGGCGGCTTCTTCAAAGCCGGCACGTCCGGGAGGTGGCAGCGCGAACAGGCGACGGTCGCTTCCGGTGGAGTTTCGGACATCAGCGCACCTCCCCGGGCAGGATGATCCGGCTCTCTTTGCGCTCCAGGACCTCTTTCGGCACCACCACGAAGAGCACCAGGTCCTGCCCGTCGCCCGGCTTGCCGCGCAGCGTCTTGACGACGTCGTCGGGCACCGAGAGCTTGACGTAGGCCGGCCGCTTCTCGTTCTTCCGGGCGCTCTCGGTCACCAGCTGGGCGAGGGGGACGACCTCCACCCGCTCCGGGTACTTCCCGAGCGCGAAGGTCAGCGAGGAGACGGCGTTGCGGATTTCGAGATTCAAGGGGTCCATGTCGGGAGTCTACACCCCGGTGAGAGCCGCCCGGAAGTAACGGATGGTGTCGGTCAACCCCTCGGCCAGGCCCACCCGCGGCTCCCAGCCCAGCCGGGCGCGGGCGATCGTGATGTCCGGCTGGCGGGTCTTGGGATCGTCCTCGGGGAGCGGGCGGAAGACGATCTCCGAGCGGCTGCCGGTCTGCTCGCGGATGATCTTCGCGAACTCCAGGATCGTCATCTCGTGCGGGTTGCCGATGTTGACCGGAGTGGTGATGTCCGACAGGAGCAGCCGGTAGAGCCCCTCGACGAGGTCCGCCACGTAGCAGAACGAGCGGGTCTGGCTGCCGTCGCCGAACACCGTCA
>DASQPA010000326.1:0-15344 GCA_035644215.1 Thermoanaerobaculia bacterium
AGAGGTCCAGGGCCACCGGGAAGACCGACGTGAACCAGCCCACGGTGCGCGACAGGTCGACCCCCGGCACCGCCTCCTCCTCGCGCCCGTGCCCCTCCAGGTCGACGAGGAGCGGCCCGCGCCTGCCGCCGAACCCGCCGAGCGCCCGGGCGAGGGCGGTCAGGAGCAGGTCGTTGACCTGGGTGCGATAGGCGCCGGGAGCGCGCCGCAGGAGGGCTTCGGTGGCGTCTTCCGACAGCGCGACCGAGACCCTCTGCGGACCGCCCACGCCGGCCGCCAGCCCCGCCGGCAGCGGCGGGAGCGCCCCGTCCGCCGGCAGGGCGGCGGCGAAGGCGGCGGCCAGACCGAACCAGTGCTCGCGGTCGGGATCGAAGGCGCTCGAGCAGGCCGCCGCCGCGAGCCCCGCCGCCCAACGCTGCCAGGAAGTGGTCTTCGCCGGCAATGCCGGCACCGGCAGCGGGTCCCAGAGCGTCCCCAGATCGGCGAGCAGGATGCGCCAGGAGACGGTGTCGACCACCAGGTGGTGGGCGGCGAGGAGGAGCCGCGCCCAGCCGTCCTCGGCGGTGAACAGGGCGCCCAGGAAGAGCGGCCCGCGGGCGAGGTCGAAGCCGGCCGGGAGCTCCTCGGAGGCGGCGGCGAGCGCCGCCGGACGGACGGCTGCGGGCAGGGCCGCGAGGTCGATCGCGAGGAGAGAGATCGGCTCTCCCGGCGCGGCGTGGCTCTGCCGCCAGGTCCCGTCGGGCTGCCGGGTGAAGCGCAGGCGCAGGGCGTCGTGGTGATCGGCGAGCCGGGTGAGGGCACGCGCCAGGCGGGCCGGCACGGCCGCGACGGGCGCGGCGCCGGAGAGATCGAGCAGCAGGGCCTGGGCGAAGCGGTGGAGGTCCGGACCGCCGGAGCGCAGGAACCAGCTCTGGAGGGGAGTCAGGGGGACGTCGCCCGTGATCGGACCCTGTTCGGCCCCTGCCGGCCCGGGCAGCGTGCGCTCGGCCAGAGGGGCGAGGCCGGCGATCGTCGGATGCTCGAAGATCTGCCGGGGGGTGAGAAGGAGCCCCGCCTGCCGTGCCCGCGTCACCACCTGGAGCGAGAGGATCGAGTCGCCGCCCAGGTGGAAGAAGTCGTCCTCGACGCCCACCCGTTCGAGCCCCAGGACGGCGCGCCAGATGGCGGCCAGGGCCTCCTCGGTCGCGCCGCGGGGCGGCGTGAGCGGGACGGGCGAGACGCGCGGCGCATCCTCCAGGGTGGCGGCGAGGCGCGCCAGGGCCGGGCGGTCGAGCTTGCCGTGCGCGGTCCGCGGGAGAGCCGCCAGGGGGACGAAGACCTCCGGCACCAGCGGCTCGGGCAGGCGGGCGAGGAGCGCGGCGCGCAGCTCTTCGCCCCCCCCCACGACGAAGGCGACGAGCCGGCGCTCGCCCTCTCCCCGGGTCGGGCTGGGGAGAGCGAGAACCGCCGCCTCCCGCGGGGCCAGCGGAGCGGGCAGGGCGGCGAGGGTGGCCTCGATCTCCCCCGGCTCGACGCGGATCCCTCGGACCTTCACCTGGTCGTCGAGCCGCCCGAGGAATTCGAGGTTGCCGTCCGGCCGGAAGCGGGCGAGGTCGCCGGTCCGGTACCAGCGCTCTCCTCCCTCGTCCGCCGGGGTGACGAAGCTCTGCGCCGTCCGCTCCGGCAGCGCGAGATAGCCGCGACCCACCCCGGCGCCGCCCAGCCAGATCTCCCCGGCGGCGCCGATCGGCACCGGCAGTCCGGCCGGATCGACCAGCCGGAGCCGCGCCTCGGGCAGCGGCCGCCCGAGGGGGGCTGCCCCCGCCTCTCCCTTCCCGAACGGGAAGCTGGTGCAGAGGATGGTCCCCTCGGTCGGGCCGTAGAGCACCCGCAGGTCGACGCCGGGGAAGAGCGCCAAGAGCTCGGCCCGCAGCTCGGCCGGAGCGGCGTCCCCTCCCATGTAGAGGCCGCGGAGAAGCGGGAAGTCGCCGACCCTGCCGACGATGCCGGCGGTGCCGGCGCTGCCGCCGATCGCCCGCACCGCCGCCGCCACCTGCCGCAGGAGAGCGGGGACGGCATGCATCCGGGTCGCCGCGCGGAGGGCCAGGACGAGTCGCGCCGGGTCGGGGACCGGATCGAGGGGGAGGATCTCGCAGACGCCGCCCGCTCCCAACGCGAGGACTTTCACCAGCTCCCAGATCGAGATGTCGAACGAGAAAGGGGCCACGGCGAGCACCCGCTCGTCGCTCCCCCAGCCCAGGCCCCGCCAACTGGCGGCGAGCACCCGGGCGAGGTTGCCGTGCTCGATCTGCACCCCCTTGGGCCGGCCGGTGGTCCCCGAGGTGTAGAGGACGTAGGCGAGGTCGGAAGGAGAGATCTCCGGCAACGGTTCGCCAGTCCAGATCTGTTCGACCTCTTCGACTCGCAGGACCGGCAGGGTGCCGGCCGGCAGGACGGCCGCGAACCGCCCCTCGGCGACGATCGCCCGGGCTCCCGAGTCGGCGAGCAGGAAGGCCAGCCGCTCGGCCGGAAGGCCGGGGTCGAGCGGCACCCAGGCCGCCCCCGCCTTCAGGATGCCGAAAAGCCCCACCGGCAGGGCGGTCGAGCGCCCCACGGCGAGCCCCACCACCGCCTCCCGGCCCACCCCCGGGATGACTGTCAGGCGGCGCAGGCGGCGGGCCAGCCGGTCGCTCCGGCGGTCGAGCTCGCCATAAGTCAGGTGATCTCCCGACGAGATGCCGGCGACCACCGCCAGGGCGTCGGGCGCCGCGGCGGCCTTGGCGCGGAAGCTCTCGTGGACCGGTGCTTCTTCGGCGGCATCGGGAACCCCAGTATCCGACCACTCGACGAGCAGCTGGTGGCGCTCGGCCGCGGTCAGCCCGGGGAGCGTCGTGGGCGGCCGCTCGGGATCGGCGACGAAAGAAGCGAGGAGCGCCTCCAAGTGGCCGAGCAGGCGGCGGGCGGTGATCGGCTCGAAACGGGGGTCGTGGAGGAGGCGCAGGGTGAGCCCCTCCTGCCCGCGCGCCGCGGCGGTCAAGGTGAGAGCGTAGTTGGTGCGCTCGGAGACTTCGACGTCCGCGATCGCGAGGCCGGCCACTCCGGCGGCGAGGCCGGGGTCGAGCGGGTAGTTCTCGAACACCAGGAGGCTGTCGAAGAGCGGCCGGCCGGCGGGCACCTCGCTCGTCCCCTGGATGCGGGCGAGCGGCGTCCACTCGTGCCGGGAGACCTCGGACTGGGCGGCGCGCAGGCGGCCGAGCCAGGCGGCGAGCGATCCCTCTTCTCCCGCCGGCACCGTGGCGCGCACCGGCACGGTGTTGATGAAGAGGCCGACGATCGATTCGACGCCGGGGAGGTCGGCCGGGCGGCCGGAGACCACGGTGCCGAAGACCACGTCGGCCTCGCGGGCGAAGCGGGAGAGGAGGAGCGCCCAGGCCGCCTGGAGGAGGACGTTGGCGGTCACCGCGAGGCGGCGCGCCAGCCCGGTGAGGGCGGTGGACGCCGCCTCCCCGAGGACGATCTCCTGGTCGCGGTAGTCGGCGGCGGCGAGGCCGGGGGCCGCCGCGGGATGGTCGCAGGGCAGCGGGGTGGGCGCCGCGAAGCCTTCGAGATCTCGCCGCCAGAAGCCCTCGGCCTCCGCTGGATCGCGGCGCGCGAGCCAGGCGAGGTAGTCGCGATAGGGGCGGACCGGCGGCAGGACCGGTTCCTGGCCGGCAACCAGCCCGGCATAGAGGGCGAAGACCTCGGAGAAGAGGAGCGAGAAGCACCAGCCGTCGAAGAGCAGGTGGTGGAAGCTCCACAGCAGGCGGTGCTCCTCGTCGCCGGTACGGACGAGGGTGAGGCGCATCAAGGGGGCGCGAGAGAGATCGAAGCCGCGCCGCCGGTCGGCGGCCGCCAGGGCGCGGAAGCGCCGCTCGCGGTCTTCCTGCCGGACCTCTTGCCCGTCGAGGAGTTGCCAGTCGAGGATCACTCCACGGTGCACGACCTGGAGCGGCGCGCCCTGTCCCTCGCCCAGAAAGGCGGTGCGCAGAGCCGGGTGGCGGTCGGTGACCCGCTGCCAGGCGTGGTTGAAGGCGGCGAGGTCGAGCCGGCCGCGGAGGATCGCCGTCAGCTGCTCGAAGTAGAGCTCGGAGCCGGGGGCGAACAGGGAATGGAAGAGCATCCCCTGCTGCAGGGGGGCGAGGGGATAGAGGTCCTCGACCTCCCGGTCGGTGCCCAGGAGCGCGTCGAGCTCCCCCGGCCCCAGGTGGACGAGCGGAAAGTCGGACGGGGTATAGCCCCCCGCCTCGGGCGAAAGGCAGTGGTCGATCAGCAGCTGGAGCTCGGCGACGGCGTCGCGGGCCAGCGCCTCGACGGTCGCGGCCCGGTGGAGGCGAGTGCTGTAGGTCCAGTCGAGGCGCAGGCGCTCGTTCAGAACGAGGGCGTTGATCTCGACGAGGTGGCCGCGCGGGGCGCCGGGGCTCTCGACGCCGCGCACCGCTTCGGCGGCCGGGGCGAGCAGGGTCTCCTCCCCCACCGCGGAGTCGAGCTGGCCCAGGTAATTGAAGCTCACCTCGGGCGCAGGCAGGGCGGCGAGGCGGGCACTGGCGCCGATATCGCCGACATCGCCCGGATCGCCCAGGAAGCGCAGGAGACCGAAGCCGAGCCCCTTGCTGGGGATGGCCCGCAGCTGCTCCTTGACCGCCCGGATCGCCGCCCCCGGCTCGCCGTCCCCGGCCAGATCGAGGACGACGGGAAAGAGGGTGGTGAACCAGCCGACCGTGCGCGACAGGTCGACCCCGGCGAAAACCTCCTCCCGCCCGTGCCCTTCGAGATCGAGAAGGACCCGCTCTCCCCCGGTGCAGCGGGCGAGAGCGCGGCCGAGGGCGGTCAGGAGAAGCTCGTCCGCCCGCGTCCGGTAGGCAGCCGGGGCGGCGCGGAGGAGGTCGCGGGTCACTTCTTTCGACAGCTCGACCGAGACGGTCGCCGCCTCCCCCGCCAGATTGGGTACGGGCTCGAAGTCGAGCGGCAGCGGCCGAGTCCCGGAGACCGGCAGGGCGGTCCAGTAGGCCAGCTCGGCGCGCTGCGTGGGCGAGCGGGCATGGGCGGCGAGCCGCTCGGCCCAGCTCTTCCAGGCGGTGGTCTTGGCGGGGAGGAGCGGAACCTCCCCGGCGGCGAGCTGGCGGTAGACGGTCTCCAGGTCTTCCAGGAGCACCCGCCAGGAGACGCCGTCGACGACCATGTGGTGGACGGTGAGGAGCAGGCGGTCGTCCCCGCCCGGCCGGCCCTGGAAGAGAGCGGCCGCGACGAGCGGGCCGCGGCCGAGGTCGAGCCCGCCCTGCAGCTCTTCCACCGCGGTCTCGACCGCTCCGGAGGCGCGTTCGATCGGCAGTGCGGCGAGGTCGACGGCGAGGAGCGGCGCGCCGGCCCCCGCAGGGGCGTGGGACGCGCGCCAGCCCTCCTGCTCCGGCGCGAAGCGCAGACGCAGGGCGTCGTGGTGGTCGACCAGGAGGTCGAGCGCCCGGCCCAGGAACGGGGCGGCGAGCGGCAGCCGGGAGGCGAAGAGCAGCGACTGGTTGAAGCGCCAGGGCTCGGGCCGGGGCACGGCGAAGAAATGGCGTTGGATGGGGGTGAGCGGCGCCTCGCCTTCGACCGGCCCCTGCGCGGTCGACGCTCCGTCCGTGAGGACCCGCGCCACGGCGGCGAGACCGGCGATCGTCTGGTGCTCGAAGAGCTGCTTGGGGGTGATCACCAGCCCCGCCCGCCGCGCCCGCGCCACCACCTGGATGGAGAGGATGGAGTCGCCGCCGAGCTGGAAGAAGTTGTCGTGGATGCCCACCCGCGCCAGCCCCAGCACCCCCTGCCAGATCTCGGCCAGGGCGGCCTCCCGGGGGTTGTGCGCCGCCGCCTGGCCGTCCGCCGCGGCGAGGAGAGACGCGGGGGCGAGCAGGGCCTTCCGGTCCACCTTGCCGTGCGCGGTCAGGGGGAGCGCGGCGAGCGGCACGAAAAGCGCGGGCACCATGTGCCCCGGGAGCCGCTGGCGCAGGAAACCGGCGAGAGCCTCGGCCCGCAGGGCCGCGAGCCCCGCCTCTCCCCGCCGCGGCACGACGTAGGCCACGAGCTGCCGGTCCGCTCCCGGAGCTCCGGACAAGGCCCGCGCCATGACGACCGACTCGGCGACGTCCGGGTGGCCGGCGAGGGCGGCCTCGATCTCCCCCGGCTCGATGCGAAACCCTCGTACCTTGACCTGCCCGTCGATCCGACCGAGAAACTCCAGGACGCCGTCGGCGCGCCGGCGGACCCGGTCGCCGGAGCGGTACCAGCGCTCGCCGTCCACCGTGACGAAGCGCTCGCCGGTCAGCTCGTCGCGCCGCAGGTAGCCGCGGGTCACCGCGGCGCCGCCGATCCACAACTCGCCGGCGGCGCCGAGCGCGGCGAGGCCGCCGGTCGGGTCGACGACCCGCAGCCGCGCTCCCGGCAGCGGCCGGCCGAGCGGTGTTCCCACGCGAGAAGGGAGCGGCAGGTCGATCCGCTCGCTGGTGGCGAGGATCGTCGCCTCGGTGGGGCCGTAGAGGACTCGCCGCTCGGCGCCCGGGAAGGTGGCGGCGAGCGCGGCGAGGAGATCGGCGGGGACGGCGTCGCCGCCGGTGTAGAGGCTCCGCAGGGCCGGGAAGGCCGCAGGACCAGAGACGCTGGCGATACCTGCCGCGGCGGCGACCTGGCGCAGGAGCGCCGGCACGGCGTGGAAGCGGGTGGCCTCCCGGAGGCTGGCGAGGAGGGCGTCGAGGTCGAGCGGCGCGGTGGCGGCGAAGAGCTCGCAGCTGCCGCCGGAGACGAGCGGCAGGCAGAGCTCGAAGAAGAAGATGTCGAAGGAGAACGGGGCGACCGAGAGGAGGCGGTCGGCGGCGGTGAAGCCGAGCTCTTCGCGGCAGGCGGCGAGAGTGGCGGCGAGGTTGCCGTGCTCGACGATCACCCCCTTGGGCTGGCCGGTGGTGCCGGAGGTGTAGAGGAGGTAGGCGATGTCACCCGCATGAACCTGTGCCTCCGAGAGGTCCGGGCGGTGGATCCCTCCCCCCGGGGAGGAGGCGGGTTGGGTCCGGGGGGAGGTCAGGAGGGGGGCGCTCCCGACGTCGATGTCCAGGATCGGGAGATCCACCTCCGGCAGGTCCGGCCGCAGGGTCTCGCGGGTCAGGATCAGCCGGGCTTCGGCGTCCGCGATTAGGAACGCCAGGCGCTCGCCGGGCAGGGCCGGATCGAGGGGGAGGAGGACCGCTCCGGCCTGCCAGACACCGAGGATGGCGACCGGGAGATGGAGGCTGCGGTCGAGGGCCAGGCCGACGACGTCGCCGGGGGCGACTCCCGCCGCGCGCAGCCGGCTGGCGACGCCGGCCGCCCGCCGGTCGAGCTCGGCGTAGGTGAGCTCGACGCCCGAGGAGACCAGGGCCAGGTCCGCCGGCCGGTTCCGGACCTGGGCGGCGAAGAGCGCCGGGAAGGTGGGCTCCCGCTCCCCTTCTCCCGTGTCGTTCCACTCGACGAGCGCCTGGTGGCGGGCCGGGGCGGCGAGCAGGGGGAGGTCGGAGAGGCGGGTCTCGGGCGCCTCGACGACCGCCTCGATCAGGGCGCGGAAGGCTTCGGCCATGCGCGCCGCGGTCGTCGGGTCGAAGAGGTCGCGGTTGTATTCGAGGAAGCCGAAGATGCGGCTCGGCGAGTCCCAGAGCCCCAGGGTGAGGTCGAAGCGGGAGTTGCCGTCGTCGACCCAGATCGGGGTGACTTCGAGGTCGGGCAGGGCGAGCGGCGTGTACTCGGCGTCGAGGAGGAGGAAGTTGGCCTGGACGAGGGGCGGCCGGCGGTTGTCGCGCTCGGGCTTCAGGTCCTCCAGGAGCTTGCCGAACGGCAGGTCCTGGTGGGCGTAGGCGCCGAGCGCCGCCTGGCGGACGCGGCCCAGCAGCTCGCGGAAGGTGGGATTGCCCGCGCCGTCGGTCGCGAAGACGAGCTGGGTGAGGAAGAAGCCGAAGAGCGGCTCGATCTCGACCCGGTTGCGGTTGGCGTTGGGCGAGCCCAGGAGGATCTTCTCCTGCCCGGTGAGGCGGAAGAGCTGGGCCTGCCAGGCCGCCAGCACGGCCATGAACGGCGTCGCCCCCTCCTGCCGGGCGAGGGCCTTGAGCGCCTCGGCGCGCCGGCCGGGGACCTCGACTTCCTGCTGGCCGCCGCGGGTGGTCTGGACGGCGGGCCGCGGCCGGTCGAAAGGCAGCTCGAGCACCTGGGGAGCGTCCGCCAGCTCCTGACGCCAGAAGTCGAGGTAGATCTCCAGCACCTCGCCCTGGAGCCAGTCGCGCTGCCAGACGGCGAAGTCGGCGTATTGGAGATCGAGCCGCGGCAGCTCTCCGGCCGTGCCGGTGATCTCGGCAGTGTAGAGCACGGCCAGCTCGCGCCAGAACAGATGGAAGGTGACCCAGTCGGTGACGATGTGGTGCACCGTGATCATGCAGATCCACTCGTCGTCGGCCCAACGCGCGAGGAGGACGCGGACGAGCGGCCCGCGGGCGAGGTCGAACGGCCGCCGCGCCTCGCCCCGCTGGTGCTCCTGGCAGACCGCCTCCCGGCGGTCGGCCGGCACCTCCCGCAGGTCGACGCTGGCAATCGGCAGGCGGACCTCCGGAGCCACCACCTGCACCGGCTGGCCGTCGGTGGCGGGAAAGGTGGTGCGCCAGGCCTCGTGGCGGCGGACCACCGCCTGGAGGGCGCGGGTCAGCGCCGGCACGTCGAGCCGCCCCCGCATGCGGGTCGAGGTGTCGATGTTGTAGGCCGTGGCCTCGGGGTCGAGCGCGTAGAGGAACCACAGCCGCTCCTGGTCGAAGGAGAGCGGCCACGAGTCTCCCGGCCCCCGCGGTGGGATGGGCGGCGGGGGCGACGGCCGGCGCGGGCGCTTCGCCGCCGCCTGCTTGCGGCGCAGGAGCGCCAGCAGCTGACGCTGCTCGGGAGTCAAAGCCGCCAGGCGCTCGCTCTGCGGATCGGACTCGTTGCGCTCGGCGCCACTCATGTCAGGATGCCGCGACCTCGACGCCGCCCTCGGCGGCGAGCAGCGCCTGGACCTCCTCGGGGGTCAGCCCCTCGACCTGGGCGAGGAGGGCGTCGAGCTCCTCGGCGCCCAGGTCCGTCTCGCCGCGCTCGGCGCGGATACGCTCTGCCAGCCCGCGCAGGGTGGGCTGCTCGAAGAGGGCCGAGACCGGCAGGTCGACGCCCAGGGTGTTGCGGATCTGGGTGGTGATCTGGATGGCGAGGAGCGAGTGTCCGCCGAGGGCGAGGAAGTCGTCCTCGATGCTGATGCGCTCGATGCCGAAAAGCTCCTGCCAGATGCCGGCGAGGGTGGCCTCGACCTCGTCCCCCGGCGGCACGTAGGGGCCGGCGCTCGCCGGGCGCGCTCCGGCCACGCCGCCGCCCGTCGCCATCTCGGCGAGCAGGTCGGCGGCATGGAAGGCCTCGGTCTGGGCGATCACCGCCTCCAGCTCCTCGGCCGAGACGACGGCGCGCGGCAGGCCGGCGGCGAGCAGGCGCGAGAGGGCCTCCAGGCTCTCGCCGGGGGAGACCTCGTAGAGGTCGAGGTTGCCCTGGAGGTCGGCGTGGAGCGCCGGGTTGTCGGCGAGGCCGGCGGCGAGCCAGCTCCCCCACTGGTAGGGGTCCCAGTCGACGGCGAAGACCGGCCGGCCGGCGGCCGCTTCGCGTTCGGCGAGTGCGCCGAGGAGAGTCCCGGCGGCGGTGGGATCGACCTGGCCGAAGCCGCCGGTCACCGTCGAGGTCGAGCCGGCAAGAACGAGAAAATCGAGGCCTTCGAGGCCGTCGAGCCCGGGCTCTCGGGCGAGATCCACCAGCGCCAGGGCGCCGCGCGCCTGGGCGCCGAAGACCGCCGGCAGGGTCTCGGGAGTCTTCAGCTGGACGAGCCCGCCGCTGAACGCCGCGGCGGTGTGGAAGATGCCGGAGAGGGTCCCGAAGCGCTCGCGCACCCGCGCCACGGCGGCGGCAAGCTCGGCCGGCGAGGTCGGGTCGGCGGTGAGGACGAGAACCCCTTCCCCGTCCCGCGCCAGGGCCGCCAGGCGCTCCCCCGGCGCGGCCCCGGATGGCTGCAGCAGGGCGACCCGGCAGCCGACCGCGGCGCGGAGGGTCTCGGCCAGGGGGAGGCCGATGCCGTGGGCGACGTCGGTCACCAGGTAGACGCCGTCCCGCCGGAGCGGCGGCGCCTCTGAGGCGGCGAGCGGGACCGGCGCGTGGGCGCGCAGGAAGCGGCGCCGGCCGCGCAGGGCGATCTGCGGCGCGGGAATGCCGGGAGCCGGTGGCGCGGCCAGAGCCTCGGCGAGGAGCTGGCCGGTCAGCCGGTCCGCGCCTCTCTGGGCACCGGAGGCGGACAGGACGAGGTCGACGCTCCGGCAGGCGACGTGGACGTACTCCTGGGGGATCACCCGGCAGGCCCCGAGCAGGGTGGCGCGCTCCGGTTCCATGGCATCGCCGTCGAGGACCGCCTGGACTCCGCTCGACGCTACGAGGAGGGCGAGCGGCTCGGCGTGTCCCGTCTCGCCGATCGCCTGGGCAAGATAGAGCAGCGAGAGAAGGCCGCGCTCCTGGGCGACCGCGAAGCGGTCCACCTCCACCCGCTCGACCGCCGCGCCGGTGCTCCACAGATGGACGATCCGGCGCGGGAAGCCGCCCCGCCCACGCAGCTCGCGCAGGAGCCGGCCGTACTCCTCCCGCCGTCCGGGGTGGAGGGTGAAGCTCCCGGGCTCCGGCTCGGCGAAAGCCTCCCCCACCCGCACCGTGACGACTTCCGAGGTCCCCTGGCGCAGGCGGGCGGCCAGCCGCTCGCCGATCCCCGCCGCGTCGAGGAAGAGGAGCCAGGGACCCGCTTCCCCGGCGAGCCGGTCGAGCGCTCCGGCACCGCCGACGCCACCAGGAAAGACCGGCGGCGACTCGCGCCAGACCGGGACGTAGAACCACTCGGCGACGTCGCTCCGCCGCCGCGGCGCCTCCGGCGCGCCCAGGACGGCGGCGGGAGTGGCCGTGGCTGCGGCGGCGGTGCCGGCGGCGGGCGGGTCGATCCAGTAGCGCTGGCGTTCGAAGGGGTAGGTGGGGAGCGGCACCCGGCGGCGCCTCCTGCCAGCCATCCCGGCGTGAAAAGCCGCCCAGTCGATCGTCACCCCGGCCGCCCAGAGGTGGCCCAGGGCGTCGAGGAGGTGGAGCGAGTCCGGCCGGTCGTCGCTCGCCCGCCGCAGGGCCGGGACGGCCACCCGTTCGGCGCCCGCGGATTGGCGGGCGAGGGTCGTCAGCGTGCTCCCCGGCCCCACTTCCAGGAGGACCCGGGCGGGATCGGCGAGCAGCTCGGCCAACCCTTCGGCGAAGCGCACGGTCCCCACCATGTGCCGGCCCCAGTAGGCGGGGTCGGTCGCTTGGGTGTCGGTGATCCAGGTGCCGGTGACGTTCGACAGGAAAGGGATCTCCGGCGGCCGCAGGCGGACCTTCCGCACCGCGGCGAGGAACGGCTCCAGGGCGGGTTCGAGGGCCGGGGTGTGGAAGGCATGGGTGGCGTGGAGGCGCAGGCAGGCCGCCCCTCCCCCCGGCCGGCCGGCGAGCGCCGCCTCCAGCCGGGCCACCGCCTCGACCGTCCCGCCCACCACCGAGAGGTGCGGGCCGTTGGTGGCAGCGAGCGCCAGGTCGCCGCTCCGATGGTTCTCTAACAACGGCCGCACCTCGGCTTCGGGTAGCGGGATGGCGAGCATGGCGCCCGGCGGCAGCTCGGCGATCCGCTGCGCCCGGAAGGCGACGAGGGTCAAAGCGTCTTCCAGGCTCATCACTCCGGCCAGGCAGGCGGCCACGTACTCGCCGATGCTGTAGCCGATCAGGGCGGCGGGCCGAATCCCCCAGCTCAGGAGCAGCTGGGCGAGGGCGTGCTCGACGGCGAAGAGGGCCGGCTGGGCCACTTCGGTCCGCGACAGCCGGGCGAGCGCCGCGTCTGTTGCTCCTCCAGAAACGCGGCGCAGCAGGGCGCGGAGGTCCGGACCGTTGCCCGGCCCGCCGGCGTCGTCCTGCGCTTTCCCGTTCCCGGCGAAGATCAGCTCCCTCACGTCGAGCCCCAGAAGCGGCGCCAGGAAGTCGGCCGCGCGGTCGAGCTCTTCGCGAAACTTCGGCTCGGTCGCGTAGAGCTCCCGGCCCATGTCCACGTAATGGTCCCCGAGGCCGGGGAAGAGGAAGGCGACCGGCCGGTCGGTCGTCCCCTCGATCGCGCTGCTACAGCGGCCGGGGTCCGGAGTCGCGAGGAGCGCCCGGGCGTCGGCGGCGTCGCGGCAGACCAGGGTCCGGCGGTGGGGAAAGACCCGGCGGCCGGCCTGGAGCGTCCACGCCACGTCGGGCAGATTCTCCTCCGGGTGCTCCGCCAGGTGCCGGGCGAGGTTGGCGGCGGTGGCGTCGAGGGCGGCGGCGCTCCGCGCCGAGAGGACGAGGAGCTGCCAGGGGCGGGCCGGGCCGGAGGGCGCCGGCGCCGGCGCCTCCTCCAGCACCGCATGGACGTTGGTGCCGCCGAGGCCGAACGAGCTCACCCCGGCCCGCCGCGGCCCCTCGCTCTCCCAGGGAGTGAGGGCGGTCTGGACCCGGAAGGGGCTCGCCGCGAAGTCGATCTGCGGGTTGGGGGTTTGAAAGTTGAGGCTGGGCGGCAGCGTCCGGTGCTCCAGGGCGAGGATGACCTTGAGCAGCCCGGCGATGCCCGCCGCCGTGTTCAGGTGGCCGACGTTGGTCTTGACCGACCCCACGGCGCAGGGCCGCGCCGGGTCGCGTTCCTCGCCGCCGACGGGATGGGCAGCCTGGAACGCCTGGGTCAAGGCGGCGATCTCGATCGGGTCGCCCAGCGGGGTACCGCTGCCGTGCGCCTCGACGTAGGTGACGGTCGCCGGGTCGACCTCGGCCATCATCAGGCTCTCGCCGATCACCGCCGCCTGGCCGGCGACGCTGGGGGCGGTGAAGCCGACCCGCGCCCCGCCGTCGTTGTTGACCGCCGAGCCGCGGATCACGGCGTGGACATAGTCGCCGTCCGCGACCGCCTCGGCGAGCCGCTTCAGGACCACCATGCCGGCCCCCGCCCCCTCGACGGCGCCGCCGGCTTGGGCGTCGAAGGCGCGGCAGTGGCCGTCGACGGACATCACGCTCCCCTCCTGGTAGAGGTAGCCGGAGAGCTGCGGCACGGTGATCGAGACCGCGCCGGCGAGCGCCAGGTCACACTCCCCGGCGAGCAGGCCCTGGCAGGCCATGTGGACGGCGACCAGGCCGGTCGAGCAGGCGGTCTGGACGAGCGCGCTCGGCCCTTTGAGGTCCAGCCGGTAGGAGATGCGGGTGGTCAGGAAGTCGTTGTTGTTGAGGAGGATCGCCTGGAGCTCCCCGGCGCTCGCCAGAAGCTCCCGATTGGGCAGCAGGTTCTGCAGCAGATAGGTGTTGAGCCCCGCCCCGGCGTAGACCGCCGTCCGGCCGCCCGCCCCGGCGGCGGCGTAGCCGGCCTGCTCCAGGGCCTCCCAGGCGCATTCGAGGAGCACCCGGTGCTGGGGGTCCATCAGCTCGGCCTCGCGCGGGGTGAGGCCGAAGAAGGCGGCGTCGAAGCTCTCGATGCCGTCGAGCACGCCGCGCGCCGGCACGTAGCGCGGGTCCTTCGCCAGGGTGGGATCGACCCCCGCCGCCACCAGCTCCGCCGCGCCGAAGAAGGAGATCGACTCGACACCGTCACAGAGATTTCGCCAGAAGTGTGCTAGCGTCAAGGCTCCGGGAAACCGCCCGGCCCTCCCGATGACGGCGATGCCTGTGGTGTTCTGAGAGTCCGTCATCCTCTGCTCCTTGCGCGGGGAAAAGGGGTCCCTATCTCCCAGGTGCGACAGCGGGGGTAAGGGGGGCTGTCGACCCGCGTGCTCCCCGAGCTGGGAAGCCGCCCATCTTCTCATGGATATGTAGCAATGGGCCGCGGGGGGAAATTCCGTGGCTGCGGCGCCCCCCAGGCAGGGTAAGCTCTCCTCTCCCCGCCACCGGCCGCCTGCCGGTTCCGCGGGCACGGAGACCGCCTATGGGAACGCTCGTGAGAGATCTGCGGCACGCCCTGCGGGGCCTGGCCAGGAACCCCGGCTTCGCCCTCGTCGCCATCGCCACCGTCGCCCTGGGGGTGGGGGCCACGACCGCCGTCTTCAGCCTGGTCAACGGCGTTCTGCTCGAGCCGCTCCCCTACGCCGCTCCCGAGCGCGTCGCCATCGTCTACGCCGTCAACGCGTCGAACCAGCTCGCCCACTTCACCGTCGCCCCCGCCGAGTACCTCGACTGGCGGCGGCAGACGCGGACCTTCGCCCCCCTGGCGGCGCGGCGCCCGCAGAGCTTCAACCTGACCGGCGGCGACCATCCGGAGCGGATCTCCGCCGAACGGGTGACCGCCGACTTCTTCACCGCCATCGGGCTCCACCCCTTCCTCGGCCGCGGCTTCACGCCGGCCGACGACGGCCCCGGCGGCGCCAAGGTCGCCGTCCTCTCGCGCGGCTTCTTCACCCGCCACTTCGGCGCCGACCCCAAGGTCCTGGGCCGCCAGCTCAGCCTGAACGGCGAGAGCTACACCGTCGTCGGCGTCGCCCCCGACGACCACCGCGGCAGCGTCGACCTCTGGGCGCCCCTGGGGATCGACCCCACCCGCGCCGTGCGCGACCTGCACAGCCTGGAGGTCGTCGGCCGCTTCGCCCCCGGCGTCAGCCGGACCCGGGCGCAGAGCGAGATGAGCACCATCGCCGCCCGCCAGGCCGCCCAGTATCCCGAGCTCGACCTCGGCTGGGGAACGGCCGTGGTGCCGATCCGCGAGGTGATCGTCGAGGACGTCCGGCCCACCCTCCTGCTGCTCCTCGCCGCCGTCGGCCTGGTGCTCCTGATCGCCTGCGCCAACCTCGCGAACCTCCTCCTGGCGCGGGTCTCCGGCCGGACCTCCGAGCTCGCGGTGAGGAAGGCCCTGGGCGCCGGCCGCGGCCGCCTGCTCTCCCAGCTGCTGGTCGAGAGCCTCACCCTCTCCGCCGTCGGCGGCCTCCTCGGGCTCTTCCTCGCCGCCTGGGGGACCCGCGCCCTCCTCGCCATGAACCCCAAGGCGGTGCCGCGGGTGGGCGAGATCGGGGTCGACTGGCGGGTCCTCCTCTTCGCCCTCGCCGCCTCGGTGGCGACCGGCCTCGCCTTCGGCCTCGCTCCGGCCTGGAAGGCGGCGGGCGCCGACCTCACCCCGGTTTTGAAGGAGGGCGGGCGCGGGCACTCGGGCGGCGTCCACCGCCTGCGCGGCCGCACCCTCCTGGTGTTCGCCGAGATGGCGCTCGCCCTCATCCTCCTCTCCGGGGCGGCCCTCCTGATCG
>DASQPA010000327.1:0-31108 GCA_035644215.1 Thermoanaerobaculia bacterium
GCGCGCTCTATGGACCTGCCTGGGCCTTTCCCAGGCCCTCGCCGGCCGGCATGAGACGGCGCTCGCCTCCTATCGGTCTGCCCTGGCGATCGCGCCCGATCACATCGCCGTGCTCCTCAACCTCGCCGACTCCGAGCTGGCGCTCGGCCGCCGGAGCGAGGCCGAGGCCCACTATCGCCGTGTCCTGGATCGCCTGGCGGTCCTCGAGAGCGCGGCGAGCCTGCGCCCGGACGACCGACTGGTGAAGGCGCAGTGCCTGGCGCACCTCGGCCGGGCGGAAGAGGCGGTCGCGATCGTCCAGCAGACCCTGCGCCAGGGGCCGGGGTCGCCCGACCTGGTCTATGCGGCGGCGCTCGTCTATGCCCTCGTCGGCGATCGGACGAGCGCCCTCCTCAATGCCCGCGAGGCCCTGCGCCTGGGTGAGGGGGCCAGCTGGTTCCGGTTGGCTCCCTTTCAGTTTATCCGCGACGACCCGGAGCTGCGAACCCAGTTCTCGGCCCGTGCGCTCCCCTAGGCCTCGATATCCTTTTTTTCCTCTCTTCGGGAAAAGGTGGGGCGATCGGATAGGTTGCCGGCGGTGGGAGGTAATCGAGCACTGGATCGATCGTAATCCTCTCCGTCGAGCGGAAAAAGGGAAGGGGTATGCTATCCACGATGATATCGTATTTGTAATGACCGATGTTCTTGGCGTCCCAGGTCCCGACCCAGGTGGAGGTCCCCACGCTATCGATTTTGGAGAACGGGCCCGTCGGGGTTTTCGTTCCGCTCTCATCGACAAACTCGAAAGTCACCGTCGTTGGCGGGGAAGTGAACGAGGAAAAGTCCCACGTTACCTGAGGATTCGCGAGGAGGACCAGATTTGGGACGTCGACCGCGGTCGTGCTGACCTGGACGGTCGATTTGCTGGCCACCGCGAGTTGCTGCTCCTCGGCCCAGTACTTGAGGGTTCCCAAGCTGATGAAGACTTGATGCTTTCGGCACCAGGGTGTCTTGCCGGAGGTCGTGCCGACTCCGCCGGTCGGCCAACGTAGGGTTATCGTGTTGGTGCCATTGGAGAAGCTCGTCATTCCAGGCGGATTTCCACCCGGGAATTTAATGCCGGGCTGCCAGCCCGCAGGGACACCGTTGAATTCCCAGACGATCTCTTCGCAGCTGGCGTCCAGGCCAATGGCCCCCTGTTTCTCGCAGACAAGGGAAAGCTTCCCCGCTGCCATGACGCAGTTGACACGGATCCGCCAATTCTTCGCGCTCATCGGTTTCTCCTTGCGGCCCGCGGAGGGCCGGGGTCTTCGTGGTTCGTACCCCTCTCTAAAGGAGGTCCGATGCCAGCCCGTGGAGAGGGCTCTCTCGCCTGCTCCCCTCGGGCCAGCACGGCCCAACCCTGGAGGCCCGGCACCGAATGGTCTATCTTTGCAGATAGAGACCCTATCGCAACCGATAGAAAGAGGCCCCCTTGAACCCGAGGCTCTTAGCCGTCGCCGGCCCGCTCGCCGGCAGCACCTTCGACCTTGCCGCCGATCCCGTCTCCCTCGGGCGGCACAAGGACAACGCCCTCCAGATCCGTGACCTCGCCGTCTCCCGCCAGCACTGCGTCGTCACGCCCGAGGGGGACCGCTTCGTGCTGCGGGACCTGGAGAGCCGCCACGGCACCTTCGTCAACGGCCTGCCGGTGCACGAGCGGACTCTGGCGCCGGGGGACCAGGTCCAGGTCGGCGGCTCGCTCTTCCGCTTCGAGACCGCCGAGACCGATCCCATCCCGCCGGCGGGCGGCGCACTGCTCGACGATACCGACTACGTGGCCGAGAGCACCGTCCACTGGTCCGTGGACGCTCCTCGCCTGGCGGCCCTGGAGGCGGTCCTGCCGGCGGCCGCCGCCGGCAGGGCGGAGCGCGACCTCGCAGCCCTCGTCCAGGCGAGCGAGGACCTCCATGCGCTCCCGGGCACCGAGCCGCTGGCCCACCGCCTGCTCGAGCTGGTCTTCGCCGTCGCCCCGGCCGGCCGTGCCGCCCTTCTCCTCCTCGACCGCGAAGGCGAGCCCGAGGCCGTCTTCGCCCGCGACCAGCGGGGGCGGTCCGCGCCCTTCCCGGTGAGCCGCACCCTCCTCCGGCAGGCGGTGGACGGGCGGATCACCATACTCGCCGCGGACGTCCTTTGCGCCCCCGGCCTGGACCAGGCCGCGAGCGTTCAGGCGGAACGGTTGCGATCGCTGCTCGCCATCCCCCTGGCCGGCCCCGACGGCATCCTGGGGCTCCTCTACGCCGATACCCGCGAGAGCGAAGCGCGCTTCGACGAGGGGCATCTCGCCCTCTTGGCCGCCGCCGGCCGCCTCGCCGCGCTGGCGCTCGGCAACCAGCGCCGGCTGGAGTGGCTGGAGGGCGAAAAGCGGCGCCTTGCCGCGGCGCTCGACCCCGGCATGGTGGGCGAGAGCCCGCGCATGAAGGAGGTCTACCGCCTTCTCGCCAAGGTTGCCCCCACCGCCTCGACCGTCCTCCTGCGCGGCGAGAGCGGCTCCGGCAAGGAGCTCGCGGCGCGCGCCCTTCACGACGCCAGCCCGCGCAACGGCCGGCCGTTCGTGGCGATCAACTGCGCCACTCTCTCGGAGACTCTG
This sequence comes from Thermoanaerobaculia bacterium, assembly GCA_035644215.1. GTDB lineage: Bacteria > Acidobacteriota > Thermoanaerobaculia > Multivoradales > UBA5704 > DASQPA01. Next base: position 2,609 of record DASQPA010000327.1, read on the forward strand.
CTCGAAAGCGAGCTCTTCGGCCACGAGAAGGGGGCCTTCACCGGCGCCGTCGAGCGGAAGATCGGCAAGCTGGAGGTGGCCGATACCGGAACGGTGTTTCTCGACGAGGTCGGCGAGATCCCGCCGAACCTCCAGGCCAAGCTCCTGCGGGTCCTGGAGGAGCGCGAGTTCGAGCGCGTCGGCGGCACCCGGCCGATCCGGGTCGACGTCCGCCTGGTCGCCGCCACCCACCGGGACCTGGAAAAGGCCATCCGCGAGGGGACCTTCCGCGCCGACCTCTACTACCGCCTTTCGGTCATCACCCTGACGCTCCCGCCTCTCCGCGACCGGCGCGAGGACATCCCCCTCCTCGCCAGCCATTTCGCCGCCCGGGTCGCCCGCGACCTCGGGCGACCGGTGGCCGGCTTCTCCCCCGAGGCCCGCGCCTGCCTCCAGCGCTACCCCTGGCCGGGGAACGTCCGCGAGCTCCGAAACGCCGTCGAACGGGCGGTGGTCCTGGGCGAAGGGGAGCTGATCGTCCCCGAGGATCTCCCCGAGACGGTGCTCGAAACCGCGCAGGGAGGGGCTGGCGAGCCCACCGCCCTCCCCCAGTACCATGCTGCGGTCAACGACTACAAGCGACGGTTGATCGTCGACGCCGTCAAGGAGGCGCGCGGCAACATCTCGAAGGCCGCCGTCCTCCTCGGCCTCCACCCCAATTATCTGCACCGATTGGTGACCAACCTGGAGCTGCGGGCGGCGCTCCAGGATCTCTGAAGGACTCTTCTATCGATCGAGATAGAAGGTCTGGACGATCGGATAGAGCGCGCCGCCTTGCGCCGGCCGACGGCGCACGGTGCTTTCCGACGTAAAGGTTTCATCGTTCGACGCTTAGGTCTCCCTCACAGGACCTGGCACCGGTCCTGCTATCTGGACGAAAACGCGGTCAATTCCGACCCGCAACCAGGTTCGCCGATGCCAGCCTAAGCGTCGACAGAGCCCAACAGGAAAGGAAATTTTATCCCGAGCACTACTCCCAAGCTGTCCCAGAACCTCACCATCCAGGGAACCGAACAGTTGCAGAGTGAGGTCCTTCGCTCCCGACTCGTCGACGCCATCGCCTCTCACGTCAACCAGGTCGGCGCCGACCCGGCCGGACTCGAGTTCACCCTGCACATCAAGTGGTAGCAGGCATCTCTCTGAACCTGATCCATCCTCGGTAGAACTCCCCTGCCGTAGCGCATCATCGTGTCGCGGTGTGCTACGGCAGGGCTTGCGAGCCTCGAATCAGGCTCACGGGAGGCAGTGTGTTCCGATCCGTCATCATGAAGCTCACGGCGTTCTGCAACCTCAATTGCTCGTACAGCTACATGTTCAATCAGGCCGATCGCACCTACTCCCGCATTCCGAAACACCTGCCTCTGGCAACGGCCCTGCTGTGTCTGGATCGTGTCCAGGAGCATCTCTCCAGCCATGGAGAGAGATCCTTCAACGTCACGCTCCATGGTGGAGAACCTACGTTGTGGCCGTTGGCGAGCTTTCGTCAGCTTTTGCGCCGTGCCGAAGCAATCAGGGCTGCCGGCCTCGATTTGCGGGTGTCGATGCAGACCAACGCCGTGCGCATTCCCCCCGGCCTCCTAGAGCTTCTCGCCGAGCATGACGTCCCGCTCGGCATCAGTATCGACGGCCCTCAAAGCTACAATGACAGCACGCGCGTCACACATGGAGGAGGAGGATCGTACGACCAGGTAGCGCTTCCCTATGTCGCGGCGTCGCGGCAGGCCGCTTCCGCCTGAATCGGGATCGGCCTCTGGTGTATCCTCCCTCCTGCCCATTCTCCCAGGAGGAAGACCGCCATGCCCGAAGGACCCGAGGTCGAAACCGAGAAGCTGCACGAGGCGATCCACGAGGAGCTGGAGAAGGAGGGCGGGGGGTTCCTGAAGCGGATTGCCCTGACCACCGCCATCCTCGCCGCCATCGCCGCCATCGCCTCCCTCCAGGCGGGCGCCACGGTCAACGAGGCGCTGGTCCTCAAAACCGAGGCGACCGTCCTCCAGGCCCAGGCCTCGGACCAGTGGGCCTACTACCAGGCGAAAGGGATCAAGGCGGCGGTCGCCGAGGCCTCCGCCACCTCCTGGGTGGCGATCGGCAAGCCGGCGCCGCCCCAGTACGACGACAACCAGAAGCGTTATCTCGGGGAGCAGAAGGAGATCCAGACCAAGGCGAAGGAGCTCGAAAAGGAACGGGACGCGAAGTCCGAGGAGGCCGACCACCTCCTCCATCGCCACCACCGCTTCGCCGACGCGGTCGCCCTCCTCCAGGTCTCGATCGCCCTGGGCGCCGTGGCGGCCCTGACCCGCAGCCGGCTCGTCTGGTTCGGCTCGATGGCGGTGGGGGCGTTCGGGATCGTGCTCTTCGCGCTGACGTTCGCGCCCTGACCTATAATGACCGACCGAGTGGCGCCGAAAGCCACGGCCCGGCCGCTGTCGAACCCGCGTCACCGGACGTAGTGCCGGGCTGGTCCACAACACCTGAGATCCTTGACTTGACGCCTGCGCCGCCAGACACAGCGTCTGCGCTGCCAGGCACAGTGGCTGCGCTGCCGGGCACGGCACCCGTGCTGCCAGGCGCAACGCCCGCGCTGCCAGGCACAACGCCTGCGCCGCCAGGCACAGCGGCTGCGCTGCCAGACACAGTCCCCGCGCTACCAGACACAGCCGCCGCGCTGCCAGACACAGCCGCCAGGCTCGCAGCTCAACCGCCGCGCTCCCTAATTCTTCCGTGAAGCTCCTGACTCCTACCTGGGAGCCCTCAGCCCGGCGTTAAGAAGGCCCGCCGCCCCTCCCGTTCCCCGCGCCACGCCGCGCCGATCCAGATCAGGCCCCCGATGGCGAAGGCCACGGGGAGGATCAGCATCGCCCGCTCGAGCGTCGAGTGATCGGAGACGTAGCCGATCAGGGGCGGGGAGGGGATGTCGCCCAGGAGGTGGATGGCGAGGATCGAGAGGGCGACCGAGGTGGCGCGCATCTCGGGGGCGACGACGTTGATGATCGCCGAGTTGATCGGTCCGGTCGACATGAAGATCAGGAGCTCGGCGACGACGATCGCCGCGGTGTAGACCGTGCGGTCGTGGGCCATGAAGGCGAGGAACGCGAAGGGGGCGGCGGCGAGGGTTGTGATGCCGGAGACCCAGAGGTAGGACTCGCGGTAGCGCGGCAGCAGCCGGTCCCCCAGCCAGCCCCCCACGAAGGTGCCGAGGAACCCGGTGACGACGACGATCGCCCCAAACTGGACCGTGGCGTCAGTACGCGCCAGGTGCCGTTCGCGTTCGAGGAAGGTCGGGGTCCAGACGGCGAGCGCCCCGAGGGCGAAGGTGTAGGCGGCGTAGCCCAGAACGATCAGCACGTAGGGCAGGTTCTTGAGGAGCACCGCGTAGGCCGCGAGGCCGATGCCCTTGACCGGCGCATGGGCGTGGAGGTCGGCGTGGGCATCCTGAGAGCCGCGCGGCGGGTCGGCGAGGCGCGAGGCGAGGACGGCCAAGAGGAGGCCGGGGACGCCGGCGACGAAGAAGGCCGCCCGCCAGCCCAGGTGGTGGTCGACGTAGCCGCCCAGCACGTAGCCCGCCGCCGAGCCGATGGGGATGGCGGCCGAGAACACCGCGAAGACCCGGCCGCGCTGCTCGGCCGGGAAGTAGTCGGCGAGGAGGGCCGGCGAGACCGTGCCGTAGGCCGCTTCGCCCACCCCCACGGTCGAACGCGCCAGGAACAGCGAGACGAAGCCGCGGGCAAAGCCGCCGAGGGCGGTGGCGAGGCTCCAGATCGCCACTCCGGCCGCGATGAGGCGCGGCCGCGCGCCGCGGTCGCCCAGGGTGCCGAAGACCGGCGAGGTCAGCATGTAGACGAGGATGAACCCGGTGGCGAGGAGACCGAGCTGGGCGTCGGTGAAGTGGAACTCCTGTTTCAGGCTCTCGAGGACTGCTGGAAGCACGAAGCGGTCCAGGTAGTTCAGCAGGTTGATCAAGGTGAGGACGAAGAGTCCCCAGCGGGCGATGCGGACCGGGTCGGCGGCGGGCCGGGCTTCTGGCATGCTGGGGGTCCCCTCTTGTCTTGCCGACGCACCGGCAGCCTCTGGAGCGGGCTCCGCGGCACCGTGGTCACGCAGGCTTTTGGCGAGTATATCCGCTCCGGCGGGGACCCTTCAGGCCGTCTATGGCAGCCGGCTTGCAGAGCCTGCCCGGCAAGGAGGTCTTTGCCATGGCCGAGGTCCTGTTCCAGTTCGACACGCCGCTCCCGGTGACGGACGGCCCCTCCTATCTCCCCCGCGCCTGCGGCCGCGAGGCCGAGAATGAGCTGTGGGAGGGATGGATCGAGTTCCTCCCTGACGATGGCTCGGCCGTCCTGCGCTCGCGGCGAGAGACCCTGCAACCGAACCGGGAGGCCCTCCTCTACTGGGCCACCGGGCTCACTCCCATCTACCTGGAAGGGTCGCTCGACCGCACCCTGGAGCCCCGGCCTCAGAGGACCGCCGAGCCCTCGCCGGTCCAGCCGGTCTACTCCGCTCCAGCGCCCGAGCCCCGGCACGAGCGCTGAAATTCGGCCCAGGTTTTGCAGCCGCTCCTCGCCATGAATAAGCAGCTGCAAGCGAGGTGAATTGATGCACGGAACGGTGGACAGCAGGGAGAGCGGGGTCACGAGGAGAAAGTTCGTGGGGATGTCCGTGGCGACCGCGACGGTCGCCGGGGTCTCCGGGATGGCCGGCATGGCTGGCGGCAGTCCGCTCGCCTGGGCGGCGGCCCCCCCGGCCCCGGCCACCGGAGACATCCCGCGCCGCATCCTGGGACGGACCGGGGAGAAGGTCTCCATGGTGGGCCTGGGCGGCGCCCATATCGGCCAGCAGCACGACGAGCAGGAGAGCCTCCGGATCATCCGCACGGCGATCGACAGCGGCATCAACTTCATGGACAACTCCTGGGACTACAACGACGGCAAGAGCGAGGCGCGGATGGGCAAGGCCCTGCGCGACGGCTACCGGCAGAAGGTCTTCCTGATGACCAAGGTCGACGGCCGGACCAAGGCTTCCGCCGAGGCGCAGCTCAACGAGTCATTGAAGCGCCTGCAGACGGACCACCTGGACCTCCTGCAGTTCCACGAGATCATCCGGATGAGCGACCCGGACCGCATCTTCCTGCCGGGCGGCGCCCTGGAGGCGGCGCTCGCCGCCAAGCAGGCCGGGAAGGTCCGCTACATCGGTTTCACCGGCCACAAGAGCCCGGACATCCACCTGAAGATGCTCCAGGCCGCCGCCGCCCACGGCTTTACCTTCGACACCGTCCAGATGCCCTTGAATGTCATGGACGCCCACTGGAACAGCTTCGAGAAGAAGGTCCTGCCGGTGGCGCGGGAGCACGACATGGGCATTCTGGGGATGAAATCGATGGGCGACAAGATCATCTTGAAGAGCAAGGCGGTGACCCCGGTCGAGTGCCTGCACTACGCGATGAACCTGCCGACCAGCGTGGTGATCACCGGCTGCGACTCGCTCGACATTCTGCACCAGGCCCTGGACGCGGCACGAAGCTTCCGGCCGATGAGCCCGGACCAGGTCGCGGCGCTTCTCGCCAAGACCACCCAGGTGGCGCAGAAGGGGGAGTACGAGCTCTACAAGACGAGCCAGCACTTCGACTCGACGGCCAAGAACCCCCAGTGGCTGGGGTGAGCGCCTGAGGAGCCCCGGGGCTTCACTCGGGGCTCCTCCTTCGCTATCATCTCCCGAGAGGCGGTGGAGTCCGCCCTCAATCGCCGTTCCGTCCGGAGCGGCCAATGACTCCTACTTCGACATCGACGCGACGAGCCGCGGCCCCCTCTGGCCCGGCGGCAGGCTGCGCGTCCATGGAAAGGAGAGTCATGGCCCGCTTTTTCTGGATCTGCCTGGGTGGGGCGATCGGGACCGGAGGACGCTACCTGCTCTCAGGATGGCTGGCGAAAGTCGCCGGCGCCGGGTTCCCCTACGGGACCCTGGGCGTCAATCTCCTCGGCTCCTTCCTCCTGAGTCTGGTCATGCAGCTGGCCCTGACGACCGGCCTCTCCCCTGCCACCCGTCTCTTCGTCGCCACCGGCCTGGTGGGCGGCTTCACCACCTACTCCACCTTCAACTACGAGACCCTCCAGTCGCTGGAGGAGGGGGCCTGGAGCCTGGGCCTGCTCAACCTCGGCGCCACGGTCCTCGGCTGCCTGGTGGCCGGGCTGCTGGGGATCGCGGTCGGCCGGATGTGGCTGGGGAAATAGCCGGCCGGGGTTACGACGCGCGCTCCGGCTTGCCGGCGATCACCCTGGCCAGGTCCTGATCCGAGGCGCCCAGGGCCAGAAGTGTGCGGACGAGGAGGTCCAAGGAGACGGTCTCATCCGCCGCTTCGACCTTCGCGACCCGGCTCTGGCTTGAGCGGAGCAATTCGGCAAGTTGCAACTGCGTAAGTCCTCTCTTCTTGCGGCGGTCGCGGACGGCGTCGCTCAGCTTCAGGCGGAGGTCAACATAGGCCGACTCCTCGGCGGTCATCCCGAGAAACTCCTCGGCTGATCCGACCTTCCACCCAGCGGCCTCCAGTCGTGCCTTCTTCTGCTGGTCCATATCTCTACTCCTCTATCCGAGTCGGTCGTACTCGGCAAGCCTGCATTTGCAGAGCTCGATCGTGACCTTCGGTGTGGCCTGGGTTTTTTTCTTGAGAACCTCGAAAATTACGATGGCATCTAGATCGATTCGGTAGAAGATCCTCCAAGTGGCATTGCCCTCGTCGATGCGCAACTCGTGGCAACGAGGGCCAATCGATGGCATCGGACGGGAGTCCGGCAACGACAACAGTTCACCGCGTTGCAACCGCCGTAGGAGATAACCAGCTTCCAACCGCGAACGGGCTGCAAAAGGGGGAGTCTTGATTTCTCCGTGCAGCCATACGAGCGGCTTATCTCCTCTCCCCACGAGAAGAGTATATGCCAGATCTGACATTTTGTCAGGCGAAGGGTTTGCGCCTAGCTGCAGACGCCTGATCCGAGTCACTCCGGGCGCGTCCCGATCCCTACCTTGACCGCCGCCCGCCCGAGGTAGACCTCGTCGCCGTCCTCCAGCTTCACCCCCCGGCGGTCGTGGCGGCTGACCTCGATCGAGCGGCCACTCCGAAAGAGGAGGGTGCCGGAGGCGCTCCCCTCGTCGCGCAGCCAGAAGGCGTGGCTCTCGGGATCCCAGGCGATTCGCGCGTGCTCGCGGGAGACGGTCTGGTTGAGCTCGCCCTCCTCGACGAAGGCGACGTCGTTCCGGCGCTTCACCCGGCCGGCGGCGTCGAGCACCTCTTCCAGGCGGCCGAGATAGATGCGGTCGGCGTCGAGGTCATAGGCGTCCCGCACCCCTTGGCCCTTGAAGACCGCCAGGTGGAGGACCGGCCGGGCGGCGCTTTTGCCCGGCCTCTCGCCCTCTTTCTCCACCGCCTTGCGGAAGGCGAGGGCATAGTGGCGGTCGCCGAACGCGGCGCTCCGTTCCTCGGTCACCTGGACCGGCATCGCGAGCCCTTCCGGGACGCGGACCCCCCGGGCCTTCAGGCGCTCCCTGACCTCGCGCGGCAGGTCCCAGCCCTCCTGGGCGACGGCTTCGAGGCGCGTCCGCTCCTCGGGGCTCGCGGCGAGGAGCCGGACCTCCACCGTCTCGAACGGAAAGACCCGGCGACCGCCCCCCACCGCCACCACCTGGGACTCGACGTCCTCCAGGATGGCGCGATGGATCTCGACCGGTTCGGTGCCGGCCGCCCAGGGCCGGCCCCAGTGCTTCAGCTTGTCGAAAAAGCTGCTCATTCCGCAGTCCCTCCCGGCGGCCCTGGTGTCGGGGCTGCCGGCGTCAAGAGTCCCAGCGCCGCGGCCCGGCGCACGATCTCGCCGGCCGCCGGGGCCGCCAGGCGGCCGCCGTAGCCGCCGTGCTCGACGATCACCGCGAAGGCCACCCGCCGCCCGGTGCCGCCGATCGTGCCCGTGGACGTGTAGGGAGCGTAGCCGATGAACCAGGAGTGCGACTTCTGGTCCTTGACCTCGGCGGTGCCGGTCTTGCCGGCAATCGCCGGCTGCACCCCCGCCAGGAAGGCCGCCGCCGTCCCCTCGGTGACCACCCCGCGCATCGCCTGGGCGACGAGCCCGGTCGTCGCGGCGTCGAGCACCTCGACCGGCGCCCCCGAGCGCGGGTTGTCGCCGCCCGTGAGCCACCGCCCCTCCGGCCGTTTCCCCTGCGCCGCCACGGTCGCCGCCACCCGCGCCATCTGGAAGGGGGTGGCGATCACCTGCCCCTGGCCGTAGGCGGCCTGGGGCAGGGCGTCCTTGAGCTGCTTCACGGTGTTCGGCCGGGCGACCGCGATGCCGAAGAGCTTGGCGGTTTCGAGGAGCGCCTCGCCGCCCACGTCGAAGGTCGCGAGCTGGGCGAAATAGGCGTTGCAGGAGTGGCGGATCCCCTTGTCGAGGTTGACCGTGCCGTGCGGCGAGGTGACCGTGGGATCGTCGTGGATCAGCCGCCCGGCCACCCGGTTGCCCTCCCGGCCGTCGGGGAGGAGCTTGCACTCGAAGGTCTTCCCGGCGAGCTTGGGGTCCTTGCGCAGGGCGGCGAGCGCGGTCACCACCTTGAAGGTCGAGCCGGGCGGGTAGATGCCGTAGCGCGCCCGGTCGACGAGCGGGCCGCCCGGTTTGGTGTCGGGCGCCGCCGGCAGCCGCTGGGGGTAGGGATAGGAGGCGGAGGCCAGGAGGTCGCCGCTGTCGGCGTCGAGCACCACCGCGGCGGCGCCGAAGCCGGCCTGGGTGGCGTACTTCTGCAGCACCTCCTCGGCCGCCAGCTGGAGCCGCACGTCCACGGTGAGCTTGACCGTGCGGTCGCGGCCGAGGATCGCCTTGACCTCCGGGGAGTCCGGCTGGTAGCGATGGCGCAGGAGCGGCACGAGGTCCCGGTAGTCGACGACCACCTGCGGCGTCTCCGAGCCGTCCGGCTGCTTGACCTTGACCACGTCGGCGTAGTCGTCGTACCCCTGGAGGCGGACGCGGGCGTCGCGCTCGACGAAGGAGGTGTTGCGCGCCGCCCAGTTCACCCGGTTCCGCAGGTCGCCCAGGAGATGGAAGGTCTTGCCGCCGAAGGGATAGGCGCGGGCGCGGCGGTCGGTCGCCGTCGAACCCGCGAGATCGTCGAACGCGGTCGCCCCCAGCTTCTGGAGCTCCGCCCGGTGCGCCGCGAGCTCGGCCGGATCGCTGGTCGCCAGGAGCACCCCGTTCCTGTCCACGATCGAGCCCCGGGGGATGGTCGCGGCGATGGCGGCGAGCCGCGGGTTGTACTGGAAGCGCCGCACCCCGTCCCCCTGGAGGGCCACGGCGCCGCGGGTGAGGTAGGTGTTGGGGCGGAAGAGCTGGAGATCGGCCAGGCGCACAAGGGCGAGGACAGCGAAGGCGCCGAGGCCGATCGCCACCCAGCGGATACCGCCGGCGAACGGCCGCAGGGCGTCCGGATCGGCGGGACGGCGGGCGGAGAGGCCGGCCAGGAGCCCAACGATGAGGAAGTTGGCGAGCAGGGCCGAGCGGCCGAAGGAGAGGAACGGCGAGGCCACCCCCGAGAGCGGCAGGAGCCGGAGGACGCCGCCGGCGATGAGCACCGTCTCCAGGGCGAGGAGGAGGGTGAGCCCGAGGCCCAGGAAGAAGCCGTAGGGGGTCCCCGACCGCCGGGTGGCCCGCAGGCTCCGCTGGATCAGCAGAGCATAGAGGCCGGCCACGGCGACGAGCCCCAGGAAGCCCAGCTCCTCGCCCACGGCGGCGAAGATCATGTCGGTGTGGGCCTCGGGGACGATGCCGGGCTCGCCCAGCCCGAGGCCGGTGCCGGTCGGGCCGCCGGTGGCGAGCGACCAGATGGCCTGCGCGAGATGGTCGCCGCCGTGGAACCAGGTGTCCCAGGGGGAGAGCCACATCCCGATCCGCTGGCCGACCGTCCGCGGGTAGCCCAGCTTGTAGCCGGCGAAGCAGGCGAGGCTGACCGCCGCCGCTCCCACCAGGGCCATGCCCGGCCGGCCACGGGCGACCGAGAAGAGGAGGAGGAAGAGGCCGGCGAGCACCAGGGCCGGCCCGAGGTCCTTCTGCAGGAAGAAGAAGAAGAGGACGAGCCCGATCGCCACCAGGGGCGGCAGGGCGTACTCCAGGCGGGGGAGAGGGAGGCCGAACGACAGCCTCCGCTCGTGGACCTCGCGCAGCAGCTCCCAGCGGTCGGCGAAGTAGCCGGCGAGGAAGAGGGCGATGAGGATCTTGATCAGCTCGACCGGCTGGAAGCCCAGGAAGTTGACCTTGGCGTCGCTGCCGCCCGGGCCGCCGCCGAAGCCGATCAGGCAGACGGAGAGGACGGCCGCCAGGGCGAGCGCCCAGATCCCCCGGCGGGGCAGCGGCGTGCGTTCGAGGTCGATCAGGGCGCCGGCCAGGAAGACCGCGCAGCCGGCGAGCACCCCGTAGGAGAAGCGCAGGCAGAGCGGCAGGTCGCGCAGCGGATCGCGCAGGCTCGCCATCATGGCGAACCCCAGGCCGCAGAGGAGGAAGAGGATGGGGAGGAACAGCTCGTCCCCCGGGAAGCGCCGGAAGCGGAGGACCAGGTGGGCCGCCAGGAAACCGGCGAAGAGCAGGGCCGCCCCGAGGAGATAGGTGCCGCGGAAGCGGGCCGGGGTGCGGACGAGGAGCCGGGGCTTCAACTGGCGCAGCTCAGCAGGCGCTAGGAGAAGCACCGAGTCGCGGCCGGACGCCTTCAGGCGCTCGGCGAGGCCGGGCAGGTTCTTGGCGTCGATCTCTCCGGCCGGCACCCGCAGGCGCCCGAGCTCGCCGACGTTGTCGAGCGTCCCTTCGGAGAGACGCTGGCGGATGCGATCGGCGACGAAGGAGCGCTCCTGGGGGGTGTCCAGGAAGGCGAGCAGGGGCAGGAGGTCGCCCGAGCGGGAGACCGTGTTCAGGTTCAGCAGCTCGCCCCGGCCGAGCCGCGCCGGGACGTCGGCGAGCGGCCGGGAGACGGCGAGCCAGGTGAGGACCAGGGCGAAGGCGACCACCACCCCGGAGAGGGCGAGCAGCCCCGCCTCGCGGTTGCGGTTGCCCGCGCCGCCGAGGCGGACGCCCCGGGAACCGGCGGCCGGAGAGGGCCGGCTCTTGCGCTCCGCGGCGCGGCTGATCGTGACGCCCATGAGATTACCGCGCACCCGGCGGCTTGCGGATCTCCCGCACCAGCGCCCGCCCCAGCTGCTCCCAGAAGCCCTTGCCTGCCGGTTCCAGGCGCGGCCGCGAAGACGAGGACAGCCGCGCCTCGACCGCCTCCAGGTGCGATTCGGCCATGGCGCGGTTCTCGTCGGCGTCGCCGTAGCCTTCGATGTCCTCGTAGTAGCGGACCGCCTGCTGGAGGTTGGCCCGCGCCTGTTTCAGCAGGTCGGCCTGGTCGGTCCCGGTGGCCCGCTGGGCTCGCGCCTCGAACCCCAGCCCCTGCATGCGGAAGCCGTCGGCGAGCATCGCCGTCTCCCGTTTTCCCAGCGAATACCCCCGCCGGCTCGCCTCGTTCAGGTTGCGCTGGAGGGCCTCCAGGTCGAAGAGGTCATAGGCGTAGATCCGCGCCAGGCCGAGGTAGGGGTCCGGCCAGTTGGGGTCCACGCGCGTCGCCTCCTGGAATTCCCCCGCCGCCGTCTTGCTCGTCGCCGCCGACGCCTGGCGGTCGCCCTGGTTCCTTTGGGTGATCGCCTCGATGCGGTCGAGATGGCCGCGGGTGTAGAGCAGGCGGGAGCGGATCTTCTTGTCGCGCGGGGCGATCTGGGCGGCGGCATGGAGGTAGCGGTAAGCGGTCTGCCAGCCCCGCTGGGTGGTCGTCGGGTCGTCGCCGTGGTAGCTGTCGAGGATCTTCCCCGCCGAGCTGGTGAGCGATCCCAGAATCTCTCGCCCCACCCCGTAGAGGTCGGTCGAGAAGAGGCTCCAGTCCACCGCGCTCGAATAGCGCTGGGCGATCGCCTCGATGTCGGGGTGCGGGGTCGCCAGGTCCTGCCGGAGCTGCTTGGCCTGGTTCCAGGCCCAGAGCTGGGAGACCCCGACGGCGATGAGGAAAAGGCCGGCCAAGAGCATCACGGCGACCTGGAAGCGATGCCGGTGGCGGCCGGCGGCGGGCACGGCGGGAGCCGCGGCGGGGGCGGGTTCCGCGGCCGGAAGATCGGCGAGGGCGGCCGCGTCTGTCGGCGCGACCTCCCCGGTGCGGCGGGTCGTCTCGACCGGCCGGGGACCGCCGCCGGGGCTACCGGGGCCATTGGGGCGGTCGGTGCGGCGGGTGGCCTCGGCGGCGCGCAGCTCCTCGGGGGAGAGCGGCCGGCCGGTGCGGCGGGTGGTGTGGAGGTCTGGAGCGACGGCGGGGAGCGGCTGGCCGGCCTGGAGGGCCGTGAGGTCCGCCGCGAGCTCGGCGGCGCTCGGGTAGCGGCAGTTGACCTCGAAGGCGAGCGAGCGGTCGACGACGTAGATCAGCGCCGGCGAGGTGCCGGGGGGTAACGGCAGGTGGGGCACGCCGTGGCGCAGCGCCTGCTCCAGCTCCTCCGGGGTGTTGCCCGGGAAGGGGCGCTTCCCGGAGACCATGGCGGCGAGCACCACCCCCACCGCCCAGAGGTCGGAGTGGCGGTCGACCACCCCGCGCTCCAGCCGCTCCGGCGGCGTGTAGGGAAGGCTGCCGAAGAGGTTGACCGTGAAGCGCCGGGTCTGCGAGAGGTGCTTGGCGATCCCGAAGTCGAGGACCCGCACCCGGTCCTCCTCCTGGAGGCGGATGTTCTCGGGCTTGATGTCGCCGTGGACGATGCCGAAGATCCGCCGCCCGGCGACCTCGGCCGAGAACTCGTGGCAGACCTCCAGCATGGAGACCAGCTCCAGGGCGATGGCGACCGCCCGCCGCTCCGGCATCGGCCCGCGGGCGAGGACCTCCGAGAGGTCGTTCCCCGCCACGTACTCCATCGCCACCCAGAAGAAGTCGCCGTCCTGCCCCTCCTCGTAGACCGCCGCCACCTGCGGCGCCACCTCGGCGAGCTGCGCCTGGAGGGCGAGGCCGTTCTTCTCCGCCATGAGCATCTCCGGGTCGCTCTTGCTCACCCGCACCACCTTGAGTGCCACGAAGCGGGCCGCCTCGGGGTCCCAGGCGAGGAGCACGTCGCCGATCGCGCCGCGGCCGAGGAAGTCCTTGATCTCGAAGCGGCCGACCGTCTGGTGGCCTAAGAGGTGCGGCATCACCGGCGTTTCCCTCCGGTGGGCCGGGGTGCGGCCGGGGCGGGAGCGGTGCCGGCGGGGGGCGCGGCGGCCGGGGGGGCAGGTTTGGCAGGATTGAGCGAGCCGGTATTGCCGGCAGTGCCGGCGACGCGCACCGCCTGCTCCCGGGAGAGGGTACCGAAGGCGTTCCAGCGGAAGACCTCGTCCACCCGTTCGGGCGAGGGGAGGGAAACGCCGCCCCCGCCGTTGCCCTCGAAGCGGTTGCCGGAGAGCAGGGGGACGGCGCCGCCCCGCACCTCGACCCCGGGGCTTCCGGGGGCATTGGCGCCGGGCCGGATGCCGTTGCCGGCGATGAGGTTGTCGAGGAGCCGCGGCGCGGCGTCCCCGGAGACGGCGACCCCGGGGCCACCGTTGCCGTGGAGATAGGAGTAGCGCACGGTCGAGCGGTCGGCGCCGCGGATTTCGATCCCGGCTCCGGTCGCGCCGCCCACCTCGACGCCGTCGATCTCCACCTCGGAGCCGTCCAGCCGCACCCCGACGCTCCACGGCGCCGCGGCGCTCCCCTCCACCCGGAAGCCTTCGACCCGTGCCCCATGGACCCCGGTGGCCGAGATCGCCGGCAGGGCGCGGGTCGCCGGAGTCGCCGGGGATGCCGCAGAGGCCGGCGATCCGGCGCCTTCGGGCGCCTGGAGCACCACGGTGCGCGGCGTCCGGGCGGCCAGGCGGACCCCGTCGCGCAGGGTGAGCCGCTCGCGGTAGGTCCCGGGGGCGACCTCGATCGTCTGCCCCGGCTTCGCCCGGAGAAGGGCCTCGGAGATCGTGGCGAGGCCGCCGTCCCCGATCCCCACGACGAGACCGCCGGAGGCGGCGTGGCCACCCAGGATACCGTCGAGAGTGTTGAGGAAGGGCTCGCGGAAGAAGAAGAACCCGACGCCGGCCGCCACGGCGGCCAGGACGACCGCCGCCAGCAGCAGCTTGCCGAGCTTCCCGGCGAGGCTCGGCCGGGCGCGCGCCGCCCCGCGCAGGGGAATCGGGGCGACCGCCGGGCCGGTGCCCCTCTGCCCCGAGGGCATCTGCCCCGAGCCGTGGCGGCGTACCGCCTCGGCGTAGCGGTCACCGGTCACCAGCACGACCGAGATGTTGTCCTTGCCGCCGGCGGCGTTCGCCCGCTCGATCAGGGTGCGCACGGCGGCCTCGGGCGAGGCGGCGTTTTTCTCGACCGCCGTCCGGATCTCGGCCGCGGGGACCATGTCGGAGAGGCCGTCGCTGCAGAAGAGGAGGGCGCCGTCGGCCGGGAACGGCACCGTGAGGACGTCGATCCACCCCGCCTCCTCCGGCTCGTGCGGGGCGGAGCCCACGTCGCGATAGATCTCGTTGCGCCGCGGATGGCGCATGGCCTCCGCCTCGGAAAGGTCGCCGGCGTCCTCCCGCGCCCCGACCGGCGAGTGGTCGGCGGTGACTTTGCGGATCTCGCCGGGAGCCAGGGCATAGAGCCGGCTGTCCCCCACGTGGCCGACGGTCGCCGTCTGTCCCGGCCCGGTACCGGCGGGACCGGCGGTATTGGCGGGATCGGCGGTATCGAGGACGGCGACGGTCAGGACGCAGGACATGCCGGCGAGGCCGGGATCGTTTTTGGCCCGCTCGTAGATCTGGCGGTTGGCGAGGGCGATGGCCTCGCGCACCAGGCGGGCGGCGTCGGTGGTGCGGCGGGAGAGGCGGGCGCGCAGGACGTCCACGGCGATGTCGGCGGCGATTTCGCCCGCCGATTCGCCGCCCACCCCGTCGATCACCGCGTAGATCCCGAGATCGGGCTCACAGAGCACCCGGTCCTCGTTGTTGCGCCGCTCGCGGCCGGGATCGGTCGCCGCGGCGGCCCGGGGCGCCTGGGCGCGCGGCGCGGCGGCTCCCTGGGGGCGTGGTGTCCGGCTCACCTCGCCCTACCCCTTCCGCCTCTCGCTCCAGGCGACCCAGGCGAGGGCCGCCACGGCGGCGAGGAGGACCGCGAGGAGCGGCAACCGGGAGTAGAAAAGGCCGGTCAACTCTTGCCCAGCCGCTCGAAATCGAGAAAAACGATGCTGGCGAGGCCGATCCGCGCCCGGTCGGGCAGGTCGACCCACTGGTCCAAGTCGCGCCCCCCGCCCTCCGCCCCGGAAGGCGGCACGGCGACGCCGTTGACCGTGGTGCCGAGCTTCGAGAGGTCCTTGATGCGGAAGACCCCGCTCTCCGGCATCCGGCGCAGGCGGGCGTGCTCGCGGGAGACGTCGAGCGAGGTTTCGAGCCGCAGGTCGACCCAGACGTCCGGCGCCTCGCGGCCGATGACGATCTCGTCCTTGGTCACCAGGAACTCCTTGGCGCCCGAGTTGTCCTTGTAGGTGATGCGGGCGAAGGCGGCGGCGGCGTCGGTCTCCTCGCGGTGGGTAACCGTGCGGCCGAGCCGCCGGGTGGTCGAGATGCGGTGCGTCGGCGCCCCCGAGCCGTAGCCGGTGGCGGGCGCCTGGGCGAACTCGGAGACCACCTGGATGTCCCCCGGCTCCAGGACCGCGTTCGGGTCCTCCTGGAAGCGGATGAACCAGCGCCCCTCGGCCGAGACGAACTGCGGGCTCACCTTACCCTCTTCGCCCTTCCCCTGGACCTTTCGGAGGAGACGGCCGACGACCGGGGAGGCCTCGTGGTTGAGCTTCTTCAGCTCGCGGTCGAGCAGCTCCTTGGCCTCGGCCTCGATCTCGCCGAAGATGGTGCGCAGGCGCTCGTAGTCCTCGGCGTGCAGGTACACCTGGTAGAGGCTGGGCGCCAGAGTCTTGGTGACCAGCGGCTCCAGACTGTTGCGCATATTCTCGGCCACGGCGAGGATCACGTCCCTCGCCGCCGCCCGCTCCTGGCTCACTTTGCGTCCTCCTAGGGCGGCGCCCGATCGGCACGCACCGCTCCCTTCGAGTATACCCGTACGGGATCGGACCCTGGAGGTTGCGGCAGGGGAGGGAGCGGCCTCTGAGGTAAAGACGGCAGGATCTAGGGCTTAGAGTAAGATTCGTCTTCCTTCGTGACCTCTCAGCGTGCTTTTTCTGCACAAAGTACTTGACTTCTCGCCGAGGTCTACTATCATGTTCCCCATTGGAGCGAGAGACCGGGGCGAGGAACCCCGGCGATTCCGGGCATGGTGTCCGGACGAAAGACCGCTCTCTCAAGGAGGGCCGATGAGGAATTCGTCCGCGCGAGCGCCCCCAAGGACGCACGCCGCGACGCCGCAGAAGCTGAGACGCAGGAAAGAGGTGAAGGCGGAGGAGAGCTCCCGGTCAGTGGAGCCCTCCTCCTGGCAGGTAATACCCGTAACCGACTACGGAGAGCGCCCGGTATTCTCATGCGGAGGAACCGAGCACGTCTGCGATAGACAGCTCCGTAGCTTAAACCAAAAGCGAAGGAGAACCAAATGAGCACCGTACCGAACGTCCCCGTCGTCCCCGTCAACCCCGCCAAGGGCAACCTCCAGGGGCAGACGACGCTCGCCGCCAAGATCGACCGCTGGCGGGGCCTCAACAACAACCTCGAGCCGCAGATCGACCTGCTGCCGCAGTTCAAGGAGCAGTTCGCGAAGTTCCAGAGCCTGCTGTCCCAGGCCCAGGCGCTGCGCGACCGCATGAAGATCATCCAGGGCGACGCCAACGAGGCCATCCAGCAGCGCAACTTCGTCTTCGCGGCGGGCGACGAGCTGTTCACCCGGCTGAGCCATGCCCTGAAGGCGGTCCATGGGCCGGAGAGCGGCCGTCTGCGCGACTTCGGCATCAAGCCCCGCAAGCAGGGTCGCCCCAAGAAGAAGGCGACCGATCCGGTTCCCCCGGCCGCCCCCGAGGTCTCCACCGCTCCGCCGCTCGCCGGCGGAGCCCACGAGACGCCGGCGGCGGCCGCTCCGACCCTGCCGAAAGAGTAGGAAGAAGACGTAGGTAAGGTAGCCAGATCCCCCCGGGGTTTCCCGGGGGGATTTTTTTGGCCCCGACCCCGCCAGCGGTCGCCAACGGCGGCGCGACCGTCGCCAAAGCTCCGCCGAAGCTCTCCAAGCGATCTCGAACCGTCGTCGCCGGGCGCGCCGACCTCTCCGGACGCCGTCCGACCGTCGCCGGACCGCGTCCGGATCCCTCCAAACGAGCGCGGAACGCCTCAAAGACGCACTGAAACCCCGTCAAAACTCCGCAAAACGTCGCCAACGCGTGTTCTATCGCTGCGGAAACTATTTGGAGTGACTTTTTGGCATTTCCATGGCCGGCATTTAAGTTTTTACGTGGTCCGGTACGACTTTTGAGACCCTGTATTTAACTTTTCACAGGGGCATTTCGACTTTTGGGGCCATGTATTTAAGTTTTTACGGCGGCAAAAACTATTTTGGGGCGATGTATTTAAGTTTTTATGACGACATTCTGAGTTTTGGCGACGTTTTTGGCACCTTTTCAGTTTCTCGTGGAGGAGGGAGCGGAGGAGTTTCGCGTCTGCGGTAGACCGGAGGAGGCCCTAGGAGCGCGAGACTCGACTACGAAGCCAAGCTGAAGGTCACCCTGGAGGAGACCCGGCAGGGCCTCGTGGAGGGGGGGCCCGATCGGCGCCGCCCTCTTCCACCGCGCCGGACGCCTCCTCGGCCGGGGCACAACCGGCGGGTTCAGGAGGACGACCCCTCGTGCACGCCGAGACCGACGCCTTCCGGAAGGCCAGCCAGCAGCGGAGCGGCCGCGACACGGTAATGGTCACCACCCTCGCCCCCTGCTGGTACTGCAGTGGCTTGGTTCGCCAGTTCCGGATCGGCACCGTGGGTGGGGGAGTCCGTCAACTTCCCCGGCGGGGTTGCCTGGCTGCAGGAGAACGGGGCGAGGTCGTCGACCTCCGGTCGGAGGAGTGTGTTCGCCTCCTGGGGAGTGGATTGCCGCGCATCCCAGCCTGTGGGACGAGGATATTGGGGAGGAATGAGGTCGCACTGCCAGGTAGTGGCGATCATCGTTGGGCAGGGTGGTCACTGTCGGTTCCTCTGGGCTTATGGCGAAATCTCGATATATTCTTGCTCCCCAAATCTGGGGGTTGACGCAGCGACTGAGGTATAGTTATATATACAGGCCTGTAGGCTTAGGTACATACCGCAGCTCCTTTGATGGACGGCCCAGGACTGTTTAAGGGTTCGAGCCTTTAGATAGGAGGCAAGGTAGAAGTTATGAGAGCTGGTGAAAATAAAAACTTTTGGTCGGGGGACAGCCCCGCAGTAATTGCACACTTGAACCTGCTGCAAGGCATTATTAGCCGTCTGGCCAATAACAGTACGCCCTGCAAGACGTGGTGCCTTACCCTTGTAGGTGCATTGGTCAGCTTCGCTGGAGCCACACATGTGCCCGCGATCCTCACATTCTCGCTCGTACCGATTGTGATCTTCGGTTTTTTGGACACGATGTATCTCTCACAAGAGAAGGCATGTCGCGATCTATATAAGTGTACTGTCGACCGCATCCGGGATGAGTCTTATGGGCTGAGGGATTTATATGAGGCGGGCGCTCCCATACGTTTATGTGACATTCGCTCAGCGCTTACTTCTTGGTCAATCTTGCCGGTCTATTTAGCATTGATATTTTCATATTTCATCGGAGAGTACTCAGGCTGGATGATCGCACTTACGTCAGTCAAGAAGTAGCGAGGGACCATGACAATAATACCAACGTTCTTCTTCTCCCATGCACGACAAGATCGCGAGATGCCCGGGCAATATCTCGATCGATTTTTTGACGACCTTGAAGCGAAGGTGGCTCAATATGCGGCTGCGGATCGTAAGGTGAACCGTATTGGCACTATAGATCGGGAAGTTCGACAAGGCGCGGATTGGGACCGGGTACTAAGCGGCTCTCTAAGCACTGATAGGGCTTTCGTTGCGATCTGGACGCCGCTTTATTTTACTCGCGAGAACTGCGGGAAAGAGTTGTATGCTTTTGTGTTGCGCAGCCGTAGCATTGGGATCGACGTGAACGGAGCACTGACGGATGTAGAGAACGTCATTCCTATTCGCTGGCTTGCCGAAGAAGCCTACTGCGCCAATACGCAGAAGGACTCGCTGATCCCGCCGATTCTGCGTAGGATCAACGACACTCCTGCCGCTGACCCTGGCGATCCAGACCAGATAGCAGCGATCCAGCGCTATCGCAAGAAAGGCATGGAGCGGTGCGTCCTCACCGAGCCTTATTATCAGGATCTACTTAACCTTTTCGCTCTCCGCATACGCGATTTGATTGAATTACCAGAAGCCACCGATATCAGCTTCGCTACAGTGTGTGATGCCTTTGCACATGATTGGCGGCAACACTTCGCAACCAAGGGAAGAACTCCGGTAGCTAGCGCGTCTCTCCCGGGTGCGCCAGTTGAACAGGTACAGCCACGTGCACTTGCGTCTGTGGTCGCGTTTTACATTACTAACCGGGCCTTTACTCCTGATCCCAACACCGTCAGCTTCGCGGACCAACTCATCGCTGAAATGCTTCCGGGAAAGACTGGAAGTGCTGACCCGCTGCTTACAGCGTTGCTCACGGACGTGCGTACTGCCGGATTCGCGGAGGGGCTGACTGTATTTCACGCGGCGGCTAACACAGTTGGGCCTACCAGTGCCGGACAACTCCTCGACCGCCTCACTGCACTTTCCAAGGCGCGCGTATTGGCGACTCTCATCATTGATCCTGACATCTGGCCGGGTACAAATGCTGATCCCTGGGCAACCCAAATCGAGCAAATCATCCGCTCGAGTGACTGGGTAGGGCCGGTTCTTCTCCCCTCCTTTGGCGCCAATGACGTCAAGCTAGAGGAACTGGTCGCCTCGCGAGGTCTGCCACCGCGGCTGGTCGCGTTACCGCAGGCGTCCGAAGCCCGGATTGGCATGCTGCGCCACACTTTTGTCGATGCCCGCGGGCGTGTTCTGCGCGCGAGTACCCACCATGCGTCCGATGCTGAAAGCCTCCCGCTGCTTAAAGGAGTGGGTGGGGAGCGCATCTGATATGGGTAATGCACACGGTCGAATCGTCACGTTTTATTCTTACAAGGGCGGCACTGGCCGCTCTATGGCGCTTGCCAACTTTGCGTGGATTGTGGCCGTTAGTGGCAAGCGCGTGCTCACGATTGATTGGGATCTGGAAGCGCCCGGATTGCACCGCTACTTCCGACCGTTTTTAGTGGACCCCGATCTATTCGAGACGGACGGTCTGATTGACGCATTCTGGAGCTTCGCAGCTTCGGCGTCGTCGAACTCTCTGCTGGGTGAAGGTCTGTCTACACCGGAGGACCAAGGGGAGGTCGCGGAGGGGTTGGAGGACGCCACAAGGCGACTCGACTGGACGTTCCCTACCGGGGGCTACATCGACTTCATTGGCGCCGGTCGCCAAGGTGCGACGTACAGCGAGCGCGTCAACAGTTTCGACTGGAAACGCTTTTACGAACTTGGAGGCGCCCGCATGTTGACGACCGCCAAGGCCCATCTGCGTGCACGTTACGACTGGGTACTCATTGACAGTCGCACGGGCGTTTCTGATACCTCTGGTATATGCACCATGCAGATGCCAGATATGGTTGTCCCCTGCTTCACGCTCAACCGCCAGAGCATTGAAGGTGTCGCTGCTATCTTAAGATCTATCCGTGCCTATCATAGCGCCAGCGTGGATGGATCTAAGATCAAGTTCTTCCCCGTCGCCACCCGAATCGAGAATGCTGAGCAAAACAGACTGGAAGTTGCACGTGGTTACGCAAGGGCAGCTTTGGCAGAGTTCCTACCTATAGTGATGCAGGCCCGTCCGCGTGACTACTGGGACAAAATGGAGATCTCGTATCGGCCGGCGTACGCCTTCGAGGAAATTCTTGCCGCGTTCGGTGATTCGACTGGCCCAACTGGGGCAGCGGACACAATGCTCTCCCAAGTCGAGACTATGGCGCAACACATCGCAGGTGATGCATTTCTGAGCATGCCTGAAATAGTGGAGTCGGATCGCGAGCGGGTTCTTGCGAGATACTCTTTTGGAACCCGATCGACGCCAGTCGCGAATGTGACGCCTCAGATAGACGATGACTCTGCCGATACTGAGTTCCTCCGCGGAGTGCGGGGGAAGGAGCAGTTGTGGCGTGGGTCAAAATTCGATTGGCGCTTGCTTCTCAGTCGACGAGAGTTGGAGCTACTCACTGATAAAGATCGCAGCGAGTTTGGTCGCAATATGACTTTCTATCTCCTTCAGAGTGAAAGGATGCGGAGATTTTTGCGGACGACCGGATTCGGGGGGATGATCTCTTTCATTCTTGGTCTTGTTGCGATTCTAGTTTACTGGTTATTGCTCCCTGGGATCTCGCAAAGGCTTGCTACGGTCATGTTTCCACTTATCCTTATTAGTGGATGGATTTCGGGCTTGTTCGTTTGGAGCATCATCATGGCAGCAGTAAGTCGAGACAAGCCTTACGGCATAACCTTGGCGCAAACGGTTGTGCTGTCCGCCTACGGGCCGTTCCTACCAGAAATCGGAGACTATGGCACTAAGAACGTTGGTCCAATCCAGTAGCTACCCTATCGCCGCCGGAGGGAAGCTCTCAGACGGAAAGGCGACATCGAACTCACCGTCCCGCAGTCTTGTGGCGGCGTCTCGGAAGGCCGCCATGAAGTGCTTCCCTCCGTAGAACTCCCGACAGATCTCCGACTTGCTGCTGTGGAGGAGACGGACGAGGGATTCCGCAGAGGGTGGGGCGGACGTCAAGCGCGAGTGGCGCCCTCCGAATCCTGGGAGAGGTCCA
Source organism: Thermoanaerobaculia bacterium (assembly GCA_035644215.1). GTDB lineage: Bacteria > Acidobacteriota > Thermoanaerobaculia > Multivoradales > UBA5704 > DASQPA01. Next base: position 24,610 of record DASQPA010000327.1, read on the forward strand.
CCACGGCAAGCCCTTCACGGTCGGCGGCCTGGGCTTGCCGGCGATCCGCAGAGACGAAAAGGTCCGGCTGATAGACGAGAGCGCTTCCGACGTGAAGGGCGTCGAGCGCCCGCAGGGGATGACGTTCGAGGCAGCGGATGGCCTGGTCGAAGGCATCTTGGGAGAGGTCACAGAGATCGGCGTCGGAGAGATCGGCCTGCACGGCGGATTTGAGGCTCTGATAGTCCCCGGAGGAAAGCCGGCCCTCGCGCACCAGCCGGCACAGCGTCGAGATCAGCTCGGGTACGACGAGGACACTGACCGCCAGGGCATCCGCCTCGGCGCAGAGGGCCCTCACCTGCTCCGCCCCCTCCTCTTCGACATAGCGCTTGGTCAGCGCGGAGGTGTCGAAGAAGACCCTCATCGCGTCTCGTCGCGGTCTGCCAGGACCTCGTCGCCGAGGCTCAGATTGCCCAGAGAGAGCCGGGTCTGGGGCGGCTTCTTCCAGGCCGGCGTCGCTGCCTTGACCGGAACGATGTCCGCGACCGGCCGACCGTTGCGGTACACGCGGACGGTTTCGCCGTCCTCGACGGCGTCGAAAAAGGTCTTCGCGTGGTTCCGGAGCTCGGTGAAGGTGGTTTCGCGCATACCGCCATTGTCTCAGACCTGGGAGGCGTCTGTCCATCGATCTGTACATTACCGATCCTCGAACGCCAGGGTGTCTTCGACGTCGATAGGATCGCTGGCGTCTGCGCCCTGCGGAGACGCCCTGGCGGCGGTGATTTCGGGGAGGTTCGTGGTAGCGGCTGGGCGTCTTCGAAGACCCGTCCTCCGGACGCCCTGCCATGCGAGTCGCCAGCGGCATCGGCGGCGGCATCGAGCCTGGTGCGCAAGCCCTCAGGGTAGGGAAGCCCAACAAACCAAAGCTCCGAAGGCGGGGGCGACGAGCTGCTAGGCCCTGATTTGTTAAAGAACTTGCGCACCTTCCCCCCGGTCTGTCGACAAATGCGAAAAGGAGTTTATTGCAGCGCGCCCACCGGGGTGGAGCGCCAAGAGGGTCAGTGCACTACGAGATGTCGGCGGTGGTCTGAAACCGCGGTCTTCTGGCGGTAAGCCGCGCTTGTGGCAGTGTTCGCATCAGTCGAGGTCTTCCTCTCGAAGCTTGTCGATCAGCTCGTTGGAGACCGCCGTGCCTCGGGGAAGCAGGGGTTCGAAACCGTAGAAGCTCTTCGGCTGGGTGACCCCGGAGACCCGGCAGTGGTGCGTCAAGCCCTCCCGAACGACCTCAGACAGGACCTCTCCGGCACTGCGTTTCTCTCTCCTGGCCCTCTCCTTGACCGCTAGGAGGACGTCGTTCGCAATGTCGAGGGTTGTTCGCATGCATCTGATGCTACTACGTCTGAACTTCGGGCTGGGGGGCAAGGAGAGACCGCGGCGTTAGATGACCCTGCGCGCGGCGGCCGTCGCCGGGTCTCCGGTGTTGGGAGTGCCCGTCGGCTCGATGAGGAGGAGATGGACCTCCTCCTTGGCCACGGGCCGATGCTCCACTCCCTTCGGCACCACGAACAGCTCACCCGGCCCGAGATGGACGCTGCGGTCGCGTAGCTCGATGACGAGATGGCCCTGGAGCACGAGGAAGACGTCGTCCGTCTCGTCGTGCTGGTGCCAGATGAACTCGCCTTCGACTTTGACCACCATGATGTCGTGACCGTTGAACTGCGCCACGGTCCTCGGCTGCCAATGCTCCGAGAAGGTCGACAACTTTGCGTCTAGGTTGACGGGATTCATTGCCGTACCTAGGCGTACTGAAGGCGACGACCCTTTGGCTGAGGGATAGCGTCTCCGAACTCACGTGCCGTGTCCAACCACAACGAGATCGCCTCCTCAGCCTCTGCCAAGGCCGAGCTCGGCGTTGCGCCATGGGCTGCACAGCCGGGAAGCTCGGGGACCTCGGCGACGAACACCTGATCTTCGTCACTCCAATAAATGATGACTTCGTACCGGTGCATCACACCTACCCCGCGTAGATCTGCACTTCCCGCAGCTCCCGGAGCTTGTCCCGAAGCGCCGCCGCCTCCTCGAACTCCAGGCGCTTGGCGGCGGCTTTCATCTCCTTTTCGACCCTGGAGATGCGCTCGGCGAGCGGGAGGTCGGAGTCCTCGATCTCCGCTCCCAGGCGGGGCGAGCCGGCCACGAAGTAGTCGAGGTTCGCCATCTGGACCAGCGGGTTGTGGATGTCCTTCAGGATCGAGGTCGGCTCGATGCCGTTCTCCTGGTTGTACTTCTCCTGCCGGACCCGCCGGCGCTCGGTCTCTCCCATCGCCCGCTTCATCGAGTCGGTCACCCGGTCGGCGTAGAAGAGGACCCGGCCGTTCAGGTGCCGGGCAGCGCGGCCGGAGGTCTGGATGAGCGAGGTGTCGCTCCTCAGGAAGCCCTCCTTGTCGGCGTCCAGAATGGCGACCAGCGAGACCTCCGGGAGGTCGAGGCCCTCGCGCAGGAGGTTGATCCCCACCAGGACGTCGAACTCGCCGCGCCGCAGGCCGGTCACGATCTCCACCCGCTCCAGGGTCTCGATGTCGCTGTGCATGTAGCGCACCTTGATGCCGAGCTCGGCCAGGTACTGGGTCAGCTCCTCGGCCATCCGCTTGGTGAGGGTGGTGACCAGCACCCGCTCCTTCCTTGCGATGACCTTGCGGATCTCCCCCACCAGGTCGTCCACCTGCCCCTGGGCCGGGCGGACCTCGATCACCGGGTCCAAGAGGCCGGTCGGGCGGATCACCTGCTCGACGATCACCCCGGCCGTCCGCTGCAGCTCCCAGGGGGCCGGGGTGGCGGAGACGTAGACGCGCTGGCCCACCCGGGTGTCGAACTCCTCGAAGGTGAGCGGCCGGTTGTCGAGCGCCGAGGGGAGGCGGAAGCCGAAGTCGACCAGGGTCTGCTTGCGCGAGCGGTCGCCGTGGTACATCCCGCGCACCTGGGGGATCGTCTGGTGGCTCTCGTCGACCACCAGGAGGTAGTCGTCGGGGAAGTAGTCGAAGAGGGTCGGCGGCGGCTCCCCCGGGGCGCGGCCGGAGAGGTGGCGCGAGTAGTTCTCGATGCCGTGGCAGTAGCCGATCTCTTTCAGCATCTCGAGGTCGAAGCGGGTGCGCTGTTCCAGGCGCTGGCGCTCCAGGAGCTTGCCCTCGGCCTCCAGCACGTCCAGGCGGTCGACGAGCTCTAAGCGGATGCCGTCGATCGCCCGCTCCATGCGGTCCTTGGGGGTGACGTAGTGGGTGCGGGGATAGACCGCCATGCGTTCGACCTGCTCGTAGACGTCGCCGCGGAGGACGTCGAAACGGCTGATGCGCTCGATGTCATCGCCGAAATATTCGACGCGGATTCCCACCTCTTCGTAGGCGGGGAGGATCTCCAGGGTGTCGCCGCGCACCCGGAAGCTCCCCGGGTAGAGGTCGAGCTGGGTGCGCTGGTACTGCATGTCGACCAGCCGGCGGAGAGCCCGGTCCAGCCCCTCGGAGTCGCCGAGGCTGAAGAACAGCAGCATGCCGAAGAAGGCCTCGGGCGAGCCCAGGCCGTAGATGCAGGAGACCGAGGCGACGATCACCACGTCGCGCCGCTCGAACAGCGACTTGGTGGCGCGCAGGCGGAGACGGTCGATCTCCTCGTTGATCGAGGTCTCCTTCTCGATGTAGGTGTCGGTCTGCGGGACGTACGCCTCGGGCTGATAGTAATCGTAGTAAGAGACGAAGTACTCGACCGCGTTGTGGGGGAAGAAGCTGCGGAACTCCTGGAAGAGCTGGGCGGCGAGGATCTTGTTGTGCGACAGGACCAGGGTCGGACGGTTGACCTCCTCGATCATCTTGGCGATCGAGAACGTCTTGCCCGAGCCGGTGACGCCCAGGAGCACCTGCTCCTTGTCGCCGTTGCGGATTCCTGCCACCAGCTGCTCGATGGCCGCCGGTTGATCACCCTGGGGGGTGAAACGCGAAACGAGCTCGAAGTCTGCCATGACGGGATTGTAAACCGGCGGGCGGCCGCCTTTGTTCCGGCTGCCCTACCCCACGGAGTGGGGGGCTCCCTACCCTAGGATGTCAGCCCGGCCAAGAATGGGACACTTGCGCAATCGCGCAGAACTGCTATCTTAGTCCTATAGTCTCGGCTTCAAAAATGAGGTGTTTCCCCTATCCGGGGGAAACCCCCTGGCTCTTTGATCGGGAGAAGGGAGAGTCCGCGTGGCATCCATCCGCAGCTCCATGGCCGTCCCCATCGCCTTTTCCGGCAGCGCCCCGCGCGAACCCCTGCTCACCCTGCGCGGTTTCGGCGTCGCGGCGGGTCGCCGGGTGATCCTGGCCGAAATCGACCTCGACCTCCCCGCGCGGGGGATTGCGGTCCTCATGGGGCCGGCGGGGGCGGGCAAGTCGCTCCTTCTGCGCTCGCTCTGCGGGCTCGGCCGCGAGGACGCCACCCTGCGCAGCTGGGGAACGGCGCGCTACGGCAGCCGCCCCCTCGGCAAGGGGGCGATGCCCGCCCTGGTCGAGCAGAACGTTGCCCTCCCCGAGGAGACCGTGCTGGAGAGCGTCCTCGGCAACCTGGCCGAGCGCGGCTCGCTGCCCCTGGCGGAGAAGCGGCGCCAGGCGAGCTGCCTGCTGGCCGAGCATGGGCTCGCCGAGCTCGCCGGGTCGCTCGACGACCTCACCTCGTCGTTCCCCCTGGCCGTGCAGCGCCGGCTCGCCATCCTCGGCGTGACCGTGGGGGAGCCCGCGCTGCTCTGCGTCGACGAGCCCACCGACGGCCTCTCCGATGCCGACGCCCTGGCCCTCCTGGCGCAGCTGGCGCACCAGGCGGAGCGGCGCTCGCTCCTCGTCGTCACCCGCAATCAGCAGCACGCCCAGGTTCTCGGCGGCAACCTCGCTCTCCTCGCCGGCGGCAGGATCCAGGAGCGTCGGCCGGTGCCGGACTTCTTCGCCGCGCCGGAGAGCGTCGCGGGCCGGGCCTTCGTATGCACCGGCGGCTGCGGTTGTCCTTCCCCGGACGTCCTCCTTCAGGACCTCGCTCATGGGGTCGCGCCACCGCCGCCCCTGCCGGTCGCGGCCTACCGGGCCGTCGCCGAGTCGACCGGCCGCGGCTACCTGAGCGACCGCCTGGGGCCGACCGGCTTCCGCTGGCTGCGGCCGGGCCGGCTCGGCGGCTGCCCGAAACCCGGTCTGCTCGCGGACCTCGACGAGGACCTGACGGCGCTGCGACGGGTCGGCGTGACGGTCCTGATCTCCCTGACCCTCGAGCCGCTCGGCTCCGACGCCCTCTTCCGGCACGGCCTGGACAACGTCTTCTTCCCGATCGCCGACCGGGGAGTGCCGGACCTGGCGGATGCCCTGGCGCTCGCCGAGAAAGTCGAGGACTGGGTGGGGCGGGGCGAGACCGTGGCCTACCACTGCCGAGCCGGTCACGGCCGCACCGGTGCGATGCTCGCGGCGCAGCAGATCTGGGCCGGGGCCAGCGCCCGCGAGGCGCTGACCGAGGTCCGGCAGGTCGAATCCTCCTGGGTGCAGTCGGAAGAGCAGATCGCCTTCCTGAGAGGGTTCGAGCGAGCGGTGAGGGCCCCGTCCCCGCCGACCGGCAGGCTGCAGACCGCGGAGGAAAGAGGGACCGCCCATGGGAGACCTCAATAAAACGATGGACGAGTGCATCTCGACCATCCCCGAGTGTCTCGCGGCGGCTCTCGTCGACCTGACGACCGGCCTGCTGCTGGGGATCCGGACCGTCGATTCGCATCCCCGGGAGGTCATCGACCTCGTCGCGGCGGCGACCGGCGACCTGTTCCAGGGTCCGAACGTCTCCGCCATCGAGCGCACCTTCCGGAAGGTCCGCGGCATCCAGAACGAGGACGGCTACCACTATCTCCAGGAGGTGATCTTGAGCAGCGACAACCTCCTGCACGTGTTCTTCCGCGGCCGGGCCAACCCCGACAACGTCCTGGTCGTGGTCTGCCGCCGGGCCGCCAACCTCGGCATGGTGCTGGCCCGGGCCAAGACGATGATCCCCAAGGTGGAGGCCGCGGCGGCCGGGCCGGCGGCGGCGGTCGTTTAACCCTCAGGGCAGGCCGGGCAGGGTGTCCGCCACCCGGCAGCCGTCTCCAACGCAGGTCGAGAGCGTCTTCAAGGCCCGCGCCAGCTGGGCGAGCCGGGCCGCGGCGAGGTGCCCGGCCTGGTTCTGCAGCTCGTAGGGGTCGGCCACGAGGTCGTAGTACTCGCGGTCGCCGTTCGCGTACTCGACGTATTTGAAGCCCTGGGTGCGCAGGCCGACCAGCGGCACCGGGTCGAAGATGCGGCCCTGCAGATCCCCGTCGTCGTCCGCCGGCTCCAGGACCCCGGCGTGGCCCCGGCGCGGACCGGCCGCCGCCCCGGCGCTCTCCCCTCCGGGTCCGCCCAAGGCGCGCGGTTGCTCGATGAGGATCGCCCGCCGCCAGTCGGCCGGCGGCGCGGGCTGGCGCCAGAGCGGCACCAGGGATCGCCCGTCCGCCGCC
>DASQPA010000328.1:0-2654 GCA_035644215.1 Thermoanaerobaculia bacterium
CCGCGCTCTATCTGCGCAAGCTCCCCGAAGAGCAGCGCCGGGTGCGCGAGGCCCTGATCGCCGCGGAACAGGCCGGCCTCTGCGAGATCGTCGAGCGCGCCAACGCCACGGCCGCCGAGGTGTTCGACGTGTTCCTGGACGCGCGCTACCGGGACCGGATCGCGATCTTTCACTTCGGCGGCCACGCCGGGAGCGGTGCGCTGTTGTTCGAGTCGAAGGAAGGCTCGCCCCGGCTCGCCCATGCCGCGGGTCTCGCCCGGTTCCTGGGCGAGCAGCGGGGGCTGGCTCTGGTCTTCTTGAACGGCTGCTCCACCCAGGGGCAGGTGCAGGGCCTCCTCGCCGCCGGGGTCCCGGTGGTGGTCGCCACGTCCCAGGCCATCCTGGACTCGGTGGCCACGGAGCTCTCGGCCCACTTCTACCAGGCTCTCGCCTCCGGCGCTCCGCTGCGCGCCGCGTTTGAGGAAGCGACGGCGGCGGTGCAGGCCCTGACGGGCGATCTGCCGGAGGGGACCTATGCCAACCTCCATCCTGCTCCCCCCGTCCCTCTCGTCCAGGACCGGTGGCCGTGGGATCTCCATGTCGCCCCCGGCGCCGAGGAGGAAGCCCGGCGCTGGAGCCTGCCGCGCGTGGTCCGGGACCCGCTCTTCGGCCTCCCCCCGCTGCCGGCGATGGACCTGCCGCTCTCGCCGTTCAAGCACCTCGCCCCGTTCACCCGCGAGGACGCGCCGGTCTTCTTCGGGCGGGGCCGCGAGATCCGCGAGCTCCATGAGGAGGTGACCCGGCCGGAGGGCGCGCCCCTCGTGCTCCTCTTCGGCGCCACCGGGGCGGGCAAGTCGTCGCTCCTCGCCGCGGGTCTCCAGCCGCGCCTCGAAGCCTCCCATGAGGTGCTCTACCTGCGCCGCGACCGGGCTTTCGGCCTCGCCGGCACTCTGGCTCGCGCGTTGGGCGACGAGGATGCCCGTGCCGGCTGGCTCCATAAAGAAGCAGTGGGCAAGCCTCTCGCCGTCATCCTGGATCAGGCGGAGGAGGCCTGGACGCGCCCTCTCGCCCATGGCGGGGAGATCGAGGCCTTCGCCGCCCTGCTGCGGACGCTCTTCGCCGTCCGCGAGACCCGACCCCGCGGGCGCCTCGTCCTCGGCTTTCGCAAGGAATGGCTGGCCGAGGTGCTGCAGCTCCTGGATGCCGAGAAGCTCCCTCGCACTCGGGTCGAAGTCGCCCACCTCGACCGCGAGGGCATCGAGGAGGCCGTCCTGGGGCCGGCGTCGAGCGACCGCTTACGGAGGCACTACGGCCTGGAGGTCGATCCCGAGCTGCCGGCGCGGATCGCCGGCGACCTCGCCGGGCAGGGCGCCGCCACCATCGTACCGATCCTCCAGATCCTGCTGACTCAGATGTGGAGACAGGTCCAGGCCGGGCCCGCGTCCCCCCGCTTCACCCGCGAGCTCTACGAGGGCATGAAGCGCCGCGGCCTCCTGCTCGACGACTTCCTCGCAGAGCAGCTTCGCGCGCTCCGCGAGCAGCGGCCCGAGGCCGTGGATTCCGGTCTGGTCCTCGACCTCCTGTTCTTCCATACCACTCCCCTGGGCACCGCCGAGAGCCGTTCGGCGGCCGAGGTGGCGGAGCGCTACGGGCATCGTCCGGAGATTCCGGAGCTGGTGGGACACTGCAAGGACCGCTACCTCCTCGCCGGGGGCGGGGAGGACGGGGCCGCGGAGGCATCGGATCGCCCAACCACGCGCCTGGCCCACGACACCCTGGCCCCGCTGGTGCGCCGACGTTTCGAGTCCTCGGACCTGCCTGGGCAGAGGGCGCTGCGCATCCTGCTGCGGGCCGAGGACTGGACGGGAGGCCGGATCGGGGAGCCTCTGGGTGAGCTCGACCTCGCCCGAGTGGGGGAGGGCAAGGAGGGGATGCGGGCGCGTACGCACGACGAGGAGCGGCTGGTCGAGGCGAGCCGCCTCCAGGTGGCGCGCCGGAGACGCCAGCGGCGGGGCCTCCAGCTCGCGGCGGTCGCCGCCGTCGCGTTGATTCTCGGGGCGGCGTTGTTGTTCCTGTGGCAACGGCAACAGGCGCGCGCGTCGGAGGAGCGGGCGCGCGACCGAGCGTACGCGGCTCTCGGTGCAAACCTCCTGGTGGACCATCCGACCGAGGCCTCGCTGGTGGCTCTGGAGATTCCGCAGCCAGACTCCACACCGACTGCCAACGACCTGCTCGAGAAGGCCCTGGCAAACCCGGTGCAGACCGCTACACTGACGGGGCACACGGATGCGGTCGTGGCCGCCTCCTTCAGCCCGGACGGCACCCGAGTAGTGACCGCGTCCGATGACAAGACGGCGCGGATCTGGAACGCTGCCACCGGCCAACTGATCGCCACCCTGACGGGGCACACGGTTAAGGTCACTACGGCCTCCTTCAGCTCGGACGGCACGCGGGTGGTGACCGCGTCCTGGGACAAGACGTCGCGGGTCTGGAACGCCTCCACCGGCCAACTGATCGCCACTCTGACCGGGCACACGGATGAGGTCTGGGCCGCCTCCTTCAGCCCGGACGGTACGCGGGTGGTGACCGTGTCCTGGGACAAGACGGCGCGGATCTGGAACGACTCCACCGGCCAACCGATCGCCACCCTGACAGGGCACACGCTTGGGGTCACA
>DASQPA010000329.1:0-21654 GCA_035644215.1 Thermoanaerobaculia bacterium
GAGCACGCACTCCGGCATTCCACCGCCATCTCTGCCTCCATTCAGGAGCTGCTGAATGCGACGGAAATAGCCTATAGCACTTCCCGGCGAGGTACGAGATACAGTTCACGCGGGGACGGAGGCTTGCGGTATTGGGACCCGCGGGCGAGGACCGCCCTGGACTTGGAGATTCTTCGATGCGCCGTAGCGGTTTCTGGCTCGCCCTCTTCCTCCTCCTGACGACTGCCGCCGGCCTCCCGGCCGCCCCGCCGCCGGCCTCCGGGCTGCCGAAGGAGGCCCATCGCCTCTCGCCCGCGCTCGAAAAGCACATGGACACGCTGGTGCACGCCGCCGAGGAGTACCGCGGCCTGCGGCTGAAGCGGCCGGTGCCCTATGGCTCGCTCGACGAGCGCGGGTTGAAGGCCAAGGTGGCCGAGACCCTGGCGGAGGACCTGCCGGCCGACGCCCTGCGCGCCCTGGCGGCGAGCCTCGAGGCGTTCGGCCTGGTCCCCCGCGGGGCGGACGTGGGGAAGATCTACCGCGACCTCCTGGGCCAGCAGGTCGCCGCCTTCTACGACCCCGAGCGCAAGTACCTGGTGATGGTCGAGCGCCGAGGGGACAGCGGCGCCGAGGCGCTCGGCAAGGCCTTCGGCGCCGACCTCGCCCACCGCGCCCTAGAGGGGATCCTCGTCCACGAGCTGACCCATGCCCTGGACGATCAGCACTTCGACATCGCCAAGGGCACGAAGGGCGATCCGCTGGCGGACGGCAGCTCCGCCTACCTCGCCCTGGTCGAGGGGAGCGCCACGGTCACCATGTTCGACTACATTCTGGGCAAGCGGATCGAGGCGGTCCCCGGCTTCGGCCAGGTGATGGGCGACATGCTGAAGGACCCCGGCCAGCTCGCCGCCTTCTCCCCGGACCTGCCGGGGAGCGCCGGCCTGGCCGAGGCGCCGGCCTGGTTCCGCGACACCCTGATCTTCAGCTACCTCCAGGGCTTCTCCTTCTGCCTCGACGCCCTGCGCGTGGGCGGCCAGAAGCTCCTCGACTACGCCTTCGCCAAGGACCCGCCGCGTTCGACCGAGCAGATCCTCCACCCCGAGAAGTGGCACGGCCGGCGCGACGACCCGATCGAGCTCGCCTGGCCCGACCTGACCGCCGCGCTGCCGGGCTGGAAGAAGGCCGCCGAGGGGGAGATGGGGGAGGAGGGGATCGGCATCCTCCTGCGCCAGGCGCTCCAGGAGACCAACCTCGCCGCCTCGGCCGCCGCCGGCTGGGGGGGCGACCGTTTCGCCGTCTATGAAAAGGACGGCCAGCGCCTCCTCCTCTGGGTGACCGAGTGGGACAACGAGACCGAGGCCGCCGAGCTGGAGACCACCGCCGCCCGGCTGGTGCAGAAGGATACGGGTTGGAAGCTGGTGCGGGCCGCTCCCACCCGGGTAGTGCTGACCCACGGCAATGTCGGCGGCGCCGGTCTTTCTCCGGAGACCCAGGCCCGGGTCGAGGCGGCGCTCGCCGCGATCCCGGCCCAACGACCGGCCAACAAAGACATCGACCTCGCGGCCCTGGGGATCGGTACCCGGCCGGCGCCGCCGCACTGAGCTCCGCTCCAGCCCCATCAGCGGCCGGCTGCCGGGTAGCGGGCGCCCCCATTCCAGCTTAAGATTCGCAACCGACCTACCACGGGGCGAACCAGGAGAGGGAACGGGGGCGCATGGCGGAGTGTCCGAGTTGCAGGATGGACTGTCCGGAGGGGATGCGGTTCTGCGGCCACTGCGGCAAGCCGCTCGCCCTGGCGCCGGACGCGACGGGCACCGAGCGCCGGGTGCTGACCGTCCTCTTCTGCGACCTCGTCGGCTCGACCGCCCTGGCCGAGCGGCTCGACCCCGAGGATCTGCGCGGCATCCTCGGCGCCTACCAGGAGACCTGCCGCGGTGTGCTCGAGACCTACGGCGGCCACGTCGCGCAGTACCTGGGCGACGGGCTCCTGGTCTATTTCGGCTATCCCCGGGCGCGGGAGGACGATGCCCGCCGGGCGGTCCGCTCGGCCCTCCGCATCGTCCTCGAGATGGCGGACCTCTCCTCCCGGCTCGCCGCCGTGGTGGGCAAACCGCTGGCGGTGCGGCTCGGCATCCATACCGGACCGGTGGTGGTCGGGGAGGTGGGGATGGGGGCGCAGCGCGGCCAGCTCGCCCTGGGCTCGGCTCCCAACCTGGCGGCCCGCCTCCAGACCCTGGCGCAGCCGGGCACCGTCCTGGTCAGCGAGACCACGCGGCGCCTGGTGCAGGGCTTCTTCCTCTGCCGTTCCGAGGGGACCCACGAGCTGGCGGGGTCCAGCCGGCCGCTCGCGGTCTACCAGGTGGTGCGCGAGGGGGATCTGGCGGGCGGGCCGCCCGAGGCCACGCGGGGCACCGCGCGCGAAGCCGAGCTGGCGCAGCTCGTCGCGAGCTGGCGACAGGCCTGCCAGGGGCACGGGCAGGTCGTCCTGGTCGGCGGCGAGGCGGGGATCGGCAAATCGCGCCTGGTCCGCGACTTCCTGCGCGCCCTCCCGGAGGTCGCCCCGGAGATCCCCCTCTGCCTCGCCGGGCACGGCTCGCCCTACTACCAGGACACCGCCTACCACCCCCTGATCGACCTCCTGGAGCGCCACTTCGCGCTCGACCGCTCGGCAATCCCGGCAATCCCGGCAACCCCGGAAGACACCCGGCTGCAGCGGCTGGAGGCGGGGCTCCGGGGCCTCGGCCTGGCGCTTCAGGAGCACCTCCCCCTGTGGGCGGGGCTCCTCTCGATCCCGCTCGACGAGCGCTATCCGCGGGCGCCCCGGGTCGAGCTCGCCCCCCGCCAGCGCCGGCAGGGCCTGCTCGATTCGCTGGTCAAAGGCCTCCTCGGCCTCGCCACCCCGGGTCCCCTGCTCCTCGTCTTCCAGGACCTCCATTGGGTCGACCCCTCGACGGTCGAGCTGCTCGGGCACCTCCTGGCGCGCTGCTCGGGGGCGAAGCTCCTCCTCCTCCTCACCTTCCGCCCCACCTTCAAGCCGCCCTGGCCGGCGGCGCCGCACCTGTCGCGCCTCGACCTCGCCCGCCTGGACCCGGCGCAGGTGGCGGGCGTCATCGCCGGCGTCGCCGGGGAGCGGACGCTGCCGCCCGAGGTCCTGGCGCAGCTGGTGGCGCGCGCCGAGGGGGTCCCCCTGTTCGCCGAGGAGCTGACCAAGATGGTCCTCGAGGCGGAGCTCACCACCGCCCTCCCCACCACCCTGCAGAGCTCGCTCGAGGCCCGCCTCGACCGCCTGGGGCCGGCCAAGGAGGTGGCGCAGCTCGCCTCCATCCTCGGCCGCGAGGTCGACCTCCACCTGCTCGCCGGCCTCGCCCGCCTGCCGGCGGAGCAGCTGGCCGAGCCCCTGGGCCGCCTCGCCCAGGCCGAGCTGCTGTTCAAGACCGGCGAGACGAGCTACATCTTCAAGCACGCCCTGATCCAGGAGGCGGCCTACGCCTCGCTGCTCAAGGAGACCCGGCGGCGCCACCACCGCTCGGTCGCCCGGCTGATCGAGGAGCGCTTCCCGGAGATCGCGGCGACCCGGCCCGAGCTCCTCGCCCACCACTGCAGCGAGGGCGAGCTGGCCGAGAAGGCGGTCGCCTACTGGCAGCGCGCCGGGCAGACCGCGGTCGAGCGCTCGGCCGACCTGGAGGCCACCCGCCACCTGGAGCGCGGCCTCGCCCTCCTCGACCGGCTGCCGGCCGGCGAGGCCCGCGACCGGCTGGAGCTGGAGCTCCAGGCCGCCCTCGGGCCGGCCCTGATGGCGACCCGCGGCTTCGCCGCCCCCGAGGTGGAGAAGGCCTACCGGCGGGCGCACCAGCTGTGCGAGCGCCTCGCCCCCACCCCCCACCTCTTCCCGGTGCTCTGGGGCCTCGTGCGGTTCCACAACGTCCGGGCGGAGCTCGACACCTCGCAGCGCCTCGGCCGCGAGCTGCTCGCCATGGCGGAGGCGGAGGGGGACGTCGGCCACCGCCGGGTGGCCAACCTCGGCCTCGGGGTCACCCTCTTCCACTGCGGGGAGCTCGCCGCCGCCCGCCGCCACCTGGAGTCGGCGCTCGACCTGGCGGGCGCCGGGGGCGCCATTCCCCAGGCCTTCCTCTACGGCGTGCATCCGGCCGTCCACGTCCGCTCCTACACCGGTTACGTGCTCTGGCACCTGGGGCTGCCCGACCAGGCCCTGGAGCGCAGCCGCGAGGGGCTGGCCCTGGCGCGCGAGCTCTCCGACCCCTTGAGCCTCGCCCTGGCGTTGAATGGCGTCGCCATCGTGCACCAGTTCCGCCGCGAGGGGGAGAAGACCCAGGAGCTGGCGGCGGCCGCCGTCGAGCTCGCCCGGGAGGGCGGCTTCCCCCTGGCCCTGGCGATGGCGCGGACCCTCCACGGCTGGGCGCTCGCCGAGCAGGACCGGACGCCCAACGCGGCGGCGGTCGGCCAGGTCCGCCAGGCCCTGCTCGACTGGGTGGCGACCGGCTCGGGGGTGGCGCAGACGCACTTCCTGGCGCTCCTGGCCGAGCTCTACGGCCGGCTGGGCGAGCCCGAGGAGGGGCTCCGGGTCCTCTCCCAGGCGCTCGCCATCGGCCGCGAGAACGGCGAGCGCTACTACGAGGCGGAGATCCACCGGCTGAGCGGCGAGCTGCGCCTCGCCGCCGGCGCCCCCGTCGCCACCGCCGAGGGCTGCTTCGAGCGGGCCTGCCGCGTCGCGCACGACCAGGAGGCCCGTTCGCTCGAGCTGCGGGCCACCTTGAGCCTCGCCCATCTGCTGAGGGCGTCGGGTCGGGCGGCGGAGGGGCACCGCCGCCTCGCTCCCCTCGTCGCCACCCTGCCCGAAGGGGCGGCGACGGCCGATCTCGCCGCGGCGCGGGACCTGCTGGCCCGGCCTGTAATTTGAAGGTAAAAAGTCTGTGCTATTTTAAGCCCACATCAGCCCTTCGAAACCAAGCGCGGCCGCCGCCGCGGAGGACCACCATGGCCCATTCTCTGTCGGACCGTGACAGAACGCTGCAGCAGGCTTTCGCCGAAGCCGCCGTCGACCTCGATCTCGACCTCACGCCCGCCGGGGCGGCGGAGGAGGTGCGCTCAATCGGCATCATGGCGAAGCGGGGGGCGCCCGGCGCCATCACGCGATTCGACCTCCTCGCGTCGCCGGCGGCCGGCGACGACAGCGACCGCGTCATCGAGGACCTCCTGACCGCCTGGGAGCAGATCCTGCCCGAGGACCTCCCCGCCCGGTTCCGCGACTTCGCCCTCGATCCCTACGTCGCGGTGGGGGAGTGGGTCGTCTCCGTCGACGAAAAGCAGATCGAGCACTGGCTGGCCGGCGACTCGTACACCCAGGCCCAGAAGGAGCGACCGCCGCTCACCGAGCGCAAGATCGATCTCTCGCACGTGCGCGTCCTCTACGTCGGGGCGGCGCGGGCGATCGTCACCTATCACGTGCGGGAGAGCTACCCCGGGCACCACGGGGTCTTCTCCGGCAACGCCGGGGCCATCCTGGTGCACGTGAAAGACGGCTGGCGGATCGCGTCCTACACCAAGGCGGAGCAGGTCGGGCTCTGAGCTCCGCCAAGCGCTACCGCCTGGGGACCCACCGGACGCGCACGCCGGAGGAGACCTGGGCCTGGGTGTCCGAGCACCTGCCGCGGGTCGGGATCACCCGGGTGGCCGACCTGACCGGCCTGGACGTCCTCGGCATCCCGGTCTTCCAGGCGGTGCGGCCGGGGAGCTGGAACCTGGCGGTCTCGCAGGGCAAGGGGGCGACCCGGGAGGCGGCGCGGGTGGGGGCGGTCCTGGAGGCGATCGAGACCTGGCACGCCGAGCGGTTGGACCACCTGCCGCAGACCATGCTGTCGCTGCGCGAGATGCGCTCGGCCAACCCGATCCCCGCCGCCTCCCTGCGCTGGCAGCCGGGGGTGCGGCCGCTCGCCGCCGCGCCGCTCGCCTGGCTCCGCGCCGAGCCGCTCTCCGGCGGCCCGCCCGGCTGGCTGCCGCGCCAGATGGTCGAGCTGGAGTTCCGCCTGCCCGAGGCCTTCGAGCCGGTCCTCTTCGAGAAGACCTCGAACGGCCTGGCCTCCGGCAACTGCCGCGAGGAGGCGCTCCTCCACGCCCTCTGCGAGCTGGTCGAGCGGCACGGCCTCACCCGCTGGCAGCGCCGGCCGGAGACGCGGGTCGCCCTCGATCCGGCAGCGGTCACGGCCGAGCCCGGCCGCGAGATGATCGAGCGCTGCCTTGCCCGCGGCATGAAGCTGGCGCTCTGGGACGCCACCTGGGAGGCCGGTCTGCCGATCGTCGTCGCCGAGCTGGTGGCGCCCGACCTGCCGCACGTCTGGCGCGGCTCGGGCTGCCACACCGCGCCCGACGTCGCCCTCTCCCGCGCCCTCTCCGAGGCGGCGCAGTCCCGGCTGACCTACATCTCGGGAGCGCGCGACGACCTCCTCTATCCCGAGCCGGACGAAGAGGAGGGGCCGCCCGACCGGGCCTTCGAGCGCTTCCGCGAGCCCGCCTCGGGAGCCTGCCGCGGCTTCGCCAGCCTGCCCGACCTCGCCACCGCCCGGGTGGAGGACGACCTCGGCCGGGTCGTCGAACGGCTGGAGCGGTGCGGCACGATGCCCTACTGGGTCGACCTGACCCGGCCGGAGCTCGGCATCCCGGTGGTCGTGGCCTTCGCTCCCGGGCTCGACGACCCGCCCGAGGTCTGAGGTCATGCCGGACGTCATCGTCTTCGCGGGTCCCTGCCTGGCGGCCCCCGGCGGGTTCGCGGCGGAGCTGGCGGAGATCCCCGGCATCGAGATCCGGCCACCGGCCCGGCGCGGCGACCTGCTCGCCGCCGTCGCCCGGCGCCCCCACACCCTGGTCCTCCTCGACGGCTACTACTACACCGTCGGCGCGGTGACCCACAAAGAGCTGCTCTACGCCCTGGAGGCCGGCATCCGGGTGATCGGCGCCGCCAGCCTGGGGGCGCTGCGCGCCGCCGAGATGGCCCCCTTCGGCATGCTCGGGGTGGGGAAGATCTTCGCCTGGTTCCGCGACGGCGCCCTGGACGGCGACGACGAGGTGGCCCTCCTCCATGCCCCGGAGGAGCTGGGCTACCGGGCGGTCACAGTGGCCCTGGTCGAGGTCCGCGACGCCCTGGAGCACCTGGTGGAAGAGGGGGCGGTGGAGGCGGCCGCGGCCGGCGTCCTGGTCGGCGAGCTCAAGCGGCTGCCGTTCTCCGAGCGCCACCCGGCGCGCATCGAGGCGCTCGCCGCCGGCCTCCTCGGCGAGCCGGGCCGGCAGCGGCTCGCCCGACGTCTCGCGAGCTTCAGCCGCAAGGCCGCGGACGCGCGGGAGGCCCTCGCCCTCGCCCGCACCCCGCCTCCCGCGGCGTCCGTGTCCGCCGCCGCGCCGTCCCGTGCCCTCGACTACTTCAGCGCCGACCGCGAGCGCTGGCTGCGGGTGCCGATTTCGCCGGGTTTGCCCATCGCGCCCGAGATTTCGCTCGCCCAGACCTGGGGGGTCGTCCAGCTCCTCCATCCCGACGCCCCGGAGCTGGTGCGCGGCTGGCGCCTGCGCTATCTCCTCGCCTCGGCGGTCCGCTGGGCCGGTCTTGCCGCCGAGCCGGCCCGCGAGGCAGCGCGGCTCGCCGTCCTGGAGGGGCACCTCGCCGAACACTTCGGCCAGCCCTTCCTGCCGCGCGCCGAGCTCGTCGAAGAGGCCCGGCTCCAGGCGGCGAGCGAGCTGGCCCTCGAAACCTGGGGCGGTACCGGCCCGGCCCTCCGCGCCCTGGCCAAGCGCTTCGGGGTCGGTGCCAGCGATGGCGGCGGCGGCGTCCCCCGGCTCCTCGCCACCCTGGAAGAGCAGGCGGCCGCCCTGCCGCCCTGGTGGCTTGCCCGCTCCTTCGCCTTCTGTTCCGATCTGGGCGCGGCCCTGGCGGCGACCCGGGCCGCGGCCGAGGTTCATGGCTGCTTCCGGGTCTGGGCGGCGGGCGCCCGCGTCGGCCGCGGCGCCCTGCTGGCGCTGGCGGCGGATCTCTGGGGCTGCCCGGAAGCGGCAGTCGCCGCCGAGGCGGCCCGGCGCGGCCTGACCGACCGTCGCGGCTACTCGGTCGGCCTTTATGAAAGCGCCGCGCTCCTCGCCCCGGCCGAGCGCCTGCGGCGCCCGGTCAACCGCTACCCGGAGCTGCGGGCGGAGCTCCGGGGCTGCCGGCTCTCCTATCTCTTTGAGCTGCCGGCGCTCTGAACCGTCCGGCGGAACACCAGGACCAGGTCGTACTCGGCGGTGGGCGTCTTCACGTGGCGCGTCTCGGTGAGCGTCTTGCCGTCCCCTGAAAGCTCGACGGTGAAGCTCTTCGCGGCGCCTTGCGGATCGACGGTCTCGCCGTGGAGGACCCCGTCCGCCGTCCAGCGAAACGAGGCCTGATAGCTCGGCCCCTCCCGAGTGCGGACCGGGTGGGGGGAGCCGTCGGGAGGACCGTCAAAGGCGTCGCGAAAGGCCGTGCCGTCGGCCGCCGTGCCGGCGACGGTGAACCGCACCCGCCGCGGGTCGGCCTCGACCATCTCGATCTGGAGCTGCCGGGGGACGGGGCCGGCGAGCCGGGAGAGCGCAGGGTCGAGCCTCCAGGTCGCCACCCAGGGGTTCACTTTTGTTTTTGACTGCGCTGCACACCCAGGAAGGCTCCCCAGGACGGCAGAAAAGGCGATGAGAACGAGGGCGATTTTGCGCCTGGTCGCGCCTGCTCTATCGACGCTAAATGGCGAATTTAGTGGAAGGTAATTCGGTTTCAACAGTATCTTGTAATCGCCCTGCAATCCTCGTATCATCAGCCGTCACCCTTCACCTTCCAAGCGGGGAGATGGTCTCCCCTGCTGGATATCTTGATTCCCATGGAGGATCCGTCATGGCCAAGTCCGTCAAATTCGTTCTCTTTTTCCTCACCCTCGCTCTCCTCGTGGTCGGGTCGGTGCCGGCGCAGGCCCTCTGCGGCGTGGCCCGGGACTTCACCCTGTTTGCCGGGCAGACGTTGGACGCGGGGACCGTCACGGTGAGCAACGATGCGGTCAACATCTACGTCACCTACACGACGAACGACCCCTGGGTGCTGAACGACGCGCACCTGGCGCTCGCGAGCTCGCTCGACGGCATCCCACAGACCCACCGGGGCAACCCCATCCCTGGCCACTTCGCCTACAGCGTCGTCTTCGACCCCGAGGTGACGAGTTACACCTTCACCATCCCGCGGGGGTCCTTCGCGCCCGGCCAGACCGTGTACATCGCCGCGCACGCCATCGTCCAGGCCCCGGCGGGCTCGGGCGGCACCCAGACCGGCTGGGGCTTTGGCCCGGGCTTCCCGGGCGCCAACTGGGCGACCTACATCCAGTACGCCGTCCAGAGCTGCGGCACCACCGAGTAGACCCTCTCTCCTCGCCCCGCGGAGCCGGGAGCCCCGGCTCCGCGGGGGTATCTCTCCTCCTGATCGACTAGTCCTCGAAGTCCCCATCCCCGGCGTCGACCACGATCGGCGCGTCCGTGCCCGGCGCGGCGCTCGCCGTCGGCGACGTGCACCGCGGGGCGGCGGGGGTGAACATCCCGCCGACGCACTCCGCGCCGTCCATCCGCGGCCGGCTGTAGTAGTCCTTCGGCTGACCGGGGCAGATCGTCTGGACGCCGAACATCATGCCGCGGTCCTCGTGCCCCAGGAAGTGGCAGTGGAGCACATACCCGCCGGTGAAGTCCTCGTAGCGGGTGCGGAAGAGGGCGTAGCCGTTACCC
The DNA here is from genome assembly GCA_035644215.1 of Thermoanaerobaculia bacterium. Classification (GTDB taxonomy): domain Bacteria; phylum Acidobacteriota; class Thermoanaerobaculia; order Multivoradales; family UBA5704; genus DASQPA01. The sequence goes on from DASQPA010000329.1 coordinate 9,754, forward strand.
TTGTAATTGCAGGCGCACACCGCCTGGGTGGGCGAGATCGACCGCCCCCAGTTGTTCTTGTTGTTGTTCCAGGTGCCGCCGTTGGCCGCGGCACAGACCGGCGGGCATTTCGTCACCGCCTCGTCGTAGTTCGCGACCGGGCCGGTCAGGATCTCCCAGCGGGCGTTGACCGCGGGGAGGTAGACGGTGTCCTGCCAGACCGGCGGATCGTACTTGACGAACGGGGTGAGCTTGCCGTTCAAGACCGTCCCCAGCTCGCGGATCTGCAGCGGGTTGACGTGGATGTGGAAGGGGTGCTGCGGCCCGCTGCTGTTCTGAACCGTCCACTGCTCGGCGCTGTCGAGCGGCACGGTCACGTTGTCGCACTTGGGGCTGAACTGGATGCCGTCGATGAAGAACCGCTGCTTGGGGTTGGTCGTCGGCTCACTCATGCTGAAGGTCATGGGCCGCTCGTGCCCCGCGACCTCTTCGTTCGTGATGTTGCTCAGGTACTTGTCCTCTGGGCCATAGTCGGGCCACTCCTCGGGAGTGGGGAGGCCCTTGGGCGTCGGCGCCTTCAAGAGCCCCTTCTTCTGCGGCTTGGGCGGCGCCACGACGAGGGTCAGGAGCGGCGGCTCGGCCGCCTTGACCGCCTTCGCCTCCTGGGTCTCGGCCTGATCGACCTTCCGGCGGGCCGCCTCGCCCAGGTTGGCGGAGATGTGCTCGGTCAGGAGGTAGGTTCCGGGGGCCGCAGGCGCCTTGATCAGGAAGTCCGCCCGGTTCCCGGGGGAGATCAGGAACGCCCGGGCCTTGGGATCGCTCGGCTTGAACAGCGGCTGCTTGGCATAGTTCGCCCGGTTGAACCGGATGCCGTCCATGGCGATCTGCCGGACGTCCGCCCCCGCCGGGAACTGGATCGTCACCTGCGAGGAGGACTGCATGGTGGCGTTGACGATCCGCCAGCGCTGCACCTCGCCGGGCTGCACCGTGATCTTGGGGTCGACCTGGCCGTTGATCAGGATGGCCGGCGTCTTGAGCGGCACGGTGTAGAGGTTGGGCGTCTTCTGGATCTGCTGCATGGCGATGACCTTCTCGACCAGCGCCGTGGGGGCGCCGGGGCGCGGCCGGTAGTAGCTCCGCAGCCATTCGTCGAACGGCCCCTCGATGATCAGCGGGCCGGCCATGCCGTTGGCCACCTGGAGCGAGACCGAGCCGTGCCGGTGCGGGTGGTACCAGTGCGTGCCCTCGGCCTGGGTCCAGCGGAGGCGATCGACGTCGTACTGGTACTCGCCTTCGGCCACGATGCCCTCGGCGTCGTGCTCCTCATGGGCCGCCGGCGCCGCGCCGGTCTTGGGCTGCCTCGGCTTCAGCGAGAGGAGGACGTAGTCCTGCGGCGGCTGGGGCGAGACGTGGGTGCCGTGGAAGTGGAGGTTGGTGACGTTGTCGGCATGGAAGCAGTTGCTCCCCCCGACCGTCTGCTGGACGCGGTTGACCCAGCAGCAGCAGAGTGGGCTGTTGTTGCCCGGGCACTGGGTGGGGTCGGGCAGATCCTTCTCTTCCTTGGGGCAGACCGTGGTCGCCGGGCAGGCGGAGTTGCAGCCCTCGTGGTCGTCCGGCGGGAGGTCGTTGACCAAGAGGACCTTCAGCCGGTCGCCGATGCCGGCGGGAGTCTCGGGCTTGTGCAGCCGCAGCACCGGCCCGGGAAAGCCCGAGCGGGCCTTCCCGGCCGTATCGATGAACTGGTAGGTGCGCAGCTTGGTCAAGACGTTCGTCCACGTCCCGTTGTTGTCGACCGGCACGCACTGGTCGAGCATCCTGACGTGGAAGGCGGTGCTGAGCACGCCGTCCTTGGCGGGGAGCTCCGGGATGGTGCAGAGCTCCTCGCCCTTCTGCACGGCAGGGCACCTGCCGCCGGTGGGCGTCGAGGAGCACTCCTTGGCATGGCTGGCGCCGGCGGCGAGCAGCAGCCCGGCGAGGGCGAGGGTGAGGACCGGCAACTTTCGCTGACTCTTGGCCATGGGTTCCTCTCGTTCTTGAAGGTGTTGCTCAACACGCTGGGCCTGGATCTCCGGGATCTTGCAGCCGAGCTCAAAGACTCTAAAGACGGTTTGTTTCGTTTACCATACGAGAAAGGACCGGTCAAGCAGAATTCTCGAACTATTTTGTCAACGATATCGCCGATCGAGACGTCCGTCGCGGCAAGCGGAAGGAGAGACACGGGGTATGGAGACCCTGGTGACGAGACGGCAGGGAGCGGCGCGGATGGGCGAGATCGGCGCGTCCTGGAGAGGAGATACCTTTGGCCATGAGAGGGCGGGTGGGTCCCTCCCCCCTGGGAGGGGGAGGGTTGGGTCAGGGGGGAGGCGAGGAGGGGGGCGGTCCGCGGTAGCACAACCCCTCTACCCCAAGCCGCCCCCGGCTCGGTGGGGGGAACAGATCTCGCGCGTGGAGGACAGCGCCAAGCGCCTGTGCCGAAGATCCGTATCCGAGACCTTGGATGGCTATCTCAGGCTTGAGATCGCCATCTGACGCCTCAGATAAACTTCCGAGCGCCTGAGAAGGCTATCTCAGGCCTCGGATAGACTTCTGAGCACCTGGGAAGGCTATCTCAGGCCTCGGATAGACTTCCGAGCAGCTGAGAAGGCTATCTCAGGCCTCAGATAGACTTCTGAGCACCTGAGAAGGCTATCTCAGGCCTCGGATACGCTTCCGAGCACCTGAGAAGGCTATCTCAGGCCTCGGATACGCTTCCGAGCGCCTGGGAAGCGGCTCCGCGGGCTCAGATCGCCTTCCCGGAGCCTGAGGTGCGCTGGTACGACGATTCAGCGCTATCATTTCGCTATGAGCTACACGGACCGCATCTCCATCGACCCCGAGGTCCGCGGCGGCAAGCCCTGCATCAAGGGGACCCGCATCACGGTCTACGACATCCTGGAGTACCTGGCTGGTGGGATGACCGAGGCCGAGATCCTCGACGACTTCCCCAGCCTGGGGAAGGAAGACATCCGGGCCGTCCTCGCCTTCGCGGCCGCCCGGGAACGCAGCCTGGCCGTCTCTGACGCCGCGTGAAGCTCCTCCTCGACGAGAACCTTAGCCCGAAGCTGGCGAAAGCTCTCGCGGCCGAGTTCCCGGACACGACCCACATCGAGCTGCTCGGTCTCCGAGGATCGAGCGATCGCACGGTCTGGGAGGTCGCTCGCGACGAAGGGTACACGATTGTCTCCAAGGACAACGACTTCCGGCAGAGAGCCTTTCTCTATGGTCCGCCACCCAAGGTCGTGTGGCTGTCGGTCGGGAATGCCGGTACCGCGGCAATTGCGGTAATTTTCCGCGAGCACGGGAGTCTGATCCGGCAGTTCGTGACTCAGGCAGAGGAAGGGCTACTCGTCCTTCGCGCCTCCGGGTCGTAGGTCGTGGTCGTCCCGCTCAGCGCAGCCTCGGCAGGGCAGGCACGGGGGCTCCGCCCCTACCTGCCCTGCCTTCGCTGCCGGAGGAACCAGAATCTCCCAGATCTCCTTGGCGATCCTCGCCATTTCTGCCTCCTGCTTCCAACCTCTCAGCGAGCTGAGGGGGACGCCGTTCCTCGGGCGCATTTGGATCTTCCGGAGCCAGGACACCGCCTCCCAAAGGCAAGGTCGGAGGTACACCGGCACCACAGCCAACTCTCCCGATCGGTGCCGGTCCAGGATCCTGGGGACCTCGATGTTCATGATGTACTGCGAGCCCAGGAAGTCCGGTGATATCAAGAGGATCGCCAAATGGGCGGAGTCGAAAGCCTCGAGGGTCTCCCTCTCCCAGGGCTCCCCGGCTCCGATACGCCCGTACGACCAGATCTCCGCAATTCTCTGCGTGGCGAGGACATTCAGGTGCCTCTCTATGAGATCTCTCCACCCCTCGTCCCGGTGGGAGTAGCTGAAGACGATACGGACTGGACCGCCGATCGCGGTCACGCTCAGCCTGGATCTCATCGCGATCCAACGGCCGCCGCGAGAGCGCGGTCGCTCCTGTTCGTGTATCGGTGCTGCGAAATAAGGTAGGACGAGAGGGAAGGCAGGGATCGACGACGACCAAGGGCGTCTTCACCGTCGCTGTCGGCTCCCGGGGGAGCATTGGCCCCCGACCGAAGCGCCCCACGGCACCGGTGAACAGCCCGGCGGTACGGCGTTCTACGGCGGTTTGCCGCCGAGCCCAATGGCGCGGACTTCAGGCGGGTTTGGAAAAGCAGCGTCACCCCAAGACCACTCCGCCGTAAAGATATTCCTCGAACCTCTCCGACCAGTCGGGTGGGCCTTCCAGGTTGAGGGAGCGGGCCATCTTGAGGAAGGAGTACTCGGTCCCTACCTGCACGTCGGGTTCCAGGATGGTGACGAGGACCCGAGTGTTCGGCGCCAGAGCCACCGGCTCCTCCGGCCGGAGGACCTCACCGTCGAAAGTGGCATGGATCGTTTTGACCATAGGGGAAGTGTAGCACTGCACAGGGGTCGTCCCGCCTCACCCCCGGTGCACGATCGTCCCCACGTGCTTCCCTTCCAGCGCCGCGGGGATGCGCTCCGGGACGCAGCCGTTGACGATCTGGAAGCGGTCGAGGAGGCGGGCGTGGTCCAGGAGGTCCAGGACGACGGGCTCGAAGGGGAGGGTCTTCAATCCCCGCTTGCGCAGCTCCGAGACGGTGATCTCGGGGATGAGCTTCGCCTCCGGGTCGAGCTTGGGATCGGCCTCGTAGAGCCCGTCCACGTCCTTCACCAGGGTGAGGCTCTTGCAGCCGAAGCACTCGGCGAGGAGGAAGGCGCCGGCGTCGGTCCGGTGGGGGGGGATGCGGCCCACTCCGGGCGGGTGCTCCCAGAGGGAGTAGGGGGGGACGCCGCTGAACACCACCCCCGGCGCGCTGTGCAGGAAGAGCGGCAGGAGGTGGCCGAAGATCTCGGGCGGGATGGCGACCACGCCGTAGGGGGCGAGGAGGCTTCCCAGCATGTGGGCGTTGCCCAGGGCGTCGGCCGCGGCGAGCTGGGCGAGGACGCCGGTGGGGAGCCCCAGGTCGATGCCGATCGAGAAGACGTGCCGGGTGCGCACCCCGCCGCCGGTCCCCAGGATCAGCTTCCAGCGCTTCAGGCACTCGGCGAGGGCGTCGACCACCGGATAGACCCGCTCTCTGCCGGCGTCGAGGATCGAGCGGCCGCCGATCTTCACCACGTGCGCCTCGGGGAGCATGCGGAAGACCGGGGCCTCGGTCGAGCGCTCGACCGCGCGGTCGAGGAGGCTTTCCCGCATCAGGCGCGAACGCACGTGGTGGCGCGGCTTGGCGTCGGTGTCGATCGGTTCGCTCATCGTCAGCTCTTTCTTTCCATCGGCCGCTTAATCGGCAGTAATGATCGTGCCCACCGGCTCGCCTTCCAAGGCGCGGGTGAGGTTCCCCGGCACCAAGCCGTTGATCACCTGGATCGTCCGCCGGGCCTGGGCGTTCGCCATGAAATCGAAGACGGCACGCTCGACGACGACGTCCGCGAGGTCGAGCTCCTTCAATTCCGCGACCGTGATCCGCGGGATGAAGCGGGCGCCCTTGTCCTTCTTGGGATCGGCGGTGTAGAGGCCGTCGACGTCCTTGACGTAGATCATCGAGCGGGTGCCCAGGACCTCGCTCACCAGGTAGCTGCCGGTGTCGGTGCGGTGCGGCGGGATGCGGCCGACCGCCGGGTTCTGGTGCCAGTAGACGTAGGGCGGCATGCCGAAGAAGATGACCGCTCCGCGCTCGGCGAGGTAGAGGGGGAGCTGGGCGAACTGGGCCGGCTCGATGAACGGGATGCCGTGTTTGGCGAGGAGGTAGGAGAGCATGCGGGCGTTCTGCATGCTGACGAAGGTGCCGAGGACGGAGAGGACGCCGGTGGGCATCCCGAGGTCGAGCCCGACGCTGTAGGCGTGGCGGGCGCGGGTCCCCGCCCCGGTGCCGAGGATCATCTCGTGCCGGCCGAGGTTCTGGACCACCTCCTCGATGAACGGGAAGACCGCCGCCCGGCCGCGGTCGATGAAGCTCTGCCCGCCGACCTTGACGACGTTGGCCCGCGGCAGGATGAGCACCGGCGACGGCCCGCCGGTCCGGGCCAGGAGGTCGTTGTCCGAGAGCGAGCCCTCGACCAGCGCCTGGCCGAGCTCGGTCAGCAGGTTGTCCATCTCTTCCATGTCAGTCCCTCTCTCCTGGCAGGCGCACCCCTTCGAGCACGTACGCCTCTTCCGAAGCCTGCATTCTGTCGAGGTCGCCGAACGTCGCGGCGGCCCACGCCTCGAGGTCCCCGAGCACCTGTTCCTGCATCCCGGTGGGAAGCACGCTGCCGCCCAGGCCGATCTTGCCGCGCCAGCGTTCGAGCGACTCCCGGGGGGAGGGCCGGACCGGCCAGCGCACGATCGCCCGCCGCGGCAGCTCCGTGGCCCCCCGCTCGCGGAAGGCTTCCAGGAGACGCCGGCTACCCGAGGTCCGCGGCGAGAAGCCGCGCGCCCGCATCAGCTGCCGCATCTGCTTCGACATCCGAGCCTTGACGTTCTCCGGCGGCCGCTCGATCCAGCCGAGGACGAGCGCTCCCCCCTCTTTCGCCAGCACCCGCAGCACCTCGCTCACCACGTGCTCCAGGGGCAGCAGGTGGATCGCCCGCGAGCTGAAGACGAGCCGCGCCGCGCCGTCCGGCAGCGGCCAGGGCCGCGCGCCGTCCGCCTGGACCAGTCCGGCGCCAGCGCTCCCCGGGAGGTGCCGGAAGACCTCCAGCATGCCCCGCGAGAGATCGAGCCCGACATAGCGCGCCGGAGCGTCGAGGAACCAGCGGCCGATCGTCCCCGTCCCTGCCCCGATCTCCAGGACGAGATCGTGCCGGTCGCCGGGGCGAACCTCCGCCAGGGCGAGAGCGGCCGCGGCGATGGCGCGGCAGTCGGCCTCCGGCAGACCCATCCGCCGGTCGAAATCCGGCGCCTGGCCGTCGAACGGGGTGGGCGAGCCGGCAGGGGGGGACGCGCTGCGTCTTACGATTCGTTCGATGGGGCAGACGATACGGGAAGGACCCTGAGAAGGCAAGATCCTCCACAGACGGACGGGAGGCGTCCCAGGGGGAGGAGAGATAGCAGGAGGGGCGCCGTCGTTACTTCCCGATCATGACCTCCGTGGCCTTGATCACGGCCGTGACCTCGGAGCCTTCCTGCAAGCCCATGGACTCCACGGAGGCACGGGTGATGGCGGACACCAGCGAATTTCCGCCGCCGATGTCCACCGTGATCTCGGCCATGACCGCGCCGAGCTGGATCGCGCTGATCCTGCCGCGTAACTGGTTTCGTGCACTGATCTCCATCTGCGACTCCTCAGGGTGCTTTGTGAACGGTTATCCGTACGAGCTGCCGAACCCAGCGGGCGGGCCGCTTTTCGGCCGGGATCACGATCCGTAGGGTTCTTCGGCGGTCGTCAGAGGCTTGCCGTCGCGTCGGTCGGCGACGATCGCCAGGTGGTCGGAAAAGCCGGGATCGAGCTCCGCAAGGGCGAAGACCACGCGGTAGCCATCCGCGCCTTCCGCCACGACGTAGAGCTGCAGCGCCTCTCCCCGCAGGTCATGGTCCGCCGGCAGATGGAGGAGGTTCAGCAGCTCACGGAGAGGGACGCCGGAGAGCTCCGCCTGCACCTGCTTGTGGTCGGGGCCTTCCGGATAGGTCGCTCGCACGGTCTTGTGGGGCAGGCGCTCGAAGTCGGCCTGGGTGAGCGAGAGAGGCGCCCCGGAGAGCGGTACCAGTTGCAGGGAGAGAGGGGGTCCCGCAGCGGGCTCCGCCGGGGCCCCTGAGAGCGCTCCCGGAAGCGCCGCCAGGAACAGCGCGAGGACGATTTTTCCGGGAAGGGGCCAGCCGCAGCTCATCGTCGCCTCCTGGATGCGTTCGCAAGTGCCAGCTCCCCGGGTGTCACGGCGCGGCGACCAGGGTGAACCCGAGGCGGGAGAAGACCGCGCGCGCCTTGGGACCCTTCAGGAAGGCGAGGAAGGCCGCCGCGGCCGGCGAGCCGGGGGCGATCGGCGCGACGTAGTAACGCAGGTCGGGAGTGGCCTCCGCCGGAACCCGCAGGACCACCTTCACCTTGTCCGAGCTGGTGGCGTCGGTCGCATAGACGATCCCCACGGGGATGTTCCCCGCCGCCACCGCCGCGAGAGCAGCCCGGACGTCCAGGGCCGGCACGACCTTGGGCGCGATCTGCGCCCAGACCCCCTCGCGCGTCAGCCAGCCCTTGGCGTAGACCCCGGCCGGCACCGCCTCGGGATCGGCGAGGGAGAGGCGCTCGAAGCCGAGGAGGTCCTTGGAACCAGAGAGGGAGGACGTCGAGCTGTCGCGCGGCACCACGATCACCAGCGAGTTGCCGAGCAGGGCGAAGGAGTCTCCCGCCTTGACCTTGCCCGCCTTCTCCAGCCGCTCGGCCTGGGCCTTGTTGGCCGAGACGAAGATCGCGGCCGGGGCGCCGGCCTCGATCTGGCGCGCCAGGTCGTTCGAGGCGGCGAAGTTGAAGCTGACCTTGCCGCCGCCCCCTCCCTCGTAGGCCTTGCCGATCTCGGTCAGGGCGTCGGAGAGGGAGGCGGCGGCGAAGACCAGGGTCTCCGCCGAGGCGGGGGCGGCCGGCGCGGCCGGTGTCACCGCTGTGACAGGCAGAGCGAGGAGAAGAAGGGCGAGGAGGGTGCTCCAGGTACGCGCTTTCATCGGCCGGCTCCTTTAGAAGATCACCTGGGCGCGGAGCAGGAACTTGTTCTGGGTCGGGTTCTTCCCCCCCAGGTCCGTCCGCAGGTAGTCGAGCATCACCTTGAGGTCGTGCCCTTTGACGTAGTAGTTGAGCCCGACCGTGTCGGTGCTGACGTCGTTGCTCGCGACGTCCTGGTTGGGATCGAAGGTCTCGTACTTGAGCACGACCTGGAGCTTCTGGGGGACGACGAACCAGGCGCCCTGGACGTAGCCGCCGTCGGCGTCGAACTGGGCGGACGGCCGGGCGTCGGTGGGCTCGAAGCGGACCTTCAGGTACTCGACCCAGAGCGAGAACGGCCCGACCTCGACCTGGGTGTCGACGCCGTAGCCGTGACGCTTGCCGGTGAACAGGCCGTCCTTGTCCGCGGTGGCCGGGGTGGAATCGAGGTTCAGGTCGGCGAGGGCCAAAGCGGTGTCCTCCGAGGTGAAAGCGTTGGCGCCCACCCCCCAGCTCCCCCCCTTGGTCTTCCAGGGGAGGGCCGAGATCCGCCCGGCCCAGAGGAACTTGCTGTTGTCGTTGCCGCTGTTGTTGACGCCGTTGCCGTTGAAGGTGCCGACGGCGTAGGAGAGGCGTTTGTCGAGGAGGTCGCCCCAGACCTGCGCCCCGAGCTGGCGGCCGAGGGTCAGCCGGTCGTTGACCAGGGTGCGCTCGGCGGTCAAGAGGCGCGGATCGCCGTAGAGCTGCTCGAAGCCGAACGGCGTCTTGAACTGGCCGACGCGGACGTTGGCGAAGCTGTAATGGCTCCAGTTCATGTAGCCGTCGGTCAGCTGGGCGCGCAGGCCCGTGGCAGACGCGAGGCTGCCCGTCAAGTCGAGCTCGACCCGGAAGTCGAAGTCCTCCTTGAACTTCCCGGTGGCGTTCAAGCGGGTACGGCGGAGGAGGAAGCGATCGGTGCCGGTGGCGGGAAAGCGCGAATCGCCCCGGTCGCCGTCCTCGAACTGGGCCTGGACCAGCCCGCCGAAGACGAGGCTGGCCTCGCCGGCGTTCCCCTGCACGGTCGCGGGCGTGGCGGTGGTGTTGGACTGGGCGAAGGCGCCGGCCGTGGCGAGCGCCAGGACGCAGAACGACATCCCTAGACGGCGGAGCATGGACCGCACGGAAGTCTCCTTTTCGGTTTTGCGCCCTACCTGCGGGAGCGGCAGGAGCCTAGCAACGGCCGATATGTTTCGTCAAGGATATCGAGAGCGGGCTCTTCAGTCGGCGAGGTACTGGCAGAGCTCCTGCCAGGCCGGATCGGCGGCGCGGTCGCTCTCGCTCTCGATCCGGCGGTAGAGGGCGAGGACCGCCCGGCCGGTCTCGGTCAGCGCCGCATGGCCGCGGCCGGTGCCGCCGCGCTCCATCTCGACGAGCGGCGCCTTGAAGCAGGCGTTCATGGTGTGGACCAGGTTCCAGGCCCGGGTGTAGGACATCCCCAGGTGGCGGGCCGCCTCGGCGATCGTCCCGCTCTGTCCGATCCCTTCCAGGAGATCCACCTTGCCCGGGCCGAGGGCGATGATCTCGCCGTGGAGCACGCGCCAGCGCGGCTTGAGGGTGTTCATGCCGCGGTCGATCCTAGCGCAACTCGAGTGACGCCAGTCGATGTCACGTGCGCAGACGGCGGCGGATGAGGAAGTAGCCCATCCAACAGACCAGGCCGAGCGCCAGGAGGGTCCCCAGCGGAGCGGGGTAGTCGCGCAGCAGGAAATGGAACTCCTTGAAGTGCCCTCCTTCCCACGAGAGCTCGCTGCTGAGCGACAGGGCGGAGAAAGTGATCGCGAAGCCGAACAGCCACCGCTGCCAGCCGAGGAGGCGCCGCGTGCGGCGAAGGGACCGGAGCTCGAGCTCCGGGGGGAGGTCGGAGGGCACGGCCTTGGCGAAGCTCTCCGCCCATTGCAGCCGGATGCGCTGGGCCAGCTCCGGGTCCTGTTTCAAATATTCTTCGACCAGCGCGCGCGTGGCTGGGCTGGCCTCGCCCGCCAGGTAGAGCGGCAGCAGGTCCAGGATGACCTCTCGCGTGACATTCATTCTCTTCTCCCTTTCGTCTGAGTGATCAAGCGTTGCGGAGGCCGGCCAGCGCGAGGCGTGCCCGGTGGACCTTCACCTTCGCCGCCGAGAGGGAAATCCCCAGCGCCCGTGCGATCTCCTCGTAGGACATCCCCTCGCCCGCCCGCATCAGCAGGGCCGCACGGTCCACCTCCGGCAGCTGTTGCATTTCCGCCAGCACGGCGCGGAGCTCCGCCTTCTGCTCGGCCTCGACCTGCGGGCTCGCCCGCGCGTCCAGGGGCTCGCGATCGAGCTCGACCTGCCTCGACCTCTTCCTCCGCTCCTGCAGGAAGAGGTTGCGCGCGATGGTGAAGAGGTATCCCTTGACGGTACCCATCTCGATCCGCTCGGGCGCCGCCCAGACGCGCACGAAAGTCTCCGCCGTAATGTCCTCGGCTTCGCTCCTCTCCCCGGAGAGGTACAGCGCGAAGCGGAAGACGTCGGGGGCATACTTCCTGTAGAGCGCGCTGAAGTTCGTCATCGGGCCGTCTCGCGCCAAGCGTCAGATCCCGAAGAGCGCGGCCTGGAGCCCTACCCCGAGCCACGGACGGTGCGTCAAGGCGGCGAACTGCCGCTGGAGGTAGCCCCGAAAGGCCAGCTCTTCGCAAATCCCGGCGCTGATCGAGAGCGCGATCCAGAGCAGGATCTCGACGGCTCGCCGCGGCAGGAAGGGCTGGATGGAGGCGGCGTGGCCGGGGCCGAGCCAGCGCTCCCAGCCGGCGTCCAGAATTCGCCAGACGGCCCACACGCCGAGCGCCAGCCCGGCGTCGACCAGGACGTCCTGCGGCCCCCTCCATTGCCCCCCGATCAGCTCGCCCAGAGTCGTTCCGGTCTGCCGCAGCGCACCCTTCCGCACGTAGAGGAAGAGCCCCCACTCGGCCACGAGGAGCGAGAGGTAGAGCGGCACGACGTCCGGGTGGGAGGGCGCGCCGGAGCGCGAAACGGCTTGCCGTTGAAACAGGGCGCCCGCCACCGCGAGCGCGAGGAACAGGGTGATCAGCAAGGTGGTATGCCATCCTGACGCGACGGGCTGCGGAGGGAGACCTCGATCGTGGGTTGCGGCGATCATCGCCATGCACCTCGTAACGTTCTTGGAGGAGATCGCGGGGCTGCGCTCTCTTCAGCCTATGTATCCGCGAGCCGCCGATAAGTTACAA
>DASQPA010000330.1:0-15996 GCA_035644215.1 Thermoanaerobaculia bacterium
GGCCGGGGTGGGCGGATGGGAGAGGGGCCGGGGGTGAGGGGTCCCGCCGGCCCCGCGCGGTCATAGTAGCCAACCGCGAACGCCTCCCGGAGGGCGCCGCCCCTCCATGCAGCTCCGCAGGGCCGCCGCCAGCTGGCGGACGTGCGGCTCGCGCACCATGGTCTCGTGGTCGCCCGGCACGGGGTGGATGCGGATCTCCTGGGCCAGCTCCCCCCATCCCAGGGCCGGATCGTCGACCGGCCGGCGCGGCGTCCCGGGCGCCGCCGGTTCGCGGGAGACCCGGAAGAGATCGATCTCCCCGGGGTAGAGGCGGGGCCGGTAGGCGATCGCGGCGGCCTGCCGGGACGCATATCCCGCCAGGTAACGACGCATCCAGGGAAGGTCGATCTCCCCTCCCACCAGCTGCGCCGCGCGCAGCCGTTCGAGCACCCGCGCCAGCATCGCATCGCGGGACAGGCCGCGGAGCTCGATCGGCTCAAGATCGAGGTTCGCTCCCTGCTGCCGGGCCAGCCACTGGGCCATCTGAGCGCAGAAGAGCGCGTCGTCCCAGGGGAGCCCGGTGTCGGGCAGAATGGTGTCGAAGAGGGCGAGCAGGGCCACCTCCTCGCCCCGCGCGGTGAGCTGCTGCGCCATCTCGAAGGCGACGATCCCGCCGTAGGAGCCGCCGCCCAGGAGGTACGGTCCGTGCGGGCGGATCTCCCGGAGGGCGGCCAGGTAGCGCGCCGCGAGCTCCTCGATCGTCGGGTGCGGCGCCTCGCCCTGCTGCGCCGGGTCGACGGCCTCCAGGGCGTAGAACGGCTGGTCCGGCCCCAGCCGCTCGACCAGCGGACCGAAGTAGCGGATCACCCCGCCGCCGATCGGATGGACGCAGAAGAGCGGCTCGCGCTCGCCGCGCGGCTGGAGCGGCACGAGCGGCGAGCCGAGCGCCGCCCCCCCTTCCTCCAGGCGGCGGGCCAGCTGCTCGACGGTCGGCGCCTGGAACAGGTCCGCCACCGCCACCTCCCGCCCGGAGAGCGCCGCGCGCAGGCGGGCGATCATTCGGACGGCGAGGAGGGAGTGCCCGCCGAGCGCGAAGAAGCTCTCCCGGACGCCCACCGGAGAGCGCTCCAGGAGCTCCTCCCAGAGCCGGGCGAGCAGGAGCTCCAGCGAGGTCCGCGGCGCCACGTAGGGCTCGCCCGCCGGCCCCTCGTCGTCGGGCGCCGTCCGCAGGAGCTCCCGGCGGTCGAGCTTGCCGCTCGCGGTGAGCGGCAGGCGGTCGAGGAGCACGAGGCCGCCCGGCAGCATGTAGTCCGGCAGGCTGCGGGCGAGCTCGCGGCGCAGCCCGGCGAGGGTCGGCGGGGATGCCCCCGGCTCCCGGGGCACGACGTAGGCCACCAGGCGCGGCCCGCCGGGACCCTCTCGCACCGCCACTGCGGTGGCCTGGACCCCAGGCAGCTCGCCGAGCACCGCCTCCACCTCCCCCAGCTCGATGCGGAAGCCGCGCAGCTTCACCTGCTGGTCGTTCCGGCCCAGGTAGTCGAGGGCGCCGTCCGCCAGGTGGCGGGCCAGGTCGCCGGTGCGGTAGAGGCGCGCCCCCGGCGCGGCGCCGGTGGGATCGGGGACGAAGCGGTCGGCGGTCAGGTCGGGACGGTCGAGGTAGCCGCGCGCCACCTGCACGCCGCCGATGTGAAGCTCGCCCGTGGCCCCGATCGGTACTTCCTGGCCGTCGCGGTCGAGCAGGAGGATGTGGGTGTTGGCGAGCGGCCGGCCGATCGGCACCAGCGGCCGAGACTCCGCACGGTCGCAGGACCAGTGAGTGACGTCGACCGCGGCCTCGGTGGGTCCATAGAGGTTGTGGAGCGGCGCTTCCAGGTGGGAGAAATAGCGCTCCTCAAGGTCGTGGCCGAGCGCCTCGCCGATCGTCATCACCCGGCGGAGCGGCAGGCCCGTGGTCTTTTGAACCGCATCGTCGAGGAAGGCGCGCAGCAGCGAGGGCACGAAATGCAGGGTGGTGATCCCCTGCTCCGCGATCGTCTGCCAGAGGTAGTCGGGGTCACGGTGTCCCCCGGGGCGGGCCATCACCAGGGTCGCGCCGGTGGAGAGCGGCCAGAACAGCTCCCCGACCGAGACGTCGAAGGTCGTCGGCGTCTTCTGCAGCACCCGGTCGTCCGGCTGCAAGCCGTAGCGCTCCTGGACCCAGAGCAGCCGGTTGACGATCCCGCGGTGGTGGCACATCACCCCCTTGGGCTTCCCCGTCGTGCCCGAAGTGTAGATGACGTAGGCCAGGTGGTCCGTCGCCATGGGGATGCCGAGGTCACGGCCGGCGCGCGGCCCGGGCTCTGCGCTCAAACCTCGGGTGATCTCGCGGGTGGTGAGGAGAAGCGGGGCGCGAGCGTCCTCCAGGAGGAAGCGCCGGCGCTCGGGCGGGTCGTCGGGGTCGAGAGGCAGGTAGGCGCCGCCCGCCTTCAGGATGGCCAGCAGGCCGACCATCAGGGCGAGGGAGCGCTCGACGGAAATCGCGACCACGGTCTCCGGCCCCACGCCGCGCCGGCGCAGGCGGCGCGCCAGGCGATTGGCCCGCGCGTTCAGACCCCTGTAGGTCAGGCTCCCCTCCTCCGCCACCACGGCCACGGCCTCAGGGGTGCGCCGTACCTGCTCCTCGAACCCTTCCTGCAGGCCGCGGTCGAGCGGGTACGGAGCGGCCGTGCCGTTCCACTCCACGCGGAGCTGGTGGTGCTGGGCCGGCGAGAGGAGCGGCAGCTGCGCGACCCGTTGCTGTGGATCGCCGAGCGCTGCGCCGAGCAGGGTCTCGAAGGCGGCCGCCAGGCGCGCGATGGTCGTGCCGTCGAAGAGATCCGGGTGGTACTCGACGGCGCCGGAGAGTCCCTCCGCCGTCTCGGCGAGGGCGAGGGTCAGGTCGAGCTTGGCGCTCGCCGGCGCCACGCGGAGGGGCGCGACCGACAGCCCGGGCAGGGCGAGCCTCCCCGGCGGGGTGTTCTGGAGCACGAACATCACCTGGAAGAGCGGCGCGTGAGCCAGGCTGCGCTCGGGCTGGAGCTCCTCGACCAGCTTCTCGAACGGCAGGTCCTGGTGCAGGTAGGCGTCGAGCGCCACCTCCCTCACTCGGGCGAGCAGCGCGGCGAAATCGGGAGCGCTGGAAAGGTCGACCCGCAGCACCAGGGTGTTGACGAAGAAGCCGATGAGCGGTTCGATCTCGAGGTGGGTGCGGCCCGCGATCGGCGTGCCGACGGGCAGGTCGAGCTGGCCGGTCCAGCGCGCGAGGAGCGCCAGGAGGGCCGAGAGGAGGACCATGAAGGGCGTCGCTCCCGATTCGCGGGCGAGCCGCGTCACGGCCTGCGACGTCGGTCCGGGCAGCGTCAGCGGGCGGATCGCGCCCCGGTCGCTCCACACCTCCTGGCGCGGCCGGTCGAGCGGCAGGGCGAGGAGCGGCGGCGCGCCCGCGAGGCGGGAGCGCCAGTAGGCCAGCTCGGCGGTCAGCACCTCCCCCTGGAGCCAGCTCTGCTGCCAGGCGGCGAAGTCGGCGTACTGCACCGGCAGCTCCGGCAGGGTCGGCTCCCGGCCGGCCACGCAGGCCCGATAGAGCTCGCCCAGCTCGCGCACCAGGATCTCCCGCGACCAGGCGTCGCTCGCGATGTGGTGCAGGGTAAGGAGCGCTCGGTGCTCTTCGCCGGCAAGCCGCAGCAGCGTGGCGCGCAAGAGTGGACCGGTCGCGAGGTCGAACGGCCGCCGCGCCGCCGCGGCGGCGAGCCCGCCCGCCACGCTTCCGCGGAGCGCCGCGGGCAGGCCACTCAAGTCGATCAGCGGCAGCACCTGCGGTCTCCAGGGAGAAATCACCTGCAGCGGCTGACCGGCGACCGTCGGGAACCGGGTGCGCAGCACCTCGTGGCGGCGCACCACCTCGCCCAGGCTCCGCGCCAGCGCCGGGACGTCCAGCCGTCCTGAAAGGGCGAGGGCCAGGGGGACGTTGTAGCGCGGGCTCTCCGGCGCCAGCTGGGCCAGGAACCACAGCCGCTGCTGAGCGAACGACAGCGGCAGATCGCCGCGCCGGGTGAGCCGCTCGATCGGCGGCGCCTCCCGCCCGGTCCGGCGGCGGTCCGCGGCCTCGATCCGGCGGGCGAGACCGGACACCGTCGGCTGCTCGAAGATCTCGCGCAGCGCCAGCTCCACCCCGAACAGATGGCGAATGCGCGACAGGAGCCGGGTGGCGAGGAGCGAATGCCCGCCCAGGTCGAAGAAGCCGTCTCCGGCCCCCACCCGCTCGCGCCCCAGGAGGTCGGCGTACACCATGGCCAGCAGCTCCTCGGTCGGGGTGCGCGGGGCGAGATCGGACTCTTCTACCGCGGTGGGCAGCGGAACCGGCAGCGCCTTGAGGTCGAGCTTGCCGTGTGGCGTGCGCGGCAGCGCCGGGAGGGACACCACAGCCGAGGGGAGCATGTAGTCGGGGAGCTTCGCGGTGAGGAACGCCCGCAGCTCGGCGAGCGCCGGGGCCGGCTCACCGTCGCGTGTCACCACGTAGGCCGCGAGCCCCTGCCTGCCCGGCGCCTCCTCCCAGGTCCGCACCACGACCTCGCCGATTCCGGGATGGCGCGCGAGAGCCGCCTCGATCTCGCCCAGCTCCACCCGGAAGCCGCGGATCTTGATCTGCTGGTCCAGCCGGCCGAGGAACACCAGGTCGCCGCGTGCGGTGTGGCGCATCAGGTCGCCGCTGTCGTAGAGCCGCGCGCCGGGCGGGCCGAACGGGTCGGGTACGAAGCGCTCGGCGGTGAGCTCCGGCCGGCCGAGGTAGCCTCGCGCCAGGCAGACACCGCCGATGTAGAGCGTCCCCCGGCTCCCCGACGGCACCGGCCGCAGGTTCCCGTCGAGCAGGTAGGCCTGGGCGCCGGCGAGCGGCCGGCCGACCGGCGCTATCGGCGATATCGATGCGAAGCTCACCCCTTCCTCACCCACCCGGTACATGAGCATCCCGACCGTCGCCTCGGTGGGGCCGTAGTGGTTGAACAGCGCGCAGGAGGGCGCCGCGGCTTGCAGCTCGCGCAGCCAGGAGAGCTGCGAGGGCTCGCCGCCGACGATCAGCCAGCGACGCGGCAGGAGGGCGGCACTGTCGCCCGCGGCGCAGAGCGCTGCCAAGTGCGACGGCGCGATCTTCAGGCCGTCGATCGGGTGATGGCGGAAGGCCTCGGCGAGGGCCGGCGCAACGAGCGCACGCTCGCGCGGCAGGACGTGCAGGCAGCCGCCGGTCAGAAGCGGCGGGAAGATGGCGGTAACGCACGAGTCGACGGTCAGCGGCTGCACCATCGCAAAGTGAGCGCCCGTCCCGAGGCCCAGGCGCTCGGCGATCGCCAAGATGTAGTTGACGACCGAGCCGTGGGTCACCGCCACCCCCTTGGGGCGCCCGGTCGAGCCGGAGGTGTAGAGCACGTAGGCGAGGTTCTCCGCCGCGACCGGGACCGGGGGAAGCTCGCCGCCGGCCGGTGCCGGGAGCGCGGCGAGGTCCACCCCCCGGGCGCCCTCCGGCAGCCGCGCGAAGAGATCGCTGCGCGCCAGGACGACCTCGATCCCGGCGTCCGCGATCATCCCGGCCAGCCGCTCGGCCGGGGCGCCGGGGTCGAGCGGCACATAGGCGCCGCCCGCCTGGAGCACGGCGAGGAGCCCGACGATCGCCGCGACGGAGGGCTCGGCGAGGAGCCCCACCGTCACTTCCGGGCCGACTCCCTCCTGCCGCAGGGCCAGGGCGAGCCGGGCGGCCCGGCGGTCGAGCTCGCGGTAGGTCAGCGGCTCGCCCTCGTAGCGCACGGCCGGGGCGCCGGGGGTCCTCGCGACCTGCGCCGCGAACAGCTCGTAGAGGGTCGCCCGCGGCGCGCTCTCTGGGATCGCGGTGGGGTCGTTCCACTCCCGGACCACCTGCGCGGTCTCGGCCGCGGCGAGGAGCGGCAGATCCCACACCCGCCCCGCGGGCGCCGCGACCAGGCCCGCAAGGCACCGCGCGAAGCGCTCCAGCAGGCGCTCTACCGTGGTGGCGTCGAACAGCGCGGTCGGATAGCCGAGGGAGGCGGCCAGCCCGTCCCCCTCCGGCGTGACGGTCAGGGTCAGGTCGAAGCGCGCCATCTCCGCCGGGACCTTGAACGGCGCGACCGCGAGACCGGGGAGCGCCACCTCCTGGCGCGGCGTGTTCTGGAGGACCAGCAGGACCTGGAAGAGCGGGCTCCGCGCCAGGTCGCGCTCGGGCGCCAGCTGCTCGACCAGCTTTTCGAATGGCAGGTCCTGGTGCGCGTAGGCGCCGAGGCAGGTCTCCCGCGTGCGCGCCAGGAGCTCCAGGAGGGTCGGATCTCCCTGGAGGTCGCCGGCGAGCGCCAGGGTATTGACGAAGAAGCCGATCAGCCCCTCGATCTCGCGCCGGGTGCGGTTGGCGATCGGCGAGCCCACGACCAGCCGCCGCTGCCCGGTCCAGCGGCCGAGGAGGGCCTGGAAGGCGCCGAGGAGCACCATGAACAGGGTCATCCCCTCCTGCCGGCCGAGCGCGGCGAGCCCCGCCGCGAGATCCCCGGTCAGCCGGAGCTTCCGCCGCGAACCGCGGACATCGGCCGCCTTCGACCGCGGCCGGTCGGTGGGCAGATCCAGATCCATCCCGCCGACCACCCCGGCCAGCCGTTCCCGCCAGTAGGCGAGCTGCTCCGCCAGAACCTCGCCGGAGAGCCAGGCGCGCTGCCAGCCGGCGAAATCGGCGTACTGCACGGGCAGCTCGAGAAGTACCGGGGATCGGCCGGCGAGCGCCGCGCCGTAAAGCTCCGCCACCTCGCGGATGAGGACCGACATCGACCAGCCGTCGCTCGCGATGTGGTGCAGGGTGAGGAGCAGGACGTGCTCCTCGCCGTCCAGGGCGACCAGCGTGGCGCGGAGGAGCGGCGCCCGCGTGAGATCGAACGGCCGGCGCGCCTCGGCCGCAGCCAGGCGGCGCGCCTCGGACTCCCGGGTTGCCGCGGCGAGCCCCGCGAGATCGACCCGCGGGAGCGGCAGCCTGCAGGTCTCCTCGATCACCTGCACCGGCTCCCCCGCCAGCGCCGCGAAACGGGTGCGCAGCGCCTCGTGCCGCCGCACGATCTCGGCCAGGCTGCGGGCGAGGACCGCCGCCGCCAGCCGGCCGGTGAAACGGAGCGCCGCCGGCAGGTTGTAGAGCGCGCTTCCCGGCGCCAGCTGGTCGAGGAACCAGAGCCGCTGCTGGGCGTAGGAGAGCGGCAGCGGCCCCTCCCGGTCTACCGGAACGAGCGGCGGCGCCGTTTTGCTACTCGGGGCTTCGCGCGCCCGTTCGACCCGGGCGGCCAGGCCAGCGACCGTCGGCTCGGCGAACAGCTCGCGGAGAGGCAGCTCGACCCCGCAGACGGCGCGGAGGCGCACGATCACCCGCGTCGCGAGGAGCGAGTGCCCGCCGAGGTCGAAGAAGCTCGTCTCCCGGTCGACCCGCGGGAGGCCCAGCACGTCGGCCCAGATCTCCGCCACGATCTCCTCGGCCCAGGAGCGCGGCGCCGCCCGCTGTCCCGGCTCCCCCGCCGCTTGCGGCGGTTTCGGCAACCGGCGCCGGTCCGCCTTGCCGTGCGCCGAGAGCGGCAGCGCGTCGGTGCGACCGAGGAGCTCCAGGTTGCCATCGGGCCGGAAGCGGACGAGGTCGCCGGTCCGGTAGAGCCGCTCTCCCGCCGCGCCGAAGGGGTCGGGAACGAATCGCTCGGCCGTCAAGTCCGGGCGGCCGAGATCGTCGGGGGCAAGGTCGGGGGCGAGCCCGGCGCCGCCCAGGAACCGCTCGCCGGGCACCCCGACCGGCACCGGCCGCAGGCGCCGGTCGAGCACGTAGACCCGAGTGCCGCTCCACTCGACGAAGAGCTGCGCCCGCTCGGCCGCGGTCAAGAGCGGCAGCTCCTCGCCGCACCGGGAAGGATCGGCGGCAACGCCTTGCAGCAGGACTTCCAGGTGCCCGGCGAGGCGGCCGATCGTCGCTCCGTCGAAGAGATCGGTCGCGTACTGGAGCCGGCCCGCGAGCCCCTGGTCCCGCCGTTCGAGGGTGAGCGAGAGGTCGAACTGGGAACGCTCCGCGGCGGGCGGCAGCACGGTCGCGGCGACCCCGGGCAGATCCACGGCGACCAGAGGCTCGTCGTTCCACGCGAACATCACCTGGAAGAGCGGCGAGCGGTCGAGGCTGCGCTCCGGCGCCAACTCCAGGACCAGCTTCTCGAACGGCAGCTCCTGGTGGGCGTGGGCGGCGAGCACCGTCTCGCGCACCCGGCCGAGGAGCGCCGCGAAGGACGGCTCGCTGGCGAGATCGACGCGGAGCACCAGGGTGTTCACGAAGCAGCCGATGAGCCCTTCCGTTTCGGCGTGCGTGCGCCCCGCGACCGGCGTGCCGAGGACGACGTCGTCCTGCCCGGCGTGGCGCCCCAGGAGGGTCGCGAAGAGGGCCAGGAAGGTCATGAACGGGGTCGCCCCCTGCTGCCGGCCGAACGCCGCGAGCGCGTCCGCCGGCGCAGACGGCAGGCGGAAACGCCACCCCGCCCCGCGCCCGCTCCGCGCCGGCGGACGCGGCCGGTCGGCCGGCAGGGCGAGGAGCGGCGGAGCGCCGGCCAAGGCGCGGCGCCAGTGCTCCACCTCCGCTGCGAGCGCCGGCCCGTCGAGCCAGGAGCGCTGCCAGACGGCGAAGTCCGCGTACTGGACCGGGAGCGCGGGGAGCGGCGCCACGGTGCCGCCCACGCCGCTTACCCCGCTTACCCCGCTTACCCCGCTCAGCATCGCGGTGTAGAGCGCGCCCAGCTCGCGCGTCAGCACGCCGACCGACCAGCCGTCGCCCGCGATGTGGTGGAGGGTCGCGAGTTGCAGGTGCTCCTCCTCGCCCAGATGAAGGAGGATCGTCCGCAGGAGCGGGCCGGTCGCGAGGGCGAACGGCCGACCCGCCTCCTCCCGCGCCAACCGTGCCGCCTCCCGCTGCCGCTCCGGCCCGGCGAGCCCGGCGAGGTCGATGCGCGGCAGGGACCAGCAGGCTGGCGGCGCCGCCGATTGGATCTCCTGCCGCGGCGCGCCCGCCTCGACCACGAAGGTGGTGCGCAGGCTCTCGTGCCGGCGCACGACTTCTGCGAGGGCCGCTCGTAGCGCCGCCGGCCGCAGCGGTCCGGCGAGCCGGAGCACCACCGGCATGTTGTAGGTCGCGCTCCCCGGCTCCAGTTGATCGAGGAACCAGAGCCGCTCCTGGGCGAACGACAGCGGCAGCCGGCCCGCCCGTGCGGCAGGAGAAAGCGGCACGAGCGGCGGGGCCGGCGTCCGGCCGGCGCTGCGGGCCGCCATCGCCCGCGCCGCCAGGGAGGAGACCGTCGGCGCCTCGAACAGGTCGCGCAGGGTGAGCTCCACGGCGAAGAGCTGGCGCAGGCGCGCAATCACCCGGGTGGCGAGGAGCGAGTGCCCGCCCAGGGCGAAGAAGTTGTCCTCGCTCCCCACCCGTTCGATTCCCAGGAGCTCGGCCCAGATCCCGGCCAGGAGCTCCTGGGCGGGGGTGCGGAGGGCGTGATGGGCGGCATGGCCGGCGCTCTCCGATGTCTCCGGCGTCTGCGGCGCGGGCAGGGCGCGGCGGTCGAGCTTGCCGCTCGCGGTGAGCGGCAGGCGTTCCAGGAGGACGAGGCCCCCCGGCAGCATGAACTCCGGCAGTCGGCGGGCGAGCTCGCGGCGCAACCCGGCGAGGGTCACACCCGGCGCCCATGGCACGACGTAGGCCACCAGGCGCGGCCCGCCGGGACCCTCCCGCACCGCCACCGCCGCCGTGTGGACCGCCGGCAACACCGCGAGCGCCGCCTCCACCTCCCCCAGCTCGATGCGGAAACCGCGCAGCTTCACCTGGTGGTCGTTCCTCCCCAGGTAGTCGAGCGCGCCGTCCGCCAGGTGGCGGGCGAGGTCGCCGGTACGGTAGAGGCGCGCCCCCGGCTCGCTGCCGGTGGGGTCGGGGACGAACCGGTCGGCGGTCAGGTCGGGACGGCCGAGATAGCCGCGCGCCACCTGCACGCCGCCGATGTGGAGCTCGCCCGTCGCCCCGATCGGCACCTCCTCGCCCTCCTGGTCGAGGAGAAGAATCCGGGTGTTGGCGAGCGGGCGGCCGATCGGCACCAGCGACCGCCCGTCCGCGCGCTCGCAGGACCAGTGGGTGACGTCGACCGCGGCCTCCGTCGGTCCATAGAGATTGTGGAGCGGCGCATCCAAGTGGGAGACATAGCGCTCCTTGAGGTCGTGGTCGAGGGCCTCGCCGCTCGCCATCACCCGGCGCAGCGGCAGGATCGAGGGGTCCTGGCCCGCATCGTCCAGGAAGGCGCGCAGCATCGAGGGTACGAAGTGCAGGGTGGTGATCCCCTGCTCGGGGATCGTCCGCCAGAGATAGGCGGGGTCCCGGTGCCCCCCGGGGCGGGCCATCACCAGCGTCGCGCCGGTCGAGAGCGGCCAGAACAGCTCCCAGACCGAAACGTCGAAGGTCGTCGGGGTCTTCTGCAGCACCCGGTCGTCCGGCCCCAGGCCGTAGCGCTCTTGCATCCAGAGCAGCCGATTGACGATTCCGCGGTGGCAGTTCATCACCCCCTTGGGCTTACCCGTCGTGCCCGAGGTGTAGATCACATAGGCGAGGTTGTCCGGCTCGACGGGGATGCCGAGGTCGCGGCCTGTGTGCGTCCTGGGCTCTGTGCCCAACCCTCGGGCGATCTGGTGCGAGGTGAGGAGGAGCGAGGCGCCGGCGTCCTCCTGCAGAAAGCGCCGCCGCTCCGGCGGGTCGTCGGGGTCGATCGGCAGGTAGGCGCCACCCGCCTTCAGGATGGCCAGCAGGCCGACCATCAGGGCAAGCGAGCGCTCGACGGAGATCGCGACCACCGTCTCCGGCCCCACGCCGCGCCGGCGCAGCCGGCGCGCCAGGCGATTGGCCCGCGCGTTCAAGCCGCCGTAGGTCAGGCTCTCCGTCTCCTCCCCCTCCGCCACCACCGCCACCGCCTCGGGGGTGCGCCGCACCTGCTCCTCGATCCATCCGTGCAGGCAGCGGTCGAGCGGGTACGGGGCGGCCGGGCCGTTCCACTCCACGAGGAGCTGGTGGCGCTGGGCCGAAGCGAGGACCGGCAGCTGCGCCACGGATTGGCGCGGATCGCGGAGCGCCGCACCGAGCAGAGTCTCGAAGGCGGCCGCAAAGCGCGCGATCGTCGCGCCGTCGAAAAGATCCGGGTGGTACTCGAAGCCGCCCGCGAGCCCCGAGGGCGTCTCGACGAGAGCGAGCGTGAGGTCGAACTTGGCGCTCGCCGGCGCGACCCGGAGCGGCGCGAGCGACAGCCCGGGCAGGGCGAGTTTCCCCGGCGGGGCGTTCTGCAGCACGAACAGGGCTTGAAACAGCGGCGCGTGGGCGAGGCTGCGCTGCGGCTGGAGCTCCTCGACCAGCTTCTCGAACGGCAGGTCCTGGTGCAGGTAGGCGTCGAGCGCCACCTCGCGCACCCGGCCGAGCAGCGCGGCGAAATCGGGGGCTCCGGAGAGGTCGACCCGCAGCACCAGGGTGTTGACGAAAAAGCCGATCAGCGGTTCGATCTCAAGGTGGGTGCGGCCCGCGATCGGCGTGCCGAGGGGCAGGTCGAGCTGCCCGGTCCAGCGCGCGAGGAGCGTCAGGAACGCCGAGAGGAGCACCATGAAGGACGTCGCTCCCGCCTCGCGGGCGAGCCGCGTCACGGCTGGCGACAACGGTGCAGGGAGTGCCAGCCGGCGGATCGCCCCGCGGTCGCTCCACACCTCCTGGCGCGGCCGGTCGAGCGGCAGGGCGAGGAGCGGCGGCGCGCCCGACAGGCGAGAGCGCCAGTAGGCCAGCTCGGCTGCCAGGACCTCCCCGGTGAGCCAGCTCCGCTGCCAGGCGGCGAAGTCGGCGTACTGCACCGGCAGCTCCGGCAGGGTCGGCTCCCGGCCGGCCACGAAGGCCCGGTAGAGCTCGCCCAGCTCGCGCACCAGGACCTCCCGCGACCAGGCGTCGCTCGCGATGTGGTGCAGGGTCAGCAGCGCTCGATGCTCTTCGCCGGTAAGCCGCAGCAGCGCGGTGCGCAGAAGGGGACCGGTCGCGAGGTCGAACGGCCGCCGCGCCGCCGCCGCGGCGAGCCCGCCCGCGACGCTTTCCCGTCGCGCCGCGGGCAGGCCGCCCAGGTCGATCAGCGGCAGCACCTGTGGCGACCCGGGAGAGATCACCTGCACCGGCTGGCCGGCGACCGTCGGGAACCGGGTGCGCAGCACCGCGTGGCGGCGCACCACCTCGCCCAGGCTCCGCTCCAGCGCCGGGACGTCCAGCCGCCCGCAGAGGGCGAGCGCCAGGGGGACGTTGTAGCGCGGGCTGTCCGGCGCCAGCTGGGCGAGGAACCAGAGCCGCTGCTGGGCGAACGACAGCGGCAGATCGCCGCGCCGCGCGAGCCGTTCGATCGGCGGCGCCTCCCGCCCGCTCCTGCGGCGATCCGCGCCCTCGATCCGGCGCGCCAGGCCGGAGACCGTCGGCTGCTCGAAGACCTCGCGCAGCGCCAGCTCCACGCCGAACAGGTGACGGATGCGCGACAGCAGGCGGGTGGCGAGGAGCGAGTGCCCGCCCAGGTCGAAGAAGCCGTCTCCGGCCCCCACCCGCTCGCGTCCCAGGAGGTCGGCGTAGACCCCGGCCAGCAGCTCCTCGGTCGGGGTGCGCGGGGCGAGATCCACCCCCTCGTCTCCGGTCCGGTCTGCCGGCAGCGGAGCCGGCAGCGCCTTCAGGTCGAGCTTGCCGTGCGGCGTGCGCGGCAGCGCCGGCAGGGAGACCAGGGCCGAGGGGAGCATGTAGTCGGGCAGCTTCGCGGTGAGAAACGCCCGCAACTCGGCGAGCGCCGGGGCCGGCCCGCCGCCCTGCGCCACCACGTAGGCCGCGAGGCCCTCCCGCCCCGGCGCCTCCTCCCAGGTCCGCACCACGACCTCGCCGATCGCGGGGTGGCGCGCGAGAGCCGCCTCGATCTCGCCCAGCTCCACTCGGAAGCCGCGGATCTTGATCTGTTGATCCAGCCGGCCGAGGAACACCAGGTCGCCGCGCGCGGTGTGGCGCATCAGGTCGCCGCTGTCGTAGAGCCGCGCGCCGGGCGGGCCGAACGGGTCGGGCACGAAGCGCTCGGCAGTGAGCTCCGGCCGGCCGAGATAGCCCCGCGCCAGGCAGGCGCCGCCGATATAGAGCGTCCCCCGGCTCCCCAACGGCACCGGCTGCAGGTCCCCGTCGAGCAGGTAGGCCTGGGCGCCGGCAAGTGGCCGGCCGACCGGCGCCACCGGAGAAAAGCCCGCTCCCTCCTCCCCGCCGACCCGGTACAGGAGCATCCCCACCGTCGCCTCGGTGGGACCGTAGTGGTTGAACAGCGCAGAGGACGGCGCCGCGGCCTGGAGCTCGCGCAACCAGGAGAGCTGCGAGGGCTCGCCGCCGACGATCAGCCAGCGGCGCGGCAGCAGAGCGGCGCTGTCGCCCGCGGCGCAGAGCGCCGCCAGGTGCGACGGCGCGATCTTCAGGCCATCGATCGGGTATCGGCGGAACGCCTCGGCGAGGGCCGGCGCGACGAGCGCGCGCTCGCGCGGCAGGACGTGCAGGCAGCCGCCGGTCAGGAGCGGCGGGAAGATGGCGGTCACGCACGAGTCGACGGTCAGCGGCTGCACCATCGCAAAGTGAGCGCCCGGCCCGAGACCCAGGCGTTCGGCGATCGCCAGGGTGTAGTTGACGACCGAGCCGTGGGTCACCGCCACCCCCTTGGGGCGTCCGCTCGAGCCGGAGGTGTAGAGCACGTAGGCGAGGTTCTCCGCCGCGATCGGGACCGGGAGCGCCTCCTCCCCAGCCGCCGACGCGAGATCTACCCCGCGCACCCCCGCCGGCAGCCGCGCAAAAAATTCCTCTCGTGCCAGGACGACGGCGATCCCGGCGTCCGCGATCATCCCGGCCAGCCGCTCGGCCGGGGCGCCGGGGTCGAGCGGCACATAGGCGCCGCCCGCCTTGAGCACCGCCAGGAGCCCGACGATCGCCGCGACCGAGGGCTCGGCGAGGAGGCCCACCGTCCCCTCCGGGCCGACCCCCTCCCGCTGGAGCATACGGGCGAGGAGCGCGGCCCGCCGGTCGAGCTCGCGGTAGGGCAGGCACTCGTCCTCGCAGCGCACGGCCGGCGCGCCGGGGGTGCGGGCGACCTGGAGCGCGAAGAGCTCGTGCAGGGCCAACCGCGGCGCGCCTTCAGGGATCGCGGTGGGGTCGTTCCACTCCCGGACCAGCTGCGCGGTCTCGGCCGCGGCGAGGAGCGGCAGGTGCGCCGCGGCGCTCTCTGGGTCGCGCACCGCGGCGGCGAGCAGGGTCCGGTAGCTCGCCGCCCACCGCCCGGCGGTGGTGGCGTCGAAGAGCTCGCGGCGGAACCCCAGCCGGCCGGCGAGCCCCGTTCCGCGGGCCGGGCGCGGCGTGAGCGATAGGGACAGGTCGAAGCGCGCGATGCCGGCGTCGAGCGCCAGCGGGGTGAGGGCGAGGCCGGGGAGCGCCAGCGGCGCCTCGGGAGTGTTCTGGAGCGCCAGGATGACCTGGAAGAGCGGCGCCCGGCCCAGGCTGCGCTCCGGCGCCAGCTCGGCCACCAGCCGCTCGAACGGCAGGTCCTGGTGCTCGTAGGCCGCCAAGGTGGTCTCCCGGGTGCCGGCCACGACGGCCGCGAAGCTCGCCCGCGAAACGAGCGTGCTGCGCAGGACCAGGGTGTTGACGAAGACGCCGATCATCTCCTCGGTCTCGACCGTCGCGCGATGGGCGATCGGAAAGCCGATCACCAGGTCGTCCTGGCCGGTCAGGCGGTGGAGGAGGAGGTTAAAGGCCGCCGTCAGGAGCATGAAGAGGGTCGCGCCGCGCTCGCGGCCGAGCCGCCCGAGCCCGGCCACGAGCTCGGCGTCGAGGCTCAGGAGCTGCTCCCCGCCGCGCGTGCCGCTCCCGCCATTCCCGTCGCTCCCGCCGGACACCGCCGGACGCGGCCGGTCGGCCGGCAGCTCGGTCACGGCGGGGGCGCCCGCCAGCCGCGCGCGCCAGTAGGCGAGCGAGCCCGCCAGCCGCGCGTCGGTCAGCCAGGCGCGCTGCCAGCGGGCGTAATCGGCGTATTGCAGGCGCGGCTCCGGCAGCTGCGCCGGCTCCCCGGAAAGAGCGGCGCCGTAGAGAGCTGCCAGCTCGCGCAGGAAGATCCCCGTCGACCAGCCGTCCCAGGCGATGTGGTGGACGGTGAAGAGGAGGACGTGCTCCTCCGGACCCAGGGCGAGCAGGCCGGCACGGAGGAGAGGTCCCCGCGCGAGGTCGAAGGGGAGGTGGGCCGCGCCCCGCGCCAGGCGCGCCACCTCGGCGGCCCGCCGGCTCCCTGCGGGCCACGCCGGCAATGCCGCCAATGCCGAGAGGTCGGCGACCGGCAGGGGCACCGGCCGGGCGGGCAGCGGGCGCTGCACCGCGCGCTCCCCTGAGACCGCGATGGCGGTGCGCAGCGCCGCGTGCCGGGAGACCACCGCGCTCAAGGCGAAGGCGAGCGCCGACACGTTCAGACAGCCGTCCAGCCGCACCGCCATGGGCACGTTGTAGGCCGGGCTGCCGGGCTCGATCTGGGCGAGCAGCCAGAGCCGCTCCTGGGAAAAGGAGAGGGGCGCCGGGCCGGCCCCCTGAGGCGCCGGGAGGAGCGGCGGCGGCGCTGGCGGCGGTGTTGGCGAGCCGCGGTCGCGGGCCTTCCCGGCGTCGAGCCGCGCGGCGAGAGCGGCGACCGTGGGGGCGGCGAGGACCTCGCGCACCGGCAGCTCCACCCCGAGCGCCTGCTGGATCCGCGCCGCGAGGCGGGTGGCGAGGAGCGAGTGCCCACCCAGGGCGAAGAAGTCCTGGTGGATGCCGACCCGCTCCACCCCGAAGAGCTCGGCCCAGAGCCCGGCGAGGAGCTCCTCGCGCGGGTCGCGCGGCGGATCGAGCTCCCCCTCCCCCGTCGCGGCGCT
>DASQPA010000331.1:0-12791 GCA_035644215.1 Thermoanaerobaculia bacterium
GCTGGCGTTCGCCGGGGGAAAGCAGTGACAGCTCGCAAGCCTTCCCCTCGGGGGCCGCCAGGGCCGCGGTGAGCAAACGCTCGTAATGGAGGATCCAGCGGTCGATGGTCGCGGCGTCGAACAGATCGGTGGCGTACTCGATCGTACCGTTCAAAGCGCCGTCCTGCTCCGTGAGCATGAGCGTGAGATCGTGCTTCGCCGTCGTCCCTGCCACGTTGATCGGCCGCAGGCTCAGGCTCCGGATCTCCAGGCTTCCGGCGGGAAGGTTCTGCAGACCAAACATCACCTGGAACAAGGGCGGATGGGCGAGGTTCCGCTCCGGCGCGAGCTCCTGGACGAGCTTTTCGAAGGGGACATCCTGGTGCGCGTGGGCGGCCAGGGCGGTGTCGCGCACCCGGTCGAGCAGCGTCTGGAACGAGGGCTCACCGGTCAAATCTCCGCGCAGCACCAGCGTGTTGACGAAGAAACCGATCAGATCTTCGATCTCGCGGTGTGTGCGTCCGGCGACGGGCGAGCCTACCGCGAGATCCTCCTGGCCGCTCCAACGCGCCAAAAGAGCCTGGAATCCGGCCAGGAGCACCATGAAAAGCGTTGCTCCCTCCCGCCGGCTCAAGGCTTCGGCCTGCCGTGCCAGCGCGGCCGGCAGGTATACAGGCCATGACGCGCCGCGGAAGCTCTGGACCGCGGGCCGTGGCCGGTCGGTGGGAAGATCCAACAGCGGCGGAAGGCCCGCGAGCTGCCGGCGCCAGTAGGAGATTTCGTTCTCCAGGACTTCGCCGTGCAGCCAGGAGCGCTGCCAGGCCGCAAAGTCCGCGTACTGCACCGCCGGCTCCGGCAGCGGCGAGGGCCGGCCCTCGGCGAACGCCGTATAGAGAGCCGTGACCTCACGGACCAGGATGCCCACCGACCAGCCATCGCCGGCGATGTGATGCAGGGTCAACGCGAGGACGTGGTCCGCCCTCTCCTCGGATACAGCCAGCCGCAGTAAGAGGCCGCGTAGCAGCGGACCAGACCCGAGATCGAACGGGCGGCCGGCCTCTTCACCGGCCAGAGTGAGCGCCAGCGTTTCGTGCCGGCTCCCAGGCAGCCCCGACACGTCGATCACCGGAAGCTGGAAACCGGCCGCTGGCCGGATCACCTGCACCGGCGAGCCCCCGGGTGCGGCGAAGACCGTGCGCAGGGGCTCATGACGGCGCACGATCTCGCCGAGGCAGAGCGCCAGCACTAAGGCGTCGAGCGGCCCTTCGACGCGGAACGCCATGGCGATGTTGTAGAGCGGGCTGCCCGGCTCGAGCTGATCGATGAACCAGAGACGCTGCTGAGCGAAGGAAAGAGGGATATCTCCGTCGCGCTGTATCCGCACCAGGGGCAGAGCCGTGCCTCCTCCGCCGGCTCGCCGCGCCGCCTCGACCCGCGCGGCGAGATCTGCCAACACCGGAGTCTCGAAGAGACCGCGTAGCGGGATTTCGACATGGAAGGCGGCCCGCAGGCGCGACATCACCTGCGTCGCGAGCAGGGAGTGTCCGCCCAGCTCGAAGAAGTGGTCCGCAGCCCCCACCCGTTCGACCCCGAGAAGCTCGGTCCAGATTCCGGCCAGAACCTCTTCGACCGGCGTCCGCGGCGCCAGCCAGGTTTTCTCGGCGCTCTGCCATTCCGGAGCCGGCAGGGCCTGCCTGTCCACCTTGCCGTTGGGGGTGAGGGGCAGCGCCGCGAGCGTCACGACGGCGGCCGGCACCATGTAGCTCGGCAGCCTCTCGCGCAGCGCCTGGCGCAGCGTCTCCGGCACGAGGCAGGAGTCAGCGGCACGGTCGCCGGCCACGTAGGCCACCAGCCGCCGGTCACCAAGCCCCGTTTCGGGTCGATCCTCGCGCACCATCACGACCGCCTCGCGGACTCCCTCGATCGCGACCAAAGTCGCCTCGATCTCTCCCAGCTCGATGCGGAAGCCCCGCACCTTGACCTGGTGGTCGAGGCGGCCGAGAAACTCCAGGGTGCCGTCGGCCAGGCGCCGCACGCGGTCGCCGCTGTGGTAGAACCGCGCGCCACCGCGACGCACATATTTTTCCGCGGTCAGATCGTCCCGCCCCAAGTAGCCACGGGTGACCCCCGCGCCGCCGATCCACAGCTCGCCCGGCACCCCGGGCGGCAACAGCTCGCCGTGCTCGTCACGGACATGGAGCACGGCACCCGCGAGCGGCCGGCCGAGCAGCGCGCGCGCTGGCACAGGGGGCGGCGGCACCGGGTGCGCGGTGCAGACAATCGTGCCTTCGGTCGGCCCATAGAGGACCCACACCCGGGCGGCCGGAAAGGTCCCCCGCAGATTCTCCAGAAGCTCGGACGGCACCGTGTCGCCACCGGTGAAGACGGCGCGCATCCTTGCCACGTCCGGTACCGGCCCCCCGTCACGGCGCCGCCGGAGCGAGTCGACGATCTCCCGCATCAACGCCGGGACGGCGTGCAGGCAGGTCAGCTCGCCCAGGTGGTCGACCAGGCGCTCCACGTCCAGCACCGGCCGCAGCGGGAAGAGCACGGCCGTGCCGCCGGTGAGGAGCGGCGACAGCAGCTCGAAAAGGGAGATGTCGAACGTCGAGGCCGCCAGACAGGGCATGCGGTCGTCCGCGGCGAAACGGAACCGCTCCCGGGTGGCGGCGAGGGTGGAGGCAAGCATGCCGTGCTCCACCTGCACCGCCTTGGGCCGGCCGGTGGTGCCCGAGGTGTAGATCAGGTAGGCGAGGTCGCCGGGGGCGGGGCTCCGTTCCGGCTCGCCGGCCTCCTCTCCCACCGCCTCCTCCTCCAGCAGGACAGTCGCGGCACCGTGCGGCGGCAGGCCTGGGAGGAGGTGAGCCTGGGTCACCAGCACCGGCACCGCCGCATCCTGGAGCTGGAAAGCCAGGCGCGCCGGTGGATGGGAGGGGTCCAGCGGGAGCAAGGCGCCGCCGGACCTGAGGATTCCGAGCACCCCCACCGCCAGCTCCTGGGAGGGCTCGACGCACAGTCCGACCGGCACCTCCGGCCGGATGCCCAGGGCGCGCAGGCGCCAGGCCAGCCGGCTCGCCCGGCGGTCGAGCTCTCGGTAGGTGATGCCTGCCCCCTCGTCCCCGGCGGGCCTCACGGCCACGGCCTCCGGCGTGCGCCGCGCCTGCGCCGCGAACAACTCGATGACCCCCGGCGCCCCCGGCGCCGCCGTATCGTTCCACTCCACCAGGACCTGTTGGCGCTCGGCCTCGCCGAGCAGCGGCAGCTCCCGGACCCGCCGCTCCGGAGCGGCCACGGCGGCGGCGAGCAGCCGCTCGTAGCCGAGGAGCAGGCGGGCGATGGTCGAGGCGTCGAAGAGATCCGTGGCATACTCGATCACCCCGCCGAGACCGCCGTCCTCCTCCGTCAGAGCGAGCGCAAGATCGAACCTCGCCGTCGTTCCGGCTACGCCTACCGCCCGCAGGCGCAGGCTCCGGATCTCCGGGTCCCCGAAGGGCGTATTCTGGAGAGCGAGCATCGCCTGGAACAACGGTGCATGGGCGAGGTTCCTCTCCGGCGCGAGCTCCTGAACGAGCCTTTCGAACGGCACGTCCTGGTGCGTATGGGCGCCGAGCGAGCCCTCGCGTGCCCGCCCCAGCAACTCCCGGAACGACAGCTCGCCCGCCCGGCCTCCAGGCAGGGCTCCCGTAAGATCGCCGCGCAGCACCAGCGTATTGACGAAGAACCCGATCAGATCTTCGATTTCGCGGTGTGTGCGCCCGGCGATGGGTGAGCCTACCGCGAGATCCTGCTGCCCGCTGTAGCGCGCCAGGAGGGCCTGAAACCCCGCCAGGAGCACCATGAAGAGCGTCGCCCCCTCGCGCCGCCCCAGCGCCTGCGCCTGCCGGGTGAGCCCGAGCGGCAACCGCACGTGCCGTGACGCGCCGCGGTGGCTCTGCACCGCGGGCCGGGGGCGGTCGGTGGGGAGCTCCAGCAGCGAGGGCATCCCGGCAAGCTCTTCCCGCCACCAGGCGAGCTCCGACTCCAGGTACTCGCCCGACAGGTACTCCCGTTGCCAGGACGCGAAGTCCGCATACTGGATCGTCAGCGCCGCCAGCGGGCTCGGCCGGCCCTCGACGAAGGCCTCATACAGCGCTCCGAACTCCCGTACCAGCACTCCCAACGACCAGCCGTCGCTGACGATGTGGTGCATCGTCAGGAGAAGCACATGCCGCTCGGCCTCCAGTCCCAGGAGTGCCACCCGCAGCAGCGAGCCACCGTCGAACCCTCGGAGGTCGAACGGCCGCCGCGCCTCCGCGGTCTTGAGACGCTCGGCCTCCTCCTCGCGCGGAACCCCGGGCAGGCCCTGGAGATCGACCAGCGGCAGGGAACAGACGACGCTCTCCGCGATCACCTGCACCGGCTCGCCCCCCACCTCGGCGAACGTGGTCCGCAGCGCTTCGTGCCGCCTCACCACCTCGCCGAACGCCGCCGCCAGAGCCGACCGCTCCAAACGGCCTCGCAGCTCCACAGCCGCCGGAATGTTGTACACCGGGCTCCCCGGCTCCAGCTGATCCAGGAACCACAGGCGCGCCTGAGCAAACGACACCACCAGAGGCTCTCGCCGCGACACCCGCCGCAGAGCGGGTACCCGGAACCGCTCCTCGCCCCCCGCCTCTGCTCTACGCAGGCTCTCGAGGTGGGCTGCCATTTCCCCCAAGGTCGGCACTTCGAAGACGCGGCGCAGCGGCAGCTCGACCGAGAAGCACTTGCGGAGGCGGGAGACGAGCTGCGTCGCGAGGAGCGAGTGTCCCCCCAGCTCGAAGAAGCTGTCCCGGCGACCGACCCGGGAGATCCCGAGGAGGTCGCACCAGATCGCCGCGACGATCTCCTCGCTCACGCCGAGCCGTTCGAAGCTGCCGGCGGTGCTCCTCTCCGGTTCCGCCGGCGCCGGCAGCGCCCGGCGGTCGAGCTTGCCGTTGGCAGTCAGAGGAAAGGCGGGGAGGGGCACGAACGCCACCGGCACCATGTGCTCCGGCAGCCGGGCGGCGAGGAACGAGCGCAGCTCCCGCGCATCCGGCACGGGCTCCGCCACGAGGTAGGCCACCAGGCGTCTCTCCCCCGGCCGCAGATCCTCGCGGGCCAGGACCGCCGCCTCGGCCACCCCCGGATAGGTGGCCAGCGCCGACTCGATCTCTCCCGGCTCGATCCGGAAGCCTCTCACTTTGACCTGGTCGTCGCTGCGGCCGAGGAACTGCACCACCCCATCGCTGCGGGAGCGGGCGAGATCGCCGGTGCGGTAGAGACGAGCTCCCGGCACGCCGCTGACGGCATCGGGGACGAAGCGCTCGGCCGTAAAGTCCGGACGCCGCAGGTAGCCGCGCACCGGGACGGTTCCGCCGAGATAGAGCTCGCCGGCGACACCGGCCGGCACCGCCTGGAGCCGGCGATCGAGCAGGTAGAGGCGGAGGCCGTCGATCGGCCGGCCGATCGGCGGCAGCTCCGGCCACTCGTCCGCGGGCTCGGCGAGGCGTAGGGCGGAGACGACGTGGCCTTCCGTGGGACCGTAGTGGTTGTGGAGGGTCGCGCCGCGGAGCAGGCGGAACCAGCGGCGCAGCGCCGCGGTCACGCGGAGCTGCTCGCCGGCCGTGATCACGTCGCAGAGCGCGAGCGGCGGACCGGCGGCCGCGACCTCGGCCAGCTGGAGGAGCGCCACCGGCGGCACGAACAGCCGCTCGATCCGCTCGTCCGCCAGGAGGTGCAGCAGGAGGCCCGGGTCCCGCCGCGCGAAGTCGTCAGCGATCACCAGCTCCCCACCCTCTCCCAGAGTCGAGAAGATCTCCTGAAAGGAGACGTCGAAGCCCAGGGGCGCGAACTGCAGGGTCCGCACCCCGGCCGCGGGCAGCACGGTCCGCTGCCAGGCGAGCAGGTTGGCCAGCACCCGGTGCGGCATGGCGACCCCCTTCGGCCGCCCCATCGAGCCCGAGGTGTAGAGCACGTAGACCAGGCTCTCCCCGGTCGCACCGCTCTCCGGGTTGCCCGGGTCTCCCTCCCCGGCGCTCGCGGCCTCGATCCCGAGGACCGGCACGCCCTCGGCCCAGCCCGGCAGGGCAGAGGGTGGGAGGTCGATGAGCAGCGCTCCCGCCTCCGCGTCCTCCAGCATGTAGGCGAGCCGCTCCGGCGGATAGGTGGGATCGAGCGGGACGTAGGCCCCCCCGGCCTTGAGCGTGCCGAGGATCGCCACCAGCATGCGCGGCGAGCGCTCGGCTGCGATCCCCACCCGCACCTCCGGGACGACCCCCGCAGCGCGCAGCTGCCGGGCGAGGCGGTTCGCCCGTGCGTTGAGCTCGCCGTACGACAGGGCGGCTCCACCCGACCTCACCGCGATCGCCGACGGCGTGCGGCCGGCCTGGCGCTCGAAGCCGAGGTGAACGGGCGATTCCACCGCCGTCGCCGCCAGGCTCCGGTCGTTCCATTCGACGATCAGCTGCCGGCGTTCGCCCGCGGCGAGGAGCGGCAGCTCGCCGACCCGCGCGCCGGCCTCCCCATCCTCTGACGGCGCCGAGATCGCCGCGAGCAGGGTCTCTAAATGACCGGCCAGGCGCTGTGCCGTCGTCGCGTCGAAGAGGTCGGCCGCGTACTCGAGCGTCCCGGCCAACCCTTCCCCCACGGCTTCCAGCGACAGGCAGAGGTCGAACTTCGCGCTGCCGCCCGCGGGTGGAACGGCTGACAGGCGCAGCTCCCCGAGGTCAAAGGCGGCGAGCGGCGCGTTCTGGAGCACCAGCATGACCTGGAAGAGCGGGCTGTGACCCAGGCTGCGCTCGGGGGCGAGCTCGGCCACCAGCGTCTCGAACGGCAGGTCCTGATGGGCATAGGCGGCGAGCGCGGTGGCGCGGACCCGGCGGAGGAAATCGGCGAACGGCTCCTCTGCCTGGAGGAGGCCGCGCAGGACGAGCGTGTTGACGAAGAACCCGATCAGTCTTTCGATCTCGGGCCGGGTGCGGTTCGCGACCGGGGTGCCCACCGGGATGTCGCTCTCCCCGCCGAGGCGGCTGAGCAGCACCTGGAACGCCGCGAGCAGGACCATGAACAGCGTCACCCCGCTCCGCCGGCCGACCGCCTGGAGACCGGCGAGCCGGGCCGACGGCAACTTGACCGCGACCTGCCGCCCGCGAAGGCTTTGCACGGCCGGCCGCGGCCGGTCGGTCGGCAGCCCGAGGAGCGCCGGCGCTCCCGCGAGCTCCTGGCGCCAGTACGCGAGCTCGGCGACGCGCCGATCCCCTGCCAGCCAACTCAGTTGCCAGACCGTGAAGTCCGCGAACTGCACGGCGAGCTCCGGCAGCGGCGAGGGCTCTCCGGTGACGAAGGTTCGATAGAGAGCCGTCAGCTCGCCGAGGACGACCCCCATCGACCAGCCGTCGCAGACGATGTGGTGGAGCACGAGCACCAGCGCGTGCCGTTCCCGGGCGAGCCCCACGAGCATCGCGCGGCACAGCGGGCCCCGCGCCAGATCGAAAGGCCGCGCCCCTTCCTGCCTCTCCAGGCGCGCCAGCTCCTGCTCCCGACTGCCTGCGGGCAAACCCGAGAGCTCGACGCGGCAAGGCGGCCACGAGCCCGGCGCCGTGATGACCTGCACCGGCTCGCCGGACGCCGGCTCGAAGCGCGTCCGCAGCACCTCGTGCCGGGCCACCAATCCCGCCAGCGAGCGCCAGAAGGCCCGCTCATCGAGCGGGCCTTCGAGGCGCCCCAGGACCGGCACGTGGTAAGCGGCGCTGCCGGGCTCCAGTTGATCGAGGAACCACAGGCGCCGCTGTCCCGGCGACAACGGCAGCGGTCGGCAGCGGTCGGCCCGCGGGATCGGCGGCAGGGGCTGGCGCCCGGCGGACCGCGCCGCCTCCACCCACGCCGCGAGGGCGGCCACCGTCGGCGCCGCGAAGAGCGTCCGCACTGGCAGGTCGACCTCGAGCGACTGCCGCACCCGCGACGCCACCTGGGTCGCGAGGAGGGAATGGCCCCCCAGGTCGAAGAAGCTGGCGTCGACGCTCACAGCGGCCTGCCCGAGCACCTCCTCCCAGATGCCGGCGATGAGCTCCTCGACCGGCGTACGTGGAGCGCTCCTCCCCTCCTCCCCTCGGCCCGGCTCCGGAGCCGGCAGGGCGCGGCGGTCGACCTTGCCGCTCGGCGTCAGCGGCAGGTGGTCGAGCGCGACGAACCGCGCGGGGAGGAACGGCGCCGGCAGGCGCTGGGCGAGGAAATCGCGCAGGGCAGCCGCATCCGGTCGCGTTTCGGCCTCGCCGGCGGGCACCACGTAGGCGACCAGGTGATGGCCTCCCGACGGCTCGGGCCGCGCCACCACCACCGCCTGCCGCACCGCCGGGTGCGCCGCCAGGGCCGCCTCCACCTCCCCCAGCTCGATCCGGAAGCCGCGCACCTTGACCTGCTGGTCGCTGCGGCCGAGGAACTCGAGCTCTCCGGTCGCCCGCCAACGCGCCAGGTCTCCGGTCCGGTAGAGCCGTCCCCCGGCCGCGCCGCCCGCGGGATCGGGGACGAATTTCTCCGCGGTGAGGGCGGGACGGTCGAAGTAGCCGCGCGCCAGACCCGGACCGCTGAGATAGAGCTCGCCCGGCACACCGGCGGGCAGCGGCCGGGCCTGCCGGTCGAGCACATACGCCGAGCGGCCGGCGAGCGGACGCCCGATCGTGGGCTCGCCGGCCGGCCGGCGCGGGACCCTCCCGCCGCTCGAATAGGTGGTGTCCTCCGAGGGTCCATAGAGATTGTGGACCTCGAGGATCCCCGGCAGCCGGTAGACCTGCGTCACGAGCTCGCGCCGCAGCGCCTCTCCCGCGAGATTGACGGCCCGCACCGAGGCCGGCACCCCGCCGCCGCGCGCCAGCTCGGCCATGGCGGAGGGAACGGTGTTGACCAGAGTGACCCCATTCCCCGCCGGGAGGCCGGGGAGGGCGAGGACGTCGTCGACCAGGATCACCGTTCCGCCTGCCGCGAGTGGGACGAACAGCTCGAAGACCGAGAGGTCGAAGCAGATCGAAGTGCCGGCCAGCACTCCCGCGAGCCAGGAGGCTGGGTAGGTCGCCAGCGCCCAGCTCACCAGGGCGACCGCCCCGCGATGCCGGATGGCCACCCCCTTGGGGGTTCCCGTCGAGCCCGAGGTATAGATCAGATAGGCGAGCTGCTCTGGATGGATCGAGGGGCTCGCTCCGGCATCTCCACGGGGCTCCTCGACCTCCTGCCCGTCGAGCGCGACCACCGTTCCCGGGTAGGGAGGGAGGGAGGGGAGGAGGGGAGACTGCGCGAGCAGCACCGGCGCGGCGCTGTCGGCGAGCAGGAAGGCCAGACGCGGTGCCGGATAGGCGGGGTCGAGCGGCAGGTAGGCACCGCCCGCCTTGAGCACGGCGAGGAGCGCCACGACCATCTCGGCCCGCCGTTCGGAGTAGACCCCGACCGGGACCTCCGGGCCGACGCCCAGGCGCCGCAGCCGCCGGCTGAGCCGCGCGGCCTTGCGGTCGAGCTCGCGATAGGTGAGCGCAAGCCCGCCATGGAGGACGGCCACCGCCTCCGGCGTCCGCGCCGCCTGGACCTCGAACAGCCCGTGCAGCGAGCCTTCCGGGAACCCGCTCGCGGCGGCCGCGGCGTTCCACTCGGCGAGGACCTGACGGCGCTCAGCCGCGCCCAGGAGGTCGACCTCCGACAGCCGCCGCTGCGGCACGGCGGCCCAGCCGCGGAGCAGGTTCAGGAGATGCTCCGCCAGGCGCTGAACGGTCGTCCCATCGAACAGGTCGGAGCTGAACTCAAGCCCGCCGGCGAGCCCCTCCGTGACAGGGGCGAGCGACAGGGTGAGGTCGAACTTGGCGGTCCCGTTGTGGAGGGGGACCAGCGCGGCGTCCACGCCCGGGAGGCGCAACGCCTCCTCAGCGCCGTCCTGGAGCACCAGCATGACGTCGAAGAGCGGGCTGCGCGACAGGTCGCGCTCGGGTTGGAGGGCCTCGACGACCGCGGCGAAAGGCAGCTGCTGGTGCGCGTAGGCGCCCAAGGCCGTCTCGCGCGCGCGGCCGAGCAGCAGCGGGAAAGGAGGGTCACCGTCGAGGTCGAGCCGCAGCGGGAGCGTGTTGACGAAGAACCCGATCAGGCCGTCGATCTCCGGCCGGCCGCGGTTGGCGACCACCGTGCCGACGACCAGGTCGTCCTGGCCGCTGTACCGGGAGAGCAGCGCCGCAAACGACGCGAGCAGGGCCATGAAGAGGGTCGCCCTCTCCGCCCGGGCGAGGCTCACGAGACGCGCCGCGATCTCGCCGGTCACGACGACGGGGAGCTCTCCGCCGCGGAAGCTCTGGGCCGCGGGACGCGGCCGGTCGCCCGGCAGGTCGAGGGCCACCGGAGCGGCGAGCCGCTCCCGCCAGTAGACGAGCTGCTCCTCGCGACGCGTGGAGGAGAGCCACTCCCGCTGCCAGGCGGCGTAATCGGCGTACTGCACCGGCAGCTCGCCCAGGCCCGGCGCCCGGCCCTCGACCAGGGCCGCATAGAGGAGCGACAGCTCACGCCCCAGCACGCCGAGCGACCAGCCGTCGGCGACGATGTGATGCACGTTGATCAGCAAAAGGTGGTCTTCGGGCGCGAGCCGGAGAGCGGTGGCGCGCAGGAGCGGCGCCACAGCGAGATCGAACGGGCGCCCCGCCTCGGCGGTCATGACGCGGCTCGCCTCCCCCGAGCGGCGCGGTCCGGGCAGGGCCTCCAGATCGACCAGGCGGAGCGGGGCTTCGACTGCGGGTTCGACGCTCTGGACCTCGTGCCCGGAATGCAGGACGAAACGCGTCCGCAGCGCCTCGTGGCGACCGACGACCTTGCCCAGGCTCGCCGCGATCGCGCCGAGGGCCAGAGCGCCGCGCAGGTGGACGGCGTAGGGGATGTTATAGGCAGGGGAGCCGCGCTGCAGCTGATCGAGGAACCAGAGGCGCTCCTGCGTCAGGGAGAGCGGAAAGAGCCGCGCCCGGCCGGCCGCGAGCGGCCGGGCCCTGCCGATCCCGGGCTGCCCGTGCGGCAGGCTCGCCGAGAGGACCGCGATGGTCTCGGCCAGCCGGGCAAAGGTGCGGGCGGCGAAGAGATCGCCGATCGACAGCTCGACGCCGAGCGACCGCTGAATTCCCGCGATGACCTGAAGCCCGAGTAGCGAGTGCCCCCCCAGCTGGAAGAAGTCGTCGTCGGCCGAGACCTGCTCGACCCCGAGCAGCTCCCGCCAGAGGGCGGCGAGGGTCCGCTCGACCTCGTCGTCCGGCCGGAGGTCCGGACCGCGCTCCCGAGCCGCGCGCTCGGGTGCCGGGCACTCCAGAGACCGCGAGCCGCCGAGGTCGGCGAGGCCCCTCGCCGGGTAGAGCTCCGCGGCAGGGCTCCCTGCCGGCTCCCGGGGCTCGAGCAGGAGGCGTTGCCGTTCGAAGGGGTACGGGGGCAGCGGCACCCGTCGCCGCCTTTCACCCGCGTAGAAGCCCGCCCAGTCCACCTCCACTCCGTTCAGCCAGAGCTGGCCGAGGGTCCTGAGCAGGACGACCTCGTCCTCCTCCCCTTCGTAGCCGTGGCGCAGCGACGGCAGAGCGAGGAGCTCGCCACCTCCTTGTGCACACTGCCGCGCCAGGCTGCCCAGCGTCTGGCCGGGACCGACTTCGAGCAGGATCCACTTCCGTTCCCCAGTGAGAGCGCGGGCGCCTGCGCCGAAGCGCACCGTCTGGCAGAGGTGCTGCACCCAGTAGGCGGGATCAGTGGCCTGGGCAGGGTCGATCCAGGTGCCGGTGACGTTGGAGATGTAGGGAACTTGCGGCGGCCGCAGGTCGATCGAGCGCACGAGGGCCAGGAGCTCGTCCGCCACCTCCGCCATCGCAGCGGAATGGAAGGCCCGCGAAACGGCGAGGCGACGGTGCAGCACCCCCTCGCCCGCCAGCCGCCGCTCGAGGTCGCCGACCGCCGCGGGCGTCCCGGCAACGACCGAAAGGGACGGGCCGTTCTCTGCCGCGAGCGACAGCCCCGGCCCCAGGTAAGGCTCGACCTCGGGCGCGCTCATCGGGACCGCCAGCATCGCGCCGACCGGCAGCCGGTCGATCAGCCGCGCCCGCTCCGCCACCAGGACGAGCCCCTCCTCCAGCGAGAACACGCCGGCGATGCAAGCCGCGACATACTCGCCCAGGCTGTAGCCCAGCAGAGCCTGCGGGCGGACGCCCCAGGACTGCCAAAGGTGCGCCAGGGAGAGCTCCAGGGCGAAGAGCGCAGGGTGGCTGACCGCGGTCCGTTCGAGCTCGCCGGGGAGCTCCACCGCGCCGCCACGGCCCAACATCCGCCGGAGGTCGAGGCCGCCCGTCGGGCGTCCTCCCTCCTCGCCACGTCCGGCCGGGGACCGCAGGCCGGGGAACAGCGCCCGCCGGAGGTCAAGCCCTTGCCGGCGGGCGAGGATCTCGCAGCACTGGTCGAACGTGCTTCGGAATAGCGGCTCGCTGCGGTAGAGGCCGAGCCCCATGTCGGGGTAGTGGTCGGCGAGCCCTGGGAAGAGGAAGGCGACCGGCAGGCTCTCCCGGCCCGGCGCTCCGGTCAGGACGTGGCCAGCGCCCTCCCCCGCGAGCGCCTGCGCCGCCTCGCGGAGGTCGCGACCGAGGACGACACGCCGGTGCTCGAACGGACGGCGGCCGACCTTGCAGGTATAGGCGACATCCGCCAGGTCGAGCTCCAGGTGGGAGGAGAGGTGGGCCGCGAGGTTCGCCGTCGCGGCAGCGAGGGCGGAGCTGGTCCGCGCCGACAGGGTCAGCAGCTGCCAGGGCTTCGCCGGCGAGGCCGCCGTCCCA
>DASQPA010000332.1:0-11061 GCA_035644215.1 Thermoanaerobaculia bacterium
GGTCCCGACCTCGACGAAGCCCTCGGTCTGCTCCAGGTGCTTCTGCTGGTTGGCGAGCGTTTCGGCGGCGACGCCGACCAGCTCCCTGGCGGCGCGGGCCTGGAAGAAAGTGGTACGGACGGTGAAGAGCACCTGGCTCCCGGTGGTCCGCTCGCCGGCGCGCTGGGCGTCGAGGCTCGCCGCCGCCGAGCGCCAGCGGTTCCGGGTCTGGCCGAAGTCGTAGAGCAGGTAGTTGGCGTTTACCCCGAAGTTGTAGAAGCCGAGGCTGTCGAAGCTCTCGCTCCCGCCGCCGCCGGTCGTCAGCTGGCGCGGCAGGGCGCCCGGACGGCTGACGAAGTTCGCCGTCGCCCGCTGGTAGCTGCCGGTCCCCGAGACCTGCGGCAGGAGCGCCGCGCGGGCCTCGTCGGTGCGCGCCGCCGCCGCCGCGGTCTGGGCGGCCGCCGCCTGCAGCTGGGGCTGGCCGGTGCGAGCGGTGGCCAGCGCCTGGTCGAGGGTGAGGAGGGCGAGGAACGCGATCACTCGAACCTCAGGGCGTCGATGGGATCGAGGCGCGAGGCCTTGCGCGCCGGGTAGAGGCCGAAGACGATGCCGACCACCGCCGAGAAGACGACTGCGATGGCGATGATGTCCGGCCGGATGAGGGTCGGCCAGCCGAAGCGCACCGCCAGCCGTTCGGCGGCGAGGAGGCCGCTGCCGACGCCGATCACGCCGCCGGCGGTCGCCAGGGTGAGCGCCTCGACGAGGAACTGGGAGAGGATGTCGCCGGGATTGGCGCCGACCGCCATCCGCACCCCGATCTCCCGCGTCCGCTCGGTCACCGAGACCAGCATGATGTTCATGATCCCGATCCCGCCGACCAGGAGGGAGACCGCGGCGATGCTGGCGAGGAGAGTGGTCAGGGTCTTCGTCCCCTCCTCCTGGGCGCTCGCCAGCTCGGTGAGGTTGCGGATCGAGAAGTCGTCCTCGCTGCCGGGGCCGATGTGGTGGCGGTCGCGCAGGAGGTCGGTGACCTGCTTCTCGGCCAGGGTGGTCGACGAGGCCGACTGGGCGCTGACGTAGATCGAGCCGGAGATGTACTGGCGCAAGCCCCCCTGGATCTTGGTCTGGAAGGCGCGCAGCGGCACGAAGACCCCGTCGTCGTAGTCCTGCCCGGTGGGCGACTGGCCCTTGGGCGCCAGCACCCCGTTGACCTCGAACGGGATGTTCTTGATCCGCACCAGCTGGCCGACCGGGTCGGCGTTGACGCCGAACAGCTTGTCGGCGACCGTCTTGCCGAGGAAGACGACCTTGGCGCCGCTCTCGACGTCGGACTCGGTCATCGCCGACCCTAAGGCCGCCGGCCAGTTGCGGATCGCGAAGTACTCGGTCGTCGTGCCGTAGACGCTGGTGTTCCAGTTCTGGTCCTCGGAGAGGAGCTGGGCGTTGCTGCGCAGCTGGGCGGCGGCGAAACGCACCGCCGGCAGCTCGGTCTGGATCGCCTTCAGGTCGTCCCAGGTGAGGGTCGGCAGGCTGCCGAAGCCGCCGCGCTGGCCGCCGGCCGAGGTCGAGCCGGGGAGGATGACGAGCAGGTTCGAGCCCATCGAGGAGAACGACTCCTCGACCCGGGCCTTGGCGCCCTCGCCGATCGCCACCATGGCGATCACCGCCGCGACGCCGATGATGATGCCCAGGGTGGTGAGGAAGGAGCGCAGCTTGTTGATGAGGAGCGCCCGGATCGCCACCCGCAGGGTCTGCAACAGGTTCATGGCCCGACCTCCTCTGCCGGCAGGGGCTCGGCGCCCTTGGGCTCCTGGCGCAGGTCGGACTGCACCCGGCCGTCCTTCATGTTGACCACCCGCGCGGCGAAGCTTGCGATGTCGGGCTCGTGGGTGACCAGCACCACGGTGATGCCGGAGTCGCCGAGCTCCTGGAAGATCGCCATGACGCCCTGGCTGGTCGCCGAGTCGAGGTTGCCGGTCGGCTCGTCGGCGAGGATCACCTTGGGGTGGGAGACGATGGCGCGGGCGATCGCCACCCGCTGCTGCTGGCCGCCCGACATCTGGTTCGGATGGTGGTTGACGCGGTCGCCCAACCCCACCCGCTCGAGCGCCGCCCGGGCCCGCTCGTGGCGCTCTCGGGTGCGCATCCCGGCGTAGAGGAGGGGGAGCTCGACGTTGTCCAGGGCCGAGGTGCGGGGCAGCAGGTTGAAGCTCTGGAAGACGAAGCCCAAGGTGCGGTTGCGCCGCTTGGCCAGGGCGTAGCGGTCGAGCTGCGAAACGTCCTCCCCGGCCAGCCGATAGTGCCCGGTGGTCGGCCGGTCGAGGCAGCCGACGATGTTCATGATCGTCGACTTCCCCGAGCCCGAGGCGCCCATGACGGCGAGGAACTCCCCCTCTACGACGGTCAGCGACACCCCGCGCAGGGCATGCACGTCGACGTCGCCCATGGGGTAGACCTTGGTCACCTCGTCCAGCTCGATCAGGGAGCTCATCGCGTCTCGCCGTCTCCCCCGCTAGAAAAGCCGCCGCGGGAAGTTCTGCTGCTGCGCCCCCGGCCGGCCGGGGGTGGGGGCGGCGGTGGCCTCGTTCCCCACGGTGACGCCGGTCAGGACGAGGTCGCCCGCTTTCAGGTCGCCGCCGTCGGCGATCTCGGTCAGCGAGCCGTCCGAGACGCCGATCTTGATCCGCACCGGCTGCGGCTTGCCGTTGCGCAGCACCCAGAGGGTGCGCCGGTCCGGCGAGGCGTTCCGCCCCCCCGTTCCCGGCCCACGCCGGCTGCCTCCCCCGCCGTCCTCCCCCGCCGAGGCGCCTTCCCGGCGGCGGCCGCCGCCCTCTCCACCTTCTCCGGGTCCACCCTGTCCGCCCCGCCCGAACCGGCCGGAACGGCCGCCCGGGTGGAGCTGGGCGAGGAGCTCGGGCGGCGGCAGGAAGCGCAGGGCGGCGTTGGGGACCCGCAGCGCGTCGTCGCGCTCGGCGTAGACGAAGGTGCAGTTGGCCGTCATCCCCGGCTTCAATTTGAGCTGGGCGTTGTCGACGTCGATCACCGAGTCGTAGGTGACGACGTTCTGCACCGTCTGCGGCGAATTGCGGACCTGTCGCACGGTGCCGGTGA
Organism: Thermoanaerobaculia bacterium; assembly: GCA_035644215.1. Lineage (GTDB taxonomy): Bacteria > Acidobacteriota > Thermoanaerobaculia > Multivoradales > UBA5704 > DASQPA01. Next base: position 3,091 of record DASQPA010000332.1, read on the forward strand.
AACGCTCGCCCGTATAGGCGTCGACGGTGAACGTCGCCCGCATGCCAGGGGCGATCTTGCCGATGTCGGCCTCGGCGACGCTGGTGTCGACCTGCATCTTGCGCAGGTCCCTGGCGATGAGGAAGAGGACGGGCGCCTGGAGCGAGGCGGCGACGGTCTGGCCGACGTCGACGTTGCGTGCGATCACCGTGCCGCTGGTGGGGGAGATGATGTCGGTGTACGCCAGGTTCACCTGCGCCTGATGGAGCTGGGCCTTGGCCTGCTCGACGGTGCCGGCCGCAGCGTCGACCGCGGCCCGGTCGGCGTCGGCGGTCGACTGGGCGGTGTCGTAGTCGGCCTGGGCGACCAGGTGGCGGGCGAGGAGGGCGGCAAAGCGCTTGGCCTGGCGGTCGGCGTCGACGGCCTGCGCCCGGGACTTGGCGAGGTTGCCCTGGGCGGCGACCCGGTTGGCGCGCGCCTGCTGCATGGCCGCCTCGAACAGGCTGGGCTCGATCTTGGCGATGCGCTGCCCCTTGGTCACCGTGGAGTTGAAGTCCGCATAGAGGCCGGCGATCGAGCCCGACACCTGGCTGCCGACCTGGACCGTGACCAGGGCGGAGAGCGTACCGGTGGCGGTCACCTTGGCGGCGATGCGGCCGCGGTCGAGCTCCACCGTGTCATAGTGCACCTCGCGGTCCGCCCGGACCTTGCGCCGGTAGAGCCAGCCGCCCACCGCGCTCGCCACGAGCACGAGAACCACGAGCCACAGCCATCGCGACTTGAGCATGCGCCGACCGTACCACGCGAGACATCGGATAAAAAGACCGTATCCCTTGACATTTGTAAATCGAATGTAAACCATTTCCGCGATGACGCCGGCGCTTAACACTCTGGAGATCCGCCTCGCCGCTCTCCGCCGTTCGGGGAGCCACGCGGTCGTCCACTGGCTCCTCGCCCAGCTCCCCGGCCGCGGCGTCTTCCTCAACAGCTGCAAGCTGGGGGAGAACCCCTACGCCTCCTGCTACCGGGGGGACAGCGTGGTGCGCCCCGCAGGCGGTTTCGACCTCGACGGGGCGCCAGCGCCCAAGGATTTCCTGCTCTACAACTACGAGGACCGGGAGCTCGGCGCCGTCTTTTCCGACGCCTTCGAAAGCGAGCACGACCGCTGGCTGGGGGCGAGCGGGCGGCGCTTCGATCTTTTGATCCTGCGCGATCCCTGGAACAACCTTGCCTCGCTCCTGCGCTGGGCGCGCGGGTCGGTCCATCCCATCTCGCTCGACTCGGTGGCCAAGGCGGCGCGGCTCTGGAAGGTGTACGCTCGGGAGGTGCTGGGAGAGACCGCCTTTCTGCGCCATGCCCCCACCCCGGTCCTCTACAACCGCTGGGTGGCGGAGCCCGGCTACCGGGAGGCGCTCGCCGGCCGCCTGGGGATCTCCTTCACCGACGCCGGCCGCGACGCCGTCGCCCCCTGGGGACCGGCCACCTGGGGCGACTCCTTCGACGGCTTCGCCTACGACGGCCGGGCGGGCGAGATGCCGGTCCTCGAACGCTTCCGCTGGTGCGCCGGCGACTCCTTCTACCGCGGCCTCTTCGACGCCGAGATCTGCGAGCTCTCGGAACGGATCTTCGGGCCGATCCCGGGGACGGCGGAGCTCCGGGCATGATCCCCGAGGCCTTCGTCACCCACACCGACCGGCGGTTCCTGCGGCTGTCCGAGGTCCTGGTGCGCGGGCTCGCCCACTTCTCCTCCCGGCCGGTGGTGGTCTTCGGGGTGGACGTCGACGTCGATTACGATTCCCCGAACCTGATCAAGCGCCGGATCGAGAGCGGCGGCGAGCACGTCGCCTATCTGAAGCTCCAGGCGATCCTCGACAGCGAGGTCGAGCACGGGGTCTACCTCGACGCCGACAACGTCCCCAACCGGGGGATCGACGCCCTCTTCGCCGCCCCACCCGCGGTGGACGCCTATCCGCTCCTCCCCCGCCATCCGCGCGACCTGGGGGACGAGGTCAACGGCGAGTGGATGGCCCGGCTGGGGGTGGCGGCGAAGAGCATGCCCTACGTCCACTCGTGCACCGTCGCCTTCTCCCCCGCCTGCCGGGCCTTCCTCGCCGAGTGCCGGCAGGTCTGCCGCGAGTGCGACCGCCACGGCGAGCACCCGCCGGTGGTCGACGAGACGATCGTCAACCTCCTCCTCTGGAAGCATGGGGCGACCCGCTATCTGCCGAGCTGCAACATCCCCCACCGCCTCTTCGAGCGCTACCTGGACGGCACCTATCTCGGCGATCCCGAGTTCGAGTCGCGCTACGGCGGCCACCCCTACAACTTCCACAGCTTTCACTACTGCAAGGACCCGGAACGGGCGCAGTCGATGCTCGATCGCCTGCTCGGTTGAAATCCGGGCTCAACATTTCCGGCGGAAGGGTGTCTACGGAGAGGGCGCCCCCGCGAAGGGCGCCAGCCTCTCCGAGGCTGGACGGGTGCCGGTCCAGCCTCGCTTTTTCCTCCCCGCGCCTCAGGGGGCCTTGCGGCCGGCCTTGGCCGTGCATTTCAAGACCTTCTTTTCCCCCTCGGACAGCGACCAGTCGCAGCCGGCCTGCCGGCAGACGGTGTCCAGGGCCTCGTTCCAGGGGATGTTCTCGAGCTCCAGGGTCACCTTGCCCGCCAGCGACGGATCCAGGTCGACCTCGGCGTTCACCATCTCGCCGAACGTCTTGAGCAGGTCCCGCACCTCGGCCTTGGTGACCTTGAGGTCGATGCGATCGGTCGGTACGGTCTTCGCGGGCTTCTGGTTTTTCCCCGACAGCGCCGAGACGACGAGCTTGCGCGGCGGGCCTTCCTGGACCTCCCAGCGGCAGTCGAGGCTCTCGCAGGCAGCGTCCAGAGCGGTGCGCACCCGCACATGCTCCAGCACGATCGAGATCTGGCCGCGCAGGGCCGGATCGACGACCGCCTGCATGCCGGTGAGCTGGCCGAAGCTCCGGAAGACCTCGCCGGCGGCGGCGCCCGTGAGCTTGATGTCGATCCGCTCGTCGAGCGCCGGGGGAGCCGCGAGGAGCGCACGAGCCGCGAAGGGGCCGGCCAGGAGGGCCAGGGTGATGGCGAAGCGAGGGGCAGGGGATTTCATGGCGTTCCTCCACGGCGGATGATGAGAGTGGAACCGGACGGCGTGGGCTCGCTCCCCGCCGAACGGAGGAGCCGGCCCTCCCCTTCCGGGGTGGTGGCGATGACGATGTCGCCGACGTTGGTGATCGAGGCCCGGCGGGGGGCCGGCGGCGCCGGCTCCCGGGCCAGGAAGAGCACAAGGACCAGGGAGAGGACCAGGGCCGCGGCGACTGGCAGCCAGCGCGGCAGCCCGCGCCGGGCCGGCGGGCGAGCCGGCTGGGGGGCGGCCCCGAGCGCGCCGCGGATCACCCGCGCCGCCGTCTCCGGAGGGAGGTCGAGGGCATGCCGCAGACTCTCGTCGAGCCCGGCCGCCCCGGCCAAGGTTTCCTCGGGATCGAACGTCTTCATCGCTTCTCCTCGAGCAAAGATTGCAAGCGCTGGCGGGCCCGGTGCAGGCGCATCTTGAGCGCGGACTTCGAGATGCCCAGCAGCCGGGCGCCCTCCTCCAGCGGTATTTCCCCGGCGGCGACGACCAGGAGGGCCTCGCGGTCGCGGCCCGGGAGCCGTTGCAGGGCTTTCAGGGTACGGTCCAGGGCGGTCCGCCCGGCCGCCTCCACCTCCGGACCGGGGAGGGGGCTGGGGCGATGGCCGTCGAGCAGGGCCTGGAGCGGCTCGAACAGCCGCCGACGGAGCTTCAACCGCCAGGCGCGGCGCCGCGCGATGGCGAAGGCAAAAGCCGCCGGCGACTCCGGCGGTCCCTGCCGCCGCCAGCGCTGGACGAGGGCCGTCAGCCCCTCCTGCGCCGCCTCCTCGGCCAGGCCGCGGTCCCCGGTCTCCCCCAGGCAGTACCGCAGCAGCCGCGGCGCGATCTCCTCCACCTCACTCTCCAGGTCCATTGATGGAGATGTACCCGGAGGCGGGGAGCGGTCACCGGAAAGCGGAGAATTCGGCATGCGAAGAGGTTCGACGAAGGAGGTAGAGACGTCCCAGGTCCTGAACGATACCCTGCGCAGTCCGCGGGGACTGCGGGACGTCTCCGCATAGGGTTATCATCCCCTACAAGCGTCCTCCCCCCTCTAGCCCGCGATTCCGGGAAGACGCGGAGCACTTCGGGGAAGTTGGGGAAGGGTTGCCCGATTTTGGGGAAGCGTCGCCCGATCTCGGGGAAGGGTTCCCCGTTTTTGGGGAAGAGTTCCCCGAAATTGGGGAAGGGTTCCCCAAGATCGGGGAAGAGCTCCCCAATTTCGGGGAGGTGTTCCCCAATTTTGGGGAAGGGTTCCCCGAAAACGGGGAAGGGTTCCCCGATTTTCGGGGAAGAGTCGCCCCATTTGAGGGAAGGGTTCCCCCAAAACGGGGAAGAGCTCCCCAATTTCGGGGAACCCTTCCCCTATTTCAGGGCGGCGTTCCCCGGCGAACCGTTCGCCTCGCCGGAGCCCCGCAGCTTCTTCTCGAACGCCCCATCCTCCGGAAGCGCTTCGATAGGGGAAGATTGTACTCAAGAACACGCCGGCCGCGCTTGACGCACTCTGGACGCGTGGCCATACTACAGGTATGAAGGCCTTCATCAGCTACGCTGCAGCGGATCGCGAGTGGGCCCGCCAGTTTCACCAGCAGCTGGAAGCCTCCGGCGTCGAGGCGTGGCTCGACGTGCATGAGCTGTTCCCCGGCGACAACTGGCAGCGCCAGATAGGAGACGCCCTGGAGAGCTCCGACGTCCTGCTGGCTCTCGTGTCTCCCGCCAGCGTCCGCTCCGAATCCGTACAGCGGGAGACCCAATTCGCCCTGGGATCCGAGAGATTCGAGAACCGCATCGTTCCGGTCATCGTCGAACCGACCGACGAGATGCCCTGGATCTTTCGGAGGTTCAAGACCGTCTCCGGTTCCCCGGCGGAGGCCGCACGGCAGGTTGCGGCCCTCCTCGCCGCGACCTCCCCTGAGGGATCGGCGGCCCGTGCCCATTCCCGCTGAGCTGTTCTTCTCCCACTCCAGCCACGATCGAGAATTCGCCGACCAGCTCCGGCAGGTCCTCGATCGGCACCACGTGCCATATTGGTACAGTCCCCGACATCTGGTCGGGGCGCAGCAATGGCACGACGAGATCGGTAAGGCGCTCGATCGCTGTGACTGGTTCGCGGTGATCCTCTCCCCCGCCGCCGTCGGCTCCACCTGGGTCAAGCGTGAGCTCCTCGCGGCTCTCGAGGACACCCGGTACGACGGAAAGATCGTACCGATCCTCTATCAACCCTGCGAGCTCAGGAAGCTCTCCTGGACCCTGAGCGGCTTCCAACGCGTCGACTTTACCCGCCAGGGCTTCGAGGACGGCTGCCGCGATCTCCTCCGCATCTGGAGCCTCGACTACGCCTCAGCCCGAACCTGAACGGGGAAGATCGACGGCGAGCCGCCAGCCCACCGCGGAACGCGCCGTCAGCTCGTCGCGTTGAGGTCCTTGCCCGCGTAGTACTGGAGATCGACGGCCTGCCGGGACTTGACGACATAGGTGATCTGGCCGACGTGGTAGGAGAAGTGCTCGACCACGTGGACGAGGATCGAGAGGCCCGACTCGTCGAATCCCTGCACCCGCCGCTTGGCGAGCAGGCTCTCCGGATCGACGCGGTCGAGGGTCGCCTCCACCTCGGCCATCAGGGCGTCGAGCCGGGAGAGCAGCTCGGCGGTCGGCAGCGGGCCGGTCTCGGCGAATTCCTTCGAGCGCTGGCGCTGGTCGGGAGCGCCCCCCAGGCCGGAGACGATGTACTGCCGGACGTTCCCCTGGAGGTGGAGGACGAGGTTGCCGACGCTCGGCGTCTCGACGTTGGGGTGCCGCCAGATCTCCTCCTCGGAGAGCAGGCCGAGGCACTTCTGGAGGCGGGGCACGGACTCGCCGAGCAGCCGCCGCTTGGCCTCGGCCAGGAGGGCGTGGCCGAAATCGGCACCACTCCCGCCAATCCCGCCAATATTGGCTTCTGTCATCGATCCGTCTCCTTTTCCCCGCGATCTTACCCGAGCGCCCGTTCGATCACCCGCGCCAACCGCTCCACCCCCGTCTCGATCTGCTCGGGGGTCAGGTGGGCGAAAGCCAGGCGCAGGCAGTGGTCGGCGTGGCGGCTGCCGCGGACGGCGAAGGCGGCGCCCGGGCTGAAGGCCACCTGCTCGTCCTCGATCGCCGGGCGCACCAGCTGGGCGGTGTCGATCCGCTCCGGCAGCTCGACCCAGACGAACATCCCCGCCGTGGGACGATTCCAGCGCACCGCCCCGGCGAGCCGGCGGTCGAGGGCGGCGAGCAGGGCGTCGCGCTGTGCCCCGTAGGTGGCGCGCAGGCGGGCCATGTGGTCGGGGAGCTCGCCGGCCGCCAGGAAGGCGGAGATGATCCGCTGGCTGAAGCTCGGGGTGTCGAGGTCGGTCGCGTGCTTGAGGGCGGCGAGCGTCGGCACCAGCTCTTCGGGGACGACGATCCACCCCTGGCGCAGGCCGGGGGCGAGGATCTTCGAGAACGAGCCCAGGTAGAAGACCCACTCGTCCTCGTAGGCGCGCAGGGGGGGCGCCGGGCTCGCCTCGTAGTAGAGGAAGCCGTAGGCGTCGTCCTCCAGGATCGGCATCCGGTGCTGCCGGGCGAGCGCCGCCAGGCGCCGCCGCTTCGCCTCGTCTAAGCTCACCCCCAGCGGGTTGTGGCCGTCGGTGATGCAATAGAGGAAGGCCGGGGCGGGCCCCGCCGCCAGGTGACGCTCGACGGCGTCGGCGTCGATCCCCTGGTCCAGGTCGGTGGGGATGGCGAGGATCTCCGGCTCCAGCCGCTTGACCGCCATCTGCATGCCGTCGTAGACCGTCTCCTCGAGCATCACCCGCCCGCCCGGCACGAGGAGGAGGCGGGCGAGGAGGTCCATCCCCTGCTGCGCGCCGGAGGTGAGAAAGATCTGCTCCGGGCGGCAGGTGACGCCGCGCAGGCGCATCAGCTCGACGATCTGGGCCTTGAGCGGCGGATAGGGGACGCCGTATTGCAGCGATTGCCGGTCGGTCGCGAGCAGCTGGGCGGCCGCCCGGGAGAGCCCCTCGACCGGGAACAGGCCCTCCGCCGGCAGGCCGATGGCGAACGACAGCACGCCGGGGCGGGCGCCCATGGCGATCATCTCGCGCAGGGTGGATTGGCGCATGAGCTGTTGCGCACGGGCGATGGCCAGCTCGGCGGTGGAGGGCAGGGTCTGCGGTGCGGTGGCCATAGGGTGTCTCCCGGAAAGCGGTCCCGCCATAGTAGTGCCATCGCGGGGTGGGGTCGAGCCTGGGTATACTCTGGGCGCCAGATCCGGCACGTCGAGTCTGAACCGAGGAGGTCTCCGGGTGATCCCCACCGGTGAACAGCTGCTGGACATCTCTCGCCGTAGCGCGGGGAATCTCGCCGAGATCCCCTTCGGCGTCCTGCTCACCGCCTGCGCCGTGCACGAGCGGACGCTGGTGCTCGAGGTCGGCCGCCGGCAGGTGAGCAAGAAGATCGTGCTGGAGGGGGGGGTGCCGGTCGACTGCCGGTCGAACCTGGCGCACGAGACCCTGGGCCGCTACATGATGACGGTGGGCAAGCTCGCCGAGCTCGACTTCACCACCGCCCTCGGGCGGTCGACGGCGCGCGGCGTGCCCCTGGGCGAGGTGCTGGTCGAGCAGGGGCAGGTCACCCCGGTCGAGCTGTTCAAGCTTTTGCAGCAGAACCTTGCCAAGAAGCTGCTCGACCTCTTCACCTGGCGCGACGGGGAATTCCGCGCCCTCTCCGGCTCCCTCCAGGCGGAGTCCTCCCTGAAGGTCAAGGTGCCGCAGCTGGTGGTGACGGGGATCACCCGCTTCGCGCCCCAGGAGGAGGTCGACGCCGCCGTCGGCCCCCTGGTGGGCAAGCGCCTCGCCCTCCAC
>DASQPA010000333.1:0-12020 GCA_035644215.1 Thermoanaerobaculia bacterium
CCGCTTTACCAGCGGCGTCGGTGCCGCCGGCGCCGCCGGTTGGTCGCCGCCGGTCACCGTCGCCCGGGGGGCCGACCTGTTCGCCAACTGGGCCGACTTCCCCGGCGCGGTCGCCGGGCCGGGCGGGGAGGTCCTCGCCCACTGGCTGGTCAAGCACGGGGAGACCGACACCGCCCAGCTGGCGCGCTCGACGGATGGCGGCGCGACCTGGAAACCGCTCGGCCCGCTCCAGGCCGATCCCGAGGCGGGGGAGCACGGCTTCGTCTCCTATGCCGTCGAGGACGGCGGCTTCCGAGCCTTCTGGCTGGAGGGCTCGGAAGGCTCGGAGGGCGGCCGGATGAGCCTGCGCTCGGCGCGGATACCCGCCGGCATCGGCGGCGCCGGCGGCGCCGGCGGATCTCCCGGTCCCGCCGAGCTGCTCGACGACCGGGTCTGCTACTGCTGCCAGACCGCCGCCGCCCCCACCGCGGCGGGGACAGTGGTGGTCTACCGCGACCGCTCGGAAAAAGAGATCCGCGACATCAGCCTCCAACGCAAGACCGCCGCCGGCTGGACGAAACCGGTCACCGTTGGCGCCGACGGCTGGGAGATCCCCGGCTGCCCGGTCAACGGCCCGGCGGTCGCGGCGGCCGGGAAGCTCGTGGTGGTCGCCTGGTTCACCGCCGCGCCTCCCGGTCCCCGGGTCGAGCTCGCCTTCTCGACCGACGCCGGCGCGAGCTTCGGCCCCAAGGTGGTGGTCGACGGCGGACACCCGATGGGGCGGGTCGACGTGAAGCTCGTCGGACAGGCGGCGGTGATCAGTTGGGTGGCCCCGGCCGGGCCGGCGAACACCCCAGGGAAGGACGGCTCTGAGAAGGCCGCGATCTGGCTCCGCCGCGTCCAACCGGCCGGCCCGGCCGGCCCGCCGTTCGAGGTGCCGGGCACCCGCTCGGTGCGCGCCAGCGCCTTCCCCCGTCTGGGGCTGGCCGGCGATCACGCCCTCCTCGCCTGGGTGGACGACGGCGAACCCTCCCGACTGCGCGCCTCCCTCCTGCCCCTCGCCCAGCTGCCCTGAGCCCGCTTTCCCGCCTTTCTCAAATCTCTCAGTACCCCTTTTCATCCAGTCCGGGATCGACTCCGTAGAGAGTGTACAGATGGCCGGCAGGGACGCCCAAGGCGGCGGCCGGCCCGGTTCGAACGGAACCGTTTCATCATCCCGGAAGGAGAGAGACGAAATGAGGATGCGTACAGCGTTGGGAGGGCTCTGCCTGGCGGCAGGCGCCCTGATCACGGCGGTCCCTGCCATGGCCTCCAGCCACCGCGAGGCCCCCGCCATCACCAAGATGCCGAAGGTGGACGGCACCGATTTTTACCTGTTCAACAGCTATGAGCCGGGCCGTTCCGGCTACGTCACCCTGGTCGCCAACTACATCCCGCTCCAGGACGCCTACGGCGGCCCCAACTACTTCACGATGGACCCGGACGCGGTCTACCGCATCCACGTCGACAACACCGGCGACGGGGTCGAGGACATCACCTTCCAGTTCCGCTTCGGCGAGCTGCTGCGCGACATCCAGCTGCCGGTCGGCGGCAAGAACGTCTCCATCCCCCTGATCAACGCCGGGCCGATCACCAGCAACTACGACGCGACTCTGAACCGCGTCGAGAGCTACACCATCCGCGTCCTGCGCGGCGCGGTGGACGGCAGCGGCCAGGGCGCCGGCGACAGCGTCACCAACGCTTCCGGCGGCGGCACACGGTTCCTGAAGCCGGTCGACAACATCGGCCAGAAGACTTTCGCCGACTACGGCGCCTATGCCCGCCAGTTCATCTACAACGTCAGCATTCCGGGCTGCAGCGGGTCGGGCCGGGTCTTCGTCGGCCAGCGCAAGGACCCCTTCTCGGTCAACCTGGGCGAGGTCTTCGACCTGGTCAACATCGACAACCCGATCGGCTCGCGCACGGCCGAGTCCGACGCCCTCGCCGATAAGAACGTCACCGCGATCATCCTCGAAGTCCCGGCCACCTGCCTGACCAAGGGCTCGAACCCGATCATCGGCGGCTGGACCACGGCCGCGGTGCGGCGCACGACCACCCAGAACGACAACCCGGGTTTCGACCATCCGTCGACCGGCAGCGGTGAGTTCGTCCAGGTCTCCCGCCTGGGCGCGCCGCTGGTCAACGAGCTGGTGATCGGCTTGAAGGACAAGAACAAGTTCAACGGCAGCCACCCCAAGGACGACGGTCAGTTCGCCGACTACGTCACCAACCCGACCCTGCCGGCCATCCTGGAGCTCCTCTTCGGCTCGGCCGGGGTCAAGGCGCCGACCAACTTCCCGCGCAAGGACCTGATCGCCACCTTCCTGACCGGCATCACCGGCCTGAACGTGCTCGGTGGCCCGGCCGAGGAGCTGCGCCTGAACACCTCGATCGCGCCGACCCCCGCGGCCAGCCAGAACAACCTCGGCGCCCTGGGCGGCGACAACGCCGGCTTCCCCAACGGCCGCCGGCCGGGCGACGACGTCGTCGACATCACGCTGCGGGTGGCCATGGGCGCCCTCTGCCACGCCTTCCCCGGGGTCTACTGCAGCCCGGCCGACGCCCCCTCCGGCAACCTGCCGTTCACCGACGGGACGCTCCAGGACGTCAGCCAGTTCCAGTCGACCTTCCCGTACCTGCGCGATCCGCTGCCGGGCTCGCCGAACGGTCCCAACGGCCTGCCGCCGAGCTAGTCGCGCAACCCGACACCGACAATCTCTTATCCCCTCAAGGCGAGCGGAGAACGGTTCTTCGCTCGCCCCCTTTTTGAACCTTCTGGAGGCGCTCTCTTGGCTCGACGCTCCATCGTCCTTGGCCTGGTCCTGATCGCGGCCCTGCTCGGCGCCCTGCCGCTCGCCGCCCACGATTTCTGGATCGTGCCGTCGAGCTTCCGGCCGGCCGTCGGCTCGCCGCTCGCCCTGCGCCTCAAGGTGGGGGAGAACCTGCGCGGCGACCCGGTGCCCCGCGACGCCGCCCAGGTCGACCGCTTCGTCCTGTTGGGAGCGGGGTCCGAGCTGCCGATCGCCGGTCCGCCGGGGTCCGACCCGGCCGGCTTCGTGCGGGTGCCGGAGGCGGGCCTCTATACGGTCGTCTACCGCAGCCACCGCACCCGCCTCGACCTCCCCCCCGAGAAGTTCGCCGAGGCGCTCAGGAAAGAGGGGCTGGAGCGCATCCTCGACCTGCGCCAGAGCCAGGGGGAGAGCAGCCAGCCGTCGACCGAGGTCTTCTCCCGCTGCGCCAAGGCGCTGCTCCGGGTGGGCGAGCCCGGTTCTACGGGCGCCAGTCCCGGATTCGACCGGCCGGTGGGCATGACCCTGGAGCTGATCCCGGAAAAAGACCCCTATACGCTCGGCCCCGGTGCCGAGCTGCCGGTCCGCCTGCTCTACGCGGGGAAACCGCTCGCCGGAGCCCTGGTGGTGGCCCTCGGGCTCCATGCCACGGACGGCCGGATCGCCGCCCGTACCGGCAAGGACGGCCGGGTGCGCCTCGCCCTGCCGGAGGGCGGCTTCTGGTTGATCAAAACCGTTCACATGGTTCCGGCGCCCCGCGAGACTGGGGTAGACTGGGAGAGCCTGTGGGCTTCACTGACTTTCGACCTCCCGACCCCGTAGGAGGAGAGGGACGCTCCGGGCTCGGGCGCCCGCCGCTCGGTTGGCCGCGCGCCACGTCACGTTCTCTCATGGATCATCCGACCGCCGCCCACGACCTTCACCTCATGGGCCGGATCGCCGCGGGCGATCGGGAGGCCTTCGCGCGGCTCTTCGACCAACACTCGCCGCTGGTGCTGGGCTTCCTGGTCCGTATCCTGGGCAGCCGAAGCGAAGCCGAGGAGGTGCTCCAGGAGGTCTTCCTCCAGGTCTGGCGCCAGGCCAGCCGCTACGAGCCCGGCCGCTCGACCCCGCGCGGCTGGATTCTGGTCCTCGCCCGCTCGCGCGCCCTGGACACGCTGCGCTCGCGCGAGTCGCGGCAGCGGCGCGAGGTCGAGGTCTCGGTCGATGGCCCGCCGCCCGCCAGCCCGCCGGTGGGGACGGCGGGGCTGGAGGCCCAGGAGCGCCAGGAGCAGGTGAGCTCGGCTCTCGACCTCCTGCCGGCCGAGCAGCGCCGGTGTATCGAGCTGGCCTTCTTCGAGGGCCTCACCCAGTCCCAGATCGCCCACCGGTTGGACGCTCCCCTGGGTACCGTCAAGTCGCGCATCCACCTCGGCATGAACAAGTTACGACAGGTGTTGACGGCGTGATGGCCCCTCCCGGACACTCCCCCGAGCTCGAGGAGCTGCTTTCCGTCTACGCCCTGGGGGCGCTCGACGGGGGCGACCACCAGCGGATCGAGAAGCACCTGGCGACCGGCTGCCCGGAGTGCCGGGACCGGCTCGCCCAGCTGGAGCGGGACCTGGAGGCGCTCCTCGAAATGGTCGCGCCGGTCCCCCCGTCCGAGATGACGCGCGCCCGTCTCCTCGCCAGCCTGCCCCCTGCAGCGGCGACCGGCCCGGCCCTCCCCACGCGCCGCAGTACGGTGGGCCGGGGAGGCTGGGGCTGGCTCGCCGCCGCCGCGGTCCTCCTCCTCGTCTGTGGCGGCGGCTGGCTCACCGCCCGGCGCGAGGCCGGCGACCTGCGGGCCGAGCGCGACGTTCTGGCGCAGAAGGTCTCCGGGCTTGGCCGCGAGCTCGCCGCGGCGCAGGTGCAGAACGAGCGGCTGGCCCAGGCCATGGCGATCCTCGCCGCCCCCGGGATGCGGCCCATCGCGCTCGCCGCCCTCCAGGGGGCACCGGAAGTGCACGGGTACGCCTTCGTCGATCCGCGGGCGCGGAAGGCGGTATTCGTCGCCGCCAACCTGCCACAGCTGGCGCCGGACAAGACCTACGAGCTGTGGTTCATCACCGACCAGCCGGTCCCGGCGGGGACTTTCGCCGTCGACGCCCGCGGCAGTGGCAGCGTCCAGGTCGACCGGATCGCCCCGGTCGACCAGATCAAGGTCTGGGCGGTGACGATCGAGCCCCGGGGCGGGGTGCCGCAGCCGACCGGGCTGATGGTGCTCAAGGGGTAGGCCTCCTCGTCTGATAGAGTCACGGACGATCAGGGACCGGCACGGACTGGCACGGACCGGCCCGAGAACCCCGCCTTCCTCAACCGATAGAGCCTGACATGGAGACTGTTGACGGGAGCCCCGCCGCCGCACCCCCGGACCTCCTCGCCCGCCTGCGCCAGCGGGCCGGCCGGGTCGGGGCCTCGGTGGTGCTCGCCGAGGGCGAGGATGCGCGGGTCGTTGCCGCCGCCGAGCAGGCCGCCGCGGCCGGCCTCTGCCGTCCCTTTCTCGTCGGCACGCCGGAGGCGGTGGCGCATGCCGCGGGGCTCGGCGGGAGAACGCGGACCGTCCCCCTCCTCCACCCCGAGACGGACCCCGATTTCCCGGCGCTCGCGGCCTACCTGGGCGAGCGTCTGCTCCCCCGCGGCTTCAGCGAGGCCGACGTCCTCGCCCTGGCGCGCGACCCTCTCCACTACGCCGCCCTCCTGGTCGCCACCGGCCGGATGGACGGCGCCGTGATGGGTGCCCAGGCGACCACCGCCGACACCCTGCGCGCCGCTCTCCGCGCCGTGGGGCCGCGGCCGGGCCTGAAGATCGTCTCCTCCTGCTTCCTCATGGTCCTTGCCGACGGCCGGGGGCTGATCTACAGCGACTGCGGCGTCGTCCCCGATCCCGGGCCGGCCGAGCTCGCCGACATCGCCGAGGCGGCGGCGGCCTCCTGCCGCGTCCTCCTGGGCGAGGAGCCGCGGGTCGCCCTGCTCTCCTTTTCGACCAAGGGGAGCGCCTCCCATCCGCGGGTCGAGAAGGTGCAGACCGCCCTGGAGCTGCTGATGGAGCGGCGGGTGGACTTCACGGTCGACGGCGAGCTCCAGGCCGACGCCGCCCTGGTTCCCGAGGTGGCCCGGCGCAAGGCCCCGGGCAGCCCGGTGGCCGGCCAGGCCAACGTCCTCGTCTTCCCCGACTTGGACGCCGGCAACATCGCCTACAAGCTGACCGAACGCCTGGGCGGGGCGCGCGCCGTCGGCCCCCTCCTCCAGGGGCTCGCCCGGCCGATCAACGACCTGTCGCGCGGCTGCTCGACCGAGGACATCGTGGACGTCATGGCGGTGACCGCCCTCGGGGCCCGGCCGCCAGAACCGCCGGAACCGGCGGAATCGGCGATACCGGCGGCGACCGGGAGGCCGGCATGAAGGTGCTGGTGGTGGGTGGAGGAGGGCGCGAGCACGCGCTCTGCTGGAAGCTGCGGCAGAGCCCGCTCTTGACCGAGCTCTATTGCGCGCCGGGCAACCCGGGAACGGCCGCGCTCGCCCGGTCGGTCCCCCTGGCGCCGGAGGAAATCCACCGGCTGGCCGACTTCGCCCAGGAGCGGCGGATCGACCTGACCGTGGTCGGTCCGGAGCTCCCCCTGGCTCTCGGGCTCGCCGACGAGCTCGCCGCCCGCGGCCTGCCGGTCTTCGGGCCGAAGAAGGCGGCGGCCGAGATCGAGGGGAGCAAGGCGTTCTCCAAGCAGTTCATGGAGCGGCACGACATCCCCACCGCCCCCTTCGCCGTCGTCCACGGCGCCGGCGAGGCGCGCGAGGCGGTCCGCCGCTTCGGCTTCCCCGTCGTCCTCAAGGCCGACGGCCTGGCCGCCGGCAAGGGGGTGCTCGTCGTCGCCGATGAGGGCGAGCTCCAGCCGGCGCTCGCCACCCTCTTCGAGGAGCGCCGCTTCGGGGCGAGCGCCGACCGGGTGGTGGTCGAGGCCTTCCTCACCGGCGAGGAGGTCTCCTGCATGGCCCTCTCCGACGGCCAGCGCATCCTGCCGTTCGCCGCCGCCAAGGACTACAAGCGGATCGGCGACGGCGACACCGGACCCAACACCGGCGGCATGGGGAGCCACAGCCCGGCCGGCATCCTGAGCTCCGAGGCCGCGGCCCAGGTGGTCGACAAGATCCTCCTCCCCACCGTGGCCGGGCTCGCCGCCGAGGATCGCCCCTTCGTGGGGGTGCTCTACGCCGGCCTCATGCTCACCCCCGAAGGCCCGCGGACGCTCGAGTTCAACGCCCGCTTCGGCGATCCGGAGGCGCAGGTGCTGCTCCTGCGCCTGGAGGACGATCTCCTCCCCCTCCTCGCCGCTGGCGCCGCCGGCAGCTTCGACGTCTCCCGCCTCCACTTCCGGCACGAGGCGGCGGCCTGCGTCGTCCTCGCCAGCCCGGGCTACCCGGGCCGGCCGGTCCAGGGCGAAGTGATCGGCGGCTTGGACCGCGCGGCGGCGCTCCCCGGCGTCCAGATTTTCCACGCCGGCACCGCGCTGGTGGGCGACGAGCTGGTGAGCGCCGGCGGCCGGGTGCTGAACGTCTGCGCCACCGGCCCCGATCTCGCCGCCGCCCTGAAACGGGCCTACGCCGCGGTGGCCGAGGTCGACTGGCCCGGCAAGGTGCTGCGCAGGGACATCGGTAAACGGGTGCTGGCGTAGGCGCCACCCACCCCCCGACGAACACGGACGAGCACGGACGAACACCAGCGGCCGGAACCTCGTCCGTGTCCGTCTGTGGAGTGTCCGTGTTCGTCGGGCGGCGGGGGGGGCCTCTGTCACCCGATCGTGATAACGTTCTGACAACGAACGTTTCACCAGGGTGGTACCTATCGTGCATAGAACAGTGTACGCCAACGGATCGGTAAGACCATGAGCGGTTGCCAGGGTTGCAGCTTCAAAGGAATGTCCACAGCCGTCGAGGATGCCTATGTCGGGGTCCGTTTTCGGGAGGAGACCAACTTGACGCTCTGTTCGACCGGAGGACAGATCTACGCTCGCGGGGAGACGGTCGTCGTCGACTTGGAGTCGGGTCCCACCTTCGGGCACGTCGAGCAGTCGCCGATGCCGGTCTTCAAGCCCTGCCAGAAGTCCTCCGCGCGGCCCATCCTGCGGCCGGCCGACGAGGCCGACCACGCCGCCTACGACCGCCAGCGCGAGCAGCAGGCCCTGGGCAAGCTCTACGCCCAGGAGCGGGTGCGCACCCTCTCGCTCGACATGAAGATCTCGCTCGTCGAGTTCTCCCTTTCGGGGAAGCGGGCGACCTTCTACTTCACCGCCGAGGGACGGGTGGACTTCCGGCAGCTGGTGCGCGACCTCTCGACCCGTTTTTCGGTGCGGGTCAAGATGGTGCAGGTCGGGGCTCGCGACGAGGCCGGCCTGGTGGGCGGCATCGGCATCTGCGGCCGCACGCTCTGCTGCTCGACCTGGCTCAAGGACTTCCGGCCGATCTCGATCCAGATGGCGAAACGGCAGAACCTCAGTTTGAACCCGTCGAAGATCTCCGGCCAGTGCGGGCGTCTGCTCTGCTGCCTGGCCTACGAGGATGACCAGTACAAGACCAAGAACCCGGACGCCCGGAAGTCTCCGCTTCCCGTGGTGCCTGCCTAAAGGACGATGGCCAACCGCAAGCTGATTCGCCCCGACATGAACGAGCTCAAAAAGGAGCTCCCCTCCCGGACCGTGCGCCGCAAGCAGACGCCGCCCGAGCAGACCAACGCCGAGGAGTTCTATTACCTGAAGCAGATGGCGGCGAAGACGCCGATGGTCGTCATCCTGGTCAACGACGAGGAGCTGCGCGGCTGGATCGAGTGGTACGACAAGGGCTCGATCAAGCTGAACCGCCATCAGGGACCCAACCTGCTGATCCAGAAGCACGTGATCCGCTACATGTTCAAAGAAGAGGAGCTCCGGCGCGGCCGGGGCCGCCGCGTCGACAACGGCGAAGACGACCGGGAATCCTCATCCTGAACGCGCGGCCGGTCCTCGCCCTGACCCAGGGCGATCCCGCCGGGATCGGCCCCGAGATCCTCTTGAAGCTCCTCGCCGGGAGCGACGGGGAGCAACCCTGGCAGCCGCTCCTCCTCGCCGAGCGGGCGGCGGTCGAGGCGCTCGTCCCGATCCTCCCCGACTTCCCCTGGGATCGCCTGACCTGGCTCTCCGGCCTCCCCGCACCGGGAGACCTGGCGCGGCGTGCGGCGGCGGACGAGATCCTCGCCGTCGATCCGGTGGGCGTGGAACGCGCCCTCAACTTCGGCCAGTCGGGGAAGGCGGACGCCTTCGGCGCCATGGCCGCGCTCGACGCCGGCATCGCCCTGGTCCAGGGGGGCGCCGCCGACGCCCTGGTGACGGCGCCGGTCGCCAAGTCCTCGATCGCCACCCATCACCTGCCCGGCTTCAAGGGTCACACCGACTACCTGGCCGAGGCCGCCGGCCTGGAGCGCTACGGTCGCGACTACCTGATGGCCTTCCTCGCCCCCGAGCTCCAGGTCGCGCTCCTGAACGTCCACCTGCCGCTGGCCGACGCGATTCGTGGGATCACCGCCGAGGCGCTCGACGAGGCTCTGGCCTGTCTCGACGCCCACGCCGGGGGGAGGATCGCCCTGGCGGGCCTGAACCCGCACGCCGGCGAGGGCGGTCTCCTGGGAACCGAGGACGGCGAGACGCTCGTTCCGGCGGTGGCGCGGGGGCGGGAGCGGGGGATCGACGTGCGCGGCCCGGAGAGCGCCGACTCGCTCTTCGCCCGCGCCCGGGGCGGTGAGTTCGACTGGGTCCTGGCGCTCTATCACGACCAGGGTCTGATCGCGGTCAAGACCTCCTCTTTCGGTCTCGCCACCAACTGGACCCTAGGGCTCCCCTTCCTCCGCACCTCCGTCGACCACGGCACCGCCTTCGGCATCGCCGGCCGCGGCATCGCCGACGAGAAGCCGCTCCTCCACGTGGTCGAGACGACGCTCCAGCTGATCTCGGGCGAGCTGCCGCGGAAGCGGTAAACACGCGACGACATCCCGTGGCGCTGCCCGCAGCCCCGAACTGGGATAGCATTCCGGAAAAACCAAGGGAGGGTGAACGACATGAAGCACCGCAACGTCTTTCTGGCCTGTGTGATCTGTCTCCTGCTGGGAACGAGCCTCGGGCTTTGGGCCAAGGACAAGGCCGGCGGGATGGACCTGTTCCGCGGCAAGGCGCCGAAGGAGGCCGGGCAGGCGGCCCTCGCCCAGGCCGAGAAGATGGCGGGCAAGGGCTCCTGGGAGCGGATCGCCGTGGGGCGCGTCTACTACCTGTCCGGCGACAAGGCGAAGGGCCAGGCGATGTTCGACCAGATCACCAACGCCAAGCCCCAGGGGAGCGACTGGCAGCGGATCGGCGACGTCTACACCGAGGCGGGAGAGAAGGACAAGGCCGAGGCCTGCTACCAGAAGGCGCTGGCCGCCGACCCGAAAGATGACACCGGCCAGTCCGAGGTCGGCGCCTGGTACATCCGCAACGGGCAGCGCGACAAGGGAGAGGAGCTGTTCGCCAAGGCCCTGTCCCGGAATCCCGACGAGATGTGGCACTACGTCCGGGCGGCGGAAGCCTACCTGGGTGTGCCGAAGGGCAAGTGACACATGGGCGCCTGGGGGACGGCTCGCCGGTCAGCCGCTGCGGCTCACTCCCCCAACCCCACCAGATCCAGCAGCTTCAACGCGTTCGCCGTCGTCGCCACCCCCGGCCGCAGCCGGTAATCGAAGGTCATGACCGGCTTGCCCTCCCGCTCGGCCCCGGGTGCGAAGCTCTCGCGGAAGTGGACCGGCTGGCAGGCGGCGGCGAGCTCGGGGATTAGGGCCAGCTCCAGGTCGTGGGTCGAGACCGCTCCCAGGGCGCCCTGGGCGAGGAGATGGGTGAGCACCCGGCGGACGGCGATCTGGCGCTCGCGGGTGTTGGTGCCGCGCAGGATCTCGTCCAAGAGATAGAGGCAGACTCGGCCTTCCCCTTTCTCCGCTCTCGTCCGGTCGGCGGCGTCGACCACCTGGCGAATGCGCAGCAGCTCGGCCATGAAGAAGGAGACGCCGTCGACGAGCGAGTCCTCGATCAGGATGCTGGTCGCGAGGGCGAGTGGCGGCAGCTGCAGCGACGTGGCGCAGACCGGGCCGCCGGCCTGGGCGAGGACGGCGTTCACCCCAATGGCGCGCAGGAGCGTGCTCTTGCCCGACATGTTGGACCCGGTGACGAGGAGGAAGGTCCCGGGCGGCCCGAGAGTCACGTCGTTCGCCACCCTCGCGGTGCCGGCGAGGAGCGGATGGCCGAGGCGGCGCGCCTCGATCAATGCCGGCGACATCGTCTCCTGCGGCGCCACCCCCGGGAAGGTCCACTCGGGTTCGTCGTGGGCGAGGTCGCCCAGGGCCGCCAGGGCCTCCAGCTCGCCCAACGACCTGAGCCAGCCCCTCGCCCGCGCCCCGAAATCCCGCTGCCAGCGCTCGAGGAGCGCCAGGACGTGGAAGTCCCACAGGAAGAGCAGCTGGAGCGGGGTGTGGAGGAGGGCGGCGTGGCGGACGTCCGAGAGCACCACCCGGCGGTGGAGGAGGTCGAGAGCGCGGGCGGCCGAGATCCCCTCCGCGGTGAGGCTCGCCACCAGGCGCCGCAGACGGGGGCTTGCGAAGCTCCGTTCGGCAACGGCGGTCAGGGCTCCGGCGTAGAGCTGGAAGTCGTCCTCGCGCGCCGAGATCCGGTCGTAGGTCTCGGCGATCCGCCGGCCGAGCTGCCGGGTCAGTCCGAGGTTGATGCCGGCCAGGAGGAGGAAGGGCCAGAACGGCAGAATCCCCCCCAGCCAGAGGAGGAGGGCGGGGAACGGCCAGGGGGTGAGGACCCGGGCGAGGCCGATCATCCAACCGGTCAGCCAAGGCCGGTCCTCCGCCCACCGGAAGAAAGGCTCCAGGTCCGGGCGGACCCGTTCGAGCGGCCGCGCGCGGACCTCCAGCTCCTGGCGCAGGTCGATCGCCGGGGCGAGCTCGGCGACCGCCGCCTGGCGCTCGGCGATCTCTTCCGGGGCGGCCGGGGCGAGGAGCCAGTCGGCGAGGACCGCTTTGCCGGGAGGCGTATGGGCGGTGCCCAGGAGATGGAAGAGCGAGGCGCGACCGAAGAGGTTCAGGTCGCGAGCGAGCGGCGGGAGATCCCCCGCAAGCGTCGCCGGCAGCACGGGCAGGGGAAG
>DASQPA010000334.1:0-4661 GCA_035644215.1 Thermoanaerobaculia bacterium
CTCGAAGCCGACCGGCACGGCGAGGAGGAGCAGGGTGACGAGGACGATCGTCCCCAGGTAGCCCGGCGTCGCCCAGGCGTGGAAGGCGCGCTCGAAGGCGCGGCCGGGGGGGAGGCGGGCGCCGATCTCGCGCTCGAAGGCGGCGCGCGCGCCGCCGATCAGGAAGTCGCCGGGATCGGCCGGCCGCTCCCCGACCGGTTCCTCGGCGGCGCGCCGCACGGCGCGGTGGGCGACAAGGACCTCCGGGAGCTTCGCGTCGCGCGCCAGCTCCTCGACCGCGTGGCGGTACTGGTCGCGGGTCCCGAAGTCCATCTCCCGGTAGCCGGGATGTTCCGCCAGTGCCGCCTCGACCCGGCTGACGCTCTCGAAGAACCCTGCCCAGTCGAAGGTCGAGATCAGCCGCATGCTGGTGATCACGTTGCGCACCGTGGCGTTCATCGACGTCTGGCGCCGGTACTCGACCGCCACCACCTCCTCGGCGGTGGTCCTCTGCTCCTCCAGCCGCCGGTGCAGCCAGTCGAGCGCCGGGGTGACCTGCGGGTCCTGGTCGCGCAGCCGGCCGAGGAGCACGACGACGAAGGGGACGTCCCGGGTCCCCTCCTCGTAGCGCCGGAGCAGGGCCTCCTGGTCGGCCGGCCGGTCGGCGTCCAGCAGGCGGTCGGCGAGCGCCTCGGCCTGGTCGCGCACCGCCCGGGCGCGCACCATCCGTTCGGCCAGACGGCGCAGGTTCTCGACCAGCACGACGCGCAGCGAGATGGCGATCGCCCACAGCTCGCCGATGGTGAGCGGCTCCCGGCTCTGGTAGGCGCGGACGAACCGGGCCAACATCTCGGCGTCGAACAGGCTGTCGGTGTGGGCCACGAAGTCGTGCGCCAGGGCATAGACTCGCGGGTAGCCGCGGAAGGGGCCGGAAGCCAGCTTGGGCAGCTCCCGGTAGAAGCCGGGCGGCAGGTCCTCACGGATCTCGCGCAGCTGCTCGTCGACGAGATGGAAATTGTCGACCAGCCACTCCGCCGCCGGCGTGATGTCCCGTTCGTCGCGGATCGCCGCGGCGATCGACCGGTAGGCGTCGAGCAGGACCTGGCCGTTCTCCAGCACCCGGGGCGACAGCCGCCGGTCCCCCCGGCGTCCGGGCCTCACCTGGTGCAGGGCAGCCAGGTCGAGGGCGTGCTGCTCGAGCCGCTCGGCCCCCCAGATCTCCTCGCGGATCGGCTCGGGCAGGTCGGTGAAGGAGGGAAGTCGCAGGTCGGTGCTCATGGGACAGTTCACTACCCGATCGCAAAGATCGTGCCGGGGGAAAGGGTCGTCGGAGAAACGAAGAGGCCGGAGAGTCGGGTACCGCGGGGCGGCGATCCGTACTTCAGAGGACCGCCGGCATCATCTCACATCGCGCCCGCCTACCCGCCGCCGGGGCGCCGCCTCCTCTTTGCCTACGCCCTGACCCCCATAGGCGCTAACTTTGGCTCCGAGCGGGCCGGGCGGTGGGTCCCTCCCCCCTGGGAGGGGGCGGGTTGGGTCAGGGGGGAGGCCAGGAGGGGGGCGCCTCGCACTGGGCACAGCCTCTGCTCCCCCGCCCAGATCCTTCGTACACGAGCCGGACCGTCGCCCATTCGGGGCTTTATTTTCTGTGGTTACACCAACATGGGGCGGCCCTGCTGCTTGCAGCGGGTGACCCGCTGGGTGCCGCCGATGACCCGCTGCTTGCAGCGGGTGACTCGCTGCACGCCGCCGATGACCCGCTGCTTGCAGCCGGCGACTCGCTGCACACCGCCGAGGACCCACTGCTTGCAGCGGGCGACTCGCTGCACGCCGCCGATGACCCGCTGCTTGCAGCCGGCGACTCGCTGCACACCGCCGAGGACCTGCTGCTTGCAGCGGGTGACTCGCTGCACACCGCCGGTGACCCGCTGCTTGCAGCCGGCGACTCGCTGCACACCGCCGGTGACTCGCTGCAGGCAGTGGATCGCAGAATGCTGTCGAGCCAAAATCCGCCTTGCCTGCACCTCCGCGCTCGGCCCGGCGGCGTCGAGGAGGGTCGCGAGCAGAACGGGGAAGCGCGCGAGGGCTTCGAGCATGTGGAGCGTCTCGACCGCCCGCGGCTCGTGGCGGCGGAGCCAGCCGGCGACCGGCCTCCCTTGTTCGCCGTAGACCGCCTCGACGACGAAGCCGTCTGCCTGTTCCTTCATTGAGGGTGCGAAGAGCGGCTCCTGCGCGAGGAGCTGGAGGGCGACGGCAAGGAGGGCTGCGGTCTCCTGGTGCAGGAGACCCTTCGAGCGGTCGCCGCGGTTGAGTCCTCCCAAGCGCGGAGTACGGCGACGGGCGACGGGGCGGCCCGGGACCGCTTCGCACTTCCACGGGCTCGCGTACTCGTCCTCGCCGGCCGTGAGGGGCTCGTCCTGCTCGGCGAGACGGACGAGGTAGGCGGGGGCGAAGACGCTGTCGAGGGTGGGGGTGGACGGACTGGTCGACTGAGACGCTTCGCCTTATGAAGATGAAGGCCTGGCGGAGCTGGCTTCCTGGTCTTCAGAACCCACGAGGGATTCCAGAAGTAGAGAGAACTCTACGGCGGTGTCGTAATTAAGCCGGATGTCCTGAGCGAGTGCCGGGTCGCGGGAGCCACCGATGATCGCGAGGAGGGCGTCGCGCACCGGAAGCACAATCTCTTCAAACTGCTTGGGCGGCGGGATCAGGCCAAGGGCTTCCGTGCCCGTTTGCGATCGCAGCACCTGGCCGACTGTGACGACGAGCCTAGCTGAAGTGGATGTCGGTTCGCCGCCTGCTCGCCGGTAGGTAGCATACAGCTTCATCGCCTGCGCACGCGCCTTAACCGCCTCGCCTAAATCACCTGCTAGTGCTTCGAGTTTTTGTAGGATATGCCAGGTTTTCCACGGTGCGGCCACATGCCCTAAGGATTCACTGAGCTTCAGTGCTCGTGTTGCAGCCTCTCGGGCAGCAGCGAGAGACTCAAGCTCTAGAAGAACAGTCGCCAGGTTATTAAGAGAACGCGCCTGCGAGGGAGGATCAACGAGTTCCTCAGAAATTGCCGCCGCTTGCCGGAAAAGCTTTGCGCTTTCCTCAAGCCTGAGCTGCAAACGGTAGAGGCTGCCTAATTGGCCTAGAATCAAAGCCTGCCCGGCCTTGTCCTTCGATTCGATTCTGATTCGAAGGGCCTGCTGATAGGCCGCCTCTGCACTGTCCCATTGTTTGGCTTTTTCATATACCGTACCGATGCCATGCAATGTTTGAGCGACACTCGTATGCTCATGGAGAGATTCAAAAGCCTGCCTCGCTTGTTCATAGACCTCTAACGCCTTTTGCAGCCGACCCTGTATAAGATGTACTGTTCCTAGCTGAAAATTACTGACTGCGGCACCGCGTCGATTACCAATTTTCTCTGAGCGCTCTATTGCGCGCCGATATGCCTCGGTCGCTTTGTCGAATTGGCCGAGATCTCTCAAAGCATCTCCTATATCGGTCGCGACTGCGGCCAGCATGTCGGCAGCTTCGGGAGTACCTCTTACCTCTTCAGCGAATCTCTTCTCTGCCTTTCCAAGTATAGAAGCGCTTCCGATGCTCTACTAGCAGTTCGCAGCGCTCGGCCCAGCAGAAGGTTTGCTAGTGCTCGGTCATAGTAGGCCTCCGGATAGGAAGTCCAGGAAGCCTCGGCTCGTTCATCAAGCGATGTAGCAGAAGCTAGCGCGCCACTAATGTTTCCTGTTGCAAGCTTCTCTTCTATTTCAGTCCGTGCCGACTCAAACTGCGCATGGCTCCAATCCTCGAGCTGGCGCCCCAAACGCTGGCGCAACTCTTCCAATTGTGCAAGGACAGTTGGCCGCCCGAGGGTTCTGCCCAGCGTCTGCAGACGCGTTACAGACATCATTACCATTTCGACGGAGAACACTTGCGCTCCGACCTTCTGTTCCGCCTGCGCCATGGCCGCCATCAGATCCTGGAGAGCCGCCTGCGTCCCCTCCATCGCCACCTGGGCGTCCCGGAAGTGCATCTCGTAGAGGAAGTCGATCAATCTCATAGATGCGCCGATCCACCGCTCTTCCATTCCGCAGCGTTCTTCATCGGTGACTTCAACCGCCACAGCTGGACCGAGCGCAGGGTCGGGAAAAAGATAGGGACCTTGCGCACCGGCTAGGCCGAACTCCACCAGCTGGCGGCAAAGGGCCAGCGCCGCGTCCGGCTGCACCTCCAACACCTGAGCCAGTACCTCATAGTTCACCGCCCCGTGAAACACGGCGAACGCCTTGACCTGCCGGTGCGCAGTCTCCGGCAGGCGATCGAGCGATAGTCGCACGCTCGCCAGAAGCGAGAACTCGCGCACCCCTGGGTTCTTCGCCTCCAGCTCCGCCATCTCCTGCGCCACAGTCTCCGCCGTGACCTGGAGCCCTCGCTCGGCCACGAGCGGTGCCAAAAGGACGAGGCTGCGGGCGTGGCCGCCGACCTTCTCGATCAGTTCGTCGACCCTCCGCTCCGTCGAATCGCCGGCAGGGGCTCGGCCCGCCTGGGCAAGGACTCCCGCGATCAGTGCCCGGCCTTCTCGCTTGGACAACGGACCCAGGCGGATCGCCACTCCGTCAAGGGGAGCCGGCGGCGCTTCGCGGCTGGTTAGGAGCAGCCGCGTGTCACCTTGCTGCGCGAGGCCGGCGAGG
>DASQPA010000335.1:0-19234 GCA_035644215.1 Thermoanaerobaculia bacterium
GGAGAACCCGATCGCGCCCCCGCCGGAGCTGCCGGCCCCGCCGGTCGCCCCGCCAATATTGGCCGAGGTCGCGACGCCCGCGACGCCCCCCGCCCCCTCCGACCTCGCGGTCCCCGACCCCGGCACCTCCCCCGAGCCGCATCCCGCGGTCTCTAAGGCTCCGGTCGAGCCGAGCTAGGTCCCGGGCCTCCTCCGCATGAGCCCCGATCCGGCGCGCCTCCCGCCAGCTCCCGAAGAGCTGCCGCGGATGTCGCTCATGGAGCACCTGGAGGAGCTGCGCAAGCGGATCATCTGGTCGCTGGTCGGGATCGCGGTCGCCTTCTTCCCCTGCTGGAGCTACGCCAAGGAGATCTACGCCTTTCTGGTGGCGCCGCTCAAGCCGTTCCTGCCGCCCGGCACCCGGCTCGCCTTCCTCGGCCTGACCGATCCGTTCATCATGTACTTCAAGATGGCGGGCCTCGCGGCCCTCTTCGTCGCCTCACCCTTCGTGCTCTTCCAGGCCTGGCAGTTCATCGCCCCCGGGCTCTACCCGCGGGAGCGGCGCTACGCCCTGCCCTTCGTGATCGTCACCACCCTCTTCTTCCTCGCCGGCGGCGCCTTCGGCTACTACGTGGCCTTCCCCGCCGCCGCCAAGTTCCTTCTCGGGATCGGCGCCGACCAGCTGCAGCCGGTGATCACGGTCACCACCTACTTCGGCTTCCTGATGACGATCATCCTCGGGCTCGGGCTGATGTTCGAGCTGCCGGTCGTCCTCTTCCTCCTCTCGCTCCTGGGCGTCGTCACCCCGCGCTTCCTCATGAAGCAGTTCCGCTGGGCGGTGGTGATCATCTTCACCGTCGCGGCGATCGTCACCCCCACCCCGGACATCTTCAACCAGTGTGTGTTCGCGGTGCCCGGCGTGGCCCTCTACCTGGTCGGCGTCGGCGCCGCGGCGCTCGCCACCCGCAGCCGCGACAAGCGGCGGGCGGCGGAAGCGGCCGGGACGGCGTAGCTACCTTCGTCTTTCTTCCAGCCTTCACCTCTCACAGCGGGAAATCTCCCGCCCCGTCCGTCTAAGACCTCATAGCGCGTGGGACGCGCCATAAAATAGGACTATCTGGCAGAAGCTACCCGCGACGTTTCGACCCGTCGCAGATTCGGTGGGAACATGAGCGGATTTGTGCCCGGCTTCGAGAACGACCTGTTCATCAGCTACTCACATGCCGAAGATCCAGCCTGGATCCAGGCCTTCGAAAAGAGCCTTGGCGAAGAGCTGTCGCGTCGCCTCGGCCTGGGGGTTTCGGTGTGGCAGGACGCCAAACGGTTGCGCGTCGGCCAGAACTGGCACCTCGAAATCGAATACGGAGTGCAGCGGTCGGCGGCCTTCCTCGCGGTGCTCTCGCCGTGCTATGAGAACTCGGACTGGTGCACGCGGGAGCGTGGCTTCTTCCGGCAGCTCTTCCCCACGCCGGGAACCTTCGAGAGCAGCAATCGGTTCTTCAAAATTTTGAAGACGCCCTGGCAGAACGACGAGCACCAGTACTTCCTGTCGGCGATCCAGAACCAAAATTTTTTCCGCCGCGAGGAGGGGCCGGCCGGCGACGTCGAATTCCTACCCGGGTCGGACGATTTCCGCTCTTCGATCGGTAGCCTGGCCCACGCTATTGCGCAGACACTGCGCCAACTCCGCCGCGAGCGCGAGCGCGTCTTCGTGGGCTCTCCCTCGGAGAGCTGCCTGGACGTATGGAAGCAGCTCCGCGAGGAGCTACGGACCAAGGGCTATGACGTGCAGCCAGCCGGCCGCCGCAACGCCGACTTCGCCGACGACCTGATTCGCCGCGAGCTGGAGAACGCGTTGCTGTCCGTGCACCTGCTCGGTGCCGACTACGACCCCTTCGTCGAGCGACAGATCCAATTGGCCGCCGACTTGGAGCAGCGGCTGATCTTCTGGCTCGCCCCCGGCGCCGGCGGGACGGCGGACGCGAGCCAGACCCGGCTGATCGAGGCCCTGAGGAATGGCCAACGTCCGGACCGCCCAAGCGTCACACTCCCTCCCGGCTGGGCGCTGCTGCCCGACCGTCCGGCCCGCCGCCTCGTCGAGGAGGTGCTGGCCGAGCTCAAACCGAAGCCGACCGCCGAGGCGCAGCCTTCCGCCAACGGCGTCTCGCGCCTCTACATCGTCCACGACGCCACCACCGAGGAGGACACTCGGCTCGCGTCGGATCTAAAGGAGCAGATCGTTCAGCGGGAGGGGCTGAACGTCTTTCTCTCGCGGGCCGACCTGGCCTCGGCGGCGGACCTGCGGCAACGACACGAGAAGCTCATGCAGACCTGCGAGGGCGTCCTACTGTGCCGCAGCGCGGCGCCAGAGGCTTGGATGATGCAGGTCGCGCCCGAGGTCATCTTCGCGGAAAAACTCCTCCAGCGAGGGCCGTTCAAATCGCGGGCTTTCCTCGTCTCCGATCCTGCCCCCTGGGCCACGTTCAACCTCCAGGCCATCTCGTACTCCCCGCAGTTCCGGCTTGGGGATCTCGAGCCGTTCCTGGCGCCGCTGCGCGCCTCGGGAGGAATCGCCCATGCTGTCTGACATCGGTATCTTCGCAGCTCTCGAATCCCCCTTCCCGGGCCTTCGCGCGTTCGAAATCGAGGAGTCCCTCCTCTTCTTCGGCCGGGAGACGCACGCTGAAGAGCTGCTGCGGCGCCTCTCCGAAAGCCGGTTCCTCGCCGTCGTCGGATCTTCGGGCTGCGGCAAATCGTCGCTGGTGCGCGCAGGCCTCCTCCCGGCGCTCTTCCGGGGCTATCTACCGAGCGCGACGTCGCGTTGGCGGTTCGCCATCCTGCGGCCCGGTTCGGCGCCGATCGACGCTCTGGCGGCGGCCCTCACCCAGGAAGGCGTGCTCGGCTCGCAGGACGTGACGAAGCTCCGGGAGACGCTGGCCGCGACGAGCGGCGGCCTCGTCGAGGCGGTACGCCAGGCCGGTTTTGCGCCCGGCGAAAGTCTGCTCGTCGTCGTCGATCAATTCGAGGAGATCTTCCGTTTTGCGCCCGACAGCCAGCCCGGCGAAAGTCAGGCACCGCTCTTCGTGAGCCTTCTCCTCCATGCCGTCGAGAGCGACGCGCCAATCTACGTGGCGCTCACCATGCGCTCGGAATACCAAGGCGACTGTGCGCAGTTCCCCGGCCTGCCGGAAGCCCTCAATCGCAGCCAATATCTCGTCCCCCGGCTGACCCGCGACGAGCGCCGTCAAGCTATCGTGCGGCCACTGCAACTCGTAGAGACCGACGCCGCCCCTCGCTTGGTGAACCGGCTGCTCAACGACGTCGGAGACGATCCGGATCAGCTGCCCGTGCTGCAGCACGCGTTGCTCCAGACCTATCGTCACTGGCAGGGAGCCGGCGGCCACGGCGGCATCGATCTGTCCGACTATGAGGAGATCGGCGGCATCGCCAATGCTCTGGGTCGTCATGGTGACGAAATCCTTGCGGAGCTCTCGAAAGCCGACCAGCGACTGGCGGAAGCGATCTTCCGCTCTCTGACCACGACCGAGCGCGGCCGGATCGTTCGCCGGCCGAAGACGCTCGGCGCGATTCATGCCGTCGTCAACGCCGCCGACAAAGCCGCGCAGGGACGAGTGAACGCCATCATCTCCACCTTTGCCCGCCGCGAGCACTCGCTGCTCATGCTCTCCAAATCAGCGCTAGAGCCCGATACCGTCGTCGACATCACCCACGAGAGCCTGATGCGGAAGTGGCCCCGGCTCGCAGCCTGGATCAAGGAGGAGGCGCGAAGCGCGGAGTGGTACAGCGACCTGGCCCGGGACGTCGCCCGGTACCGGACGAGAGATGCGGGGCTGTGGCGGGACCCGGCGCTGTCGGGAGTGCTCCAACGGCGGGACCAGGAAAACTGGAACGTAGCCTGGGCGCTCCAGTGCTCGCAGCCCGGCGATCCGCCGTTCGTCGAGGTCCAGACCTTTCTGGACGCGAGCGGCGAGTCACAGGCGGCAGATCGCCGCCGCGAGCAGAGGCAGCGGCGTCGCACCTCGATCACGTTGTTGCTTTTACTGGTCACGATCGTCGTGGCAGGCGCGATGATCTGGTTCACCAACCGGCAGAAAGAGCGCGCTATTGAGGAGTTCGTCACCCTTCAGAAGCGTCAGGGTGAAGCGCAAAGCGCTGCCGAACAGGCCCAGGCCGAATACCAGAAGGCGCGCAACGGCACGATCGAGCAAAGCTCGAAGCTCGAGCTCTTGAGCCAAAACGCGAAGATCTTGAAGGCGAAAGCCGACGGCCTCGAATCCCAGCTCGACGTGCTCCGCAAAAACGAGGCTCTTGCCTCCTCGGATCACAGCTTTCTGCTCACCCGCATCCAGGAGCTGCAGGGCCAGCTCAACGCTGCCACGACCCAACGTGACCGACTTCGCCCCGAAATCGCGATCTCGAATAACCCTGATCCCGTATTGCAAAAACGTATCGAGGACCTGCAGGCCCAGCTCAGCACGGCCACGACTGAGCGCGACCAACTCCGTTCCGCAGCCGCAAGAGAGAGGCCCGCCGCCGGTCCGCTACGAGCGGCGACGCGTCCGATCGTCAAGGTCATACCCCAATTCAGCCTCGTGCACCTCTCCACGGCGCCCTTCGCCGGCAGCGTCGCCATCGCGGTGGGAGATGTCCACACAGATAATTCCTCCAACGTCCGGGTGTACATCTGGACGACGGATGGAGGCGCTGCGCTCCCCGCAATCTTTACCCATGACAGAAAACTCTCCGACCGTAAGCTCGATCGGCTGGACCGCGGGAGCTGCAACGCAGATGGAGTCCCTTCGTGTTACCGGACGCGAAAGATCGATGTGGTCCTAGGCCATCAGGTGCCTGGGACCTTCGTCGTTGGCGGAGCCCGCTATGAGATTCTGGCGACCGGATGGAATAATGAGGTAAGAGGCCAAGAGGACTCGATCGCGCTCGCCCTATATCCCGCACCGGCTGTACCGGCTGCGAGATGAGCACTCGCCTGAGCCTGGTTTCTGAAGATCGCGGAAAGAGATCTGGTGCACTCTGGTGCACTTAGGTGTATCCTTGAGGCATGTCGATCGCTGAAAGACCCGTCCGTCAGAGTGTCAGCCTTCCCTCCGACCTCGCCCGCCGTGTCAAGTCGCTCGCGGAATCCGGCCACACGAGCGCCAACCGGGTTCTGGTCGAGTTGATCGAGTCCGGGCTCGAGGTGCGGGAGCAGGAGAAGAAGCACTTCTTCGAGCTGACGGATCGCCTCGTAAGCACCCGCGATCCGGAAGAGCAAAGCCGCCTCAAGGAGGAGTTAGCCCGCATGACTTTCGGTGATTGATGCCGAAGATCCAGTGGACTGGCCTACCTCCCGCACTGCGGGACCATCTGTTCGAGCGGCTTCGCGAGCGAAAGATCACCGCCGAGGACCTTTTTCAATTGAAGCTTTGGCGAGAGTCCGAGCCCGAAGCCCCGGATGGGCTCTGGTACAAAGACTTCGGCTCGTTCAAGGTCTGTGGCGAGGGGAGGTACCCCAAGACGTTCCTGCTCGCAGGGCAGCCGGCGAAAGGGAAGAAGCTCTGATTAGCGACAGACGCCGCCGAGTCGGTAAAGTCGCTCCTCCACTCTCTATGAAGGCTCGGGGGGCAGGTAAGGCGGCCCCGAGCTTCTTGGCACGAGCACAGGGATCTGCGCCAGCCTCTGCTGCTCGGCGTCGATCTCCATCCAGATGGCCCGCAACCTCCCGGCCAGCGTGCCGATCGTCGCCGGATCGCCGGTGCTGACGCCGTACTTCTGGAGATAGGTCACTAGCCAGCGGGTGGTGAGGGTCTGATAGTTCCTCGACAGATCGCTCGGGGTCTGTTGCACCTTCGGGGTGAGGCCGCTGCGCACCGTCTCGTCCATGATGTACTTCTCCTCCATCATGTGCTCGACGAGGTCGTTTGCCTCGGTCTGCGCGGTCTTCAGGGACTTGCCCGTCCCGTTCTTCTGCATGTAGGCGGCGAGATCGGAGAGGAGCGGCGCGTGGCTGGCGCTTTTGCGCGCCAGGGCGAGATAGCTTTCCATCCGGAACAGATGGACCGAGCTCGATCCGGGCGCGGCGCGGTCCATGAACAGCCGCATGTGCAGGCCCTCGTGGTAGAGGTGGCTCGCGAGCGTCTGGGGCGGCATGCTGGCGGCGGCCGGGCCGATCGTGATCGTCATCGCATACGTGCGCGTCGCA
This sequence comes from Thermoanaerobaculia bacterium, assembly GCA_035644215.1. GTDB lineage: Bacteria > Acidobacteriota > Thermoanaerobaculia > Multivoradales > UBA5704 > DASQPA01. Next base: position 6,200 of record DASQPA010000335.1, read on the forward strand.
CCGCCCGGTTTCACCGGGGAGACGCCCTGGAACTCGGCAATGCTGTGCCCGGTGAGAGCGCCGACTTTCAGCTCAAGAGTGAACGTGGAGGTGGTGGCGGTGCCACCGCTCGTCTCCGCGACCGTCGACACCGTGGCGCTGCCGGCGCCCAGCTGCACGGCGGAGAGACACTGATGGATGCTGATCGGGCTGACGTCCTTGAGCAACGCCACCGCCGCCTTGACATTGTCCGCCGTCGGGTCGGCGTCGCGCTGGACGACGCCCAAGCGCCGCAGCACGCCCTGGTTGCCCAGGGTGCGCTGCAGCTGCAGGAGAGGATGTCCCGGGCTGGGCTCGCCGAGGCTTTCCTGGCGGGGCGCCGGGGGTACGGCCTGGACTCTCTGCCGGGCCTCGCGCAGCCGGCCGCTCTCCCAAGCTACCACTGCCGTTCCGTCCCCCCCGAGTGGCTGGTGATATTGCGGCCGTTGTCCTCGACCGGCTCGAAGGCGGACTGCACGGCGACCCGGCCGGGTCCCTTGAGGCGGAGCCAGATATAGCGGTCGCCCCAGGAGCGCCACGACCGCCAGGTGCCGGCCGGCCGCTCGAAGTGGAGATGCATGTGGACCGTCGGGTCCTTGAACAGGAAGGCGGTCGGCTTGACCAGGATCGTCTGCCCTGGCTCCAACTGGCGGACGAAGACGTTGCCCGCCGCGTGGAGGAGGAGGAGGCCGGGGACCTGGGGAGAGGTGAAACGGTCGAGGAACATGCCGAGCGGATAGTGGGTCTCGGTCTCATCCCCCGACTTGGTGGTGAACCAGACGCCGGACTGGATCCAGTCGTAGGCGACCGAGCTGGTGGCGACCAGGAAGAGGTGCTCGCGCACGTCGACTGCCTGGCCGGGCTGGATCGGCAGGGCGACCAGCTCGCCCGGGGCGTCGCGCGAGAAGGCGATGTGCCCCGGCCCCTCGGCCTGGGTCATGATGAGCGGCATCCCGGCGATCATCCGCTTCCAGGCGCCCTTCATCGACATCGCCGAGACCTTGACCTGGGAGTCCATCCAGAGGAGGACGTGGTGGGAGAAGTAGATGCGGTCGCCCGCCGCGAGGCTCATGTCGGCGACCGGCACGTAGGTCCCCTCGACCTGGCAGAAGGACTGGCCGAACTGGAGCTTCGCCATGTCCTTCCGGCCGGGCAGCTCGGACCAGCCCGATTTCGAGACGATCGCCCGCACGTCGACCTGCGCCCCGCAGGCCGGGCAGGAGAGGGCGGTCCCGTCGCTCGGCTGGCCGCACCAGTTGCAGTCGTAGACGCGAAGCGGTTCCTGCGACATGGGCGCCTCCCCCTTACTCCGTGTTGTGGTGGACGTACATGGACTGGATGCCCACCCGTCCGGGACCGGTCATGCGGGCGAGGTTCATGCTCGTGCCGCCGAAGAAGCCAGAGGTGAGCTTCACCGCCTCGACGTCCATGGTGACCGTCGAGTCCTTGTAGAGGAAGGCGCCGGGCTCGACGAGGATGTGCTCGCCGGGTTTCAGCGTCCGCTCGAAGACGTTGCCATAGCCGTGGAGGAGGAGGAGGCCGGAGTCGCCCTTGGTGATGAAGCGGTCCATGAACATCCCCTGGCCGCCGAAGAGGATGTTGCGCAGCCCCTTGATCCGCAGGTAGGTGTAGTCGATGTGGTGGGAGCCAACGAGGAAGGCATGCTCGCGGACGTCGAGCTCCATCCCCGGGTGAAGGGGAAGGACGACGAGCTCGCCGGTGGCGTCGCGCGAGAAGGCGATCCGGCCCGGCCCGGTGGCGACGCTGATGATGAACGGCATGCCGGCGAACGCCCGCTTGACGCCGCCGGAGAGCGGCATGACGCTCATCCGGGTGGCGTCGTCCTTCCAGAGGAGCACGTGGTGCTCGAAGAAGACCGAGTCGCCGGGCCCCAAGTTGATCTCGGCGACCGGTACGATCTCGCCTTCCACCTGGCAGGTCGAGCTGCCGAAGTGGATCTCGGTCATGTCCTTGATCCGGGGCGCCTCGCGCCATCCGGACTCGCTCACCAGGTTCTTGACGTCGAGCGGCGCCCCGCACGAGCGGCAGGCGACGGCGTTCGGCTCGTTCTGGGTCTGGCACCACTGGCAGACGATGCGTTGCAGCAGCTGGGCTGACGGATCGCTCATCGCTCTCTTCTCTCCCTGGGCCGGTACCGGCTTGGCCGTAGGCGGAAGTCTATACCCTGAGGCTGGCTGGCGGAGAGCGCCGCACCCATGATAGGAACAGGGGAGCGAACGTCAAGCACTGCTCGCGGTCCTCGCCGAGCGGCCGGCGATGCCCGCCGGCAGGCCCCCGTCGCGCTATCCTTATAGATAGATGGACAGGAGCACCGACGCAGGGGGGGAAGAACCCATGATCGGCCGGGTGGTCGGCAATTACGAGATCGTCGAACGGCTGGGCGAGGGCGGGATGGGGACCGTCTGGCGGGCGGTCGACGTCATGCTGGATCGCGAGGTGGCGATCAAGGCCATCCGCCCGGACCTGGCTGCCGAGCCGCAGATCGTCGACCGCTTCCGCTCCGAGGCGAAAATCCTCGCCCGCGTCCACCACCCGGCGGTCGCCACCATCTACAGCTTCTTCCGGGACGGCGGCGAGCTCTACCTCGCCATGGAGCTGGTGCGCGGCAAGACCCTCTCCCAGGTGTTGCGCGAGGAAGGGGCGCTCCCCTGGCCGCGCGCCGTGGCCCTGGCGACCGCCGTCCTCGAAGGCCTGGAGCAGGTCCACCGCACGGGCATCCTCCACCGCGACCTGAAGCCTGACAACCTCATGCTCACCGAGGCCGGCGACATCAAGGTCATGGACTTCGGCATCGCGCGGGCGATCGGCACCGACCGCCTGACCCGCACCGGCCTCATGGTGGGGACCCTGCGCTACATGTCGCCCGAGCAGCTGCGCGGCCAGGAGGTCGACTCTCGCTCGGACCTCTACTCGCTGGGAATCGTCCTTTACGAAATGCTCACCGGCCGCGTCCCCTTCCCCGGCGGCAGCGAGTACGAGGCCATCCGCGCTCAGGTGGAGGACCCGCCGGCCCCGCCCGCCAGCCTCGTCCCCGGCCTCCCCCTCTGGCTCGACCGCATCGTGCTCCGGGCGCTCGCCAAGTTCCCACTCCAACGCTTCGAGTCGGCCGCGGCCATGGCCACGAGCCTCGCCGCCGGCGGCCGGGGTCTGGCCGGCGAGGCCGCGATGCCCACGGTGGCCAAGGCGGCTCACCCGACTCCGCCCCCGTCTCCAGTCAACCCGGTCGCCCCGATCGCCGCCGCCGAAAACCGCCCGCCGACCCCCACCGCCGCCAGCTCCTACCGGGCGATCGGGCTCGGCCGCTCGCGCGGCTGGCTCGCCGGGATCGCGGGGGCCGTCGTCCTCCTCCTCGCCCTCGTCGCGGGGATCACCTGGACCCGCCACGAGCGCTCCGTCCCCCCGCCAGCCGCCCAGGCCGCCATCACCCAACCCACCTCCGCGACCGTGGCGCCCCCGGTACCCGCTGCCGCCCCCTCACCCCAGGTGGTGCCGACCCCGCCCACGGAGGCACCCGCCACCGCTCCCCCCCTCTCTCCGCCCGCCGAGTCGGCCCCGCCGGCGAAAAGCGTCGTCCGCCGTACGCCTCCCTCGCCGGTTCCCGCGGCACCGCGGGACGAAACCGTCGCCTCCTCCCCGCCGCCCGCCGCCGCAGAGCCCTCTCCCCCACCGGCCCACGACGAGCCGGTCGAGGCGCCTTCCGGGGCGGCCGGCCCCGACGCCTCGGCGATGACGGAGCTCGCCCAGCTGGGCGACCAGCTGGGGGACGCCGGCGGCCGGCTCGCCGATGCCTGGAGCGATTTTCGCAGCCAGAAGAAGGATCGCGGCGAGGCCGCAACCGAGACCGACGACAAGATCAAGGACGAGATCGACGTCCTGCGCGACGCCGCCACCCGCTTCAACCGCCGGGTCAACGCCAGCGCTCTGCGCCGCGCTACCTGGCGCCTCAAGCGCGAGGGAGAGGCCGAGCGGCGTGCCCAGGTCGTGGAGCGGGTGCGCGAAATCGACGAGACCCTGAAACGCCTCCAGCACCTGCTTGGCCCGGCGCGGCCGAGCGAGGCGGTCCTCGCGGTCTGGCAGGAGATACGGCAGACCGCGCGGCGGATCAACGCGCTCTGCAACCGGGCGTAATGGACTGTCAGATCGAGCCCTAACGCGCTCCCAGCACGTCGGCGACCTTCCAGCCCGTTCCCTGACGCACCACCCGGTAGCGCAGGCGGGAGGAGGAGAACCGCCCCGCCCGGCTCCAGTAGCCTCACCCGTACAGGCAACAGCCTCCCACTCATCTTGACGGGGGGCAAGACTGGTAGCTCTTCCCTGTTCGCTGGTCTCCGCTCCTATACATTGGACTATGATACTTGCACAGGATCGAAAGTTCCTCCCCACCGGGGGGTGATTGAGGAGACCTCGAAATGAAGAGGAGCGGACCCTTCTGCATAGCCTTGGCGCTTTGCGCCTCCCTCGCCGTTGCTCAGGTGCGCCAAGCCACACCTGAAGATCGCGCAATCCCACAAGCCGGTTCGTCTACGACCCTCAAGGAGGTGCCGAGCCCAATGCTGATCGACATCTCCCTCGGATCGAGCATGTCTCCCTCTGGGAAGCCTCGAAAGGCGTTCAATGAAACCCCGGCGGGTACGACCCGCGCCTACAACGATGCGGCGGGATACGTATGTGACAAGGCGAGGGTTGGGGTGGTGCTCCTGCGCCGCGAGGAGAAGCACGGCAAGATACTTGTCACTGCAACGACAGCCCTCTCGACGGAATGGCTCCGTCAGCACGTCAACCTGACGGTATCGCTCGTGTCTAACGGCAAAGAAGTGAGGCACGAGCGCTGGGACGATCTGGTTATCGGCGCCACGAAGGGAGGAGGCGCCACCGCTCTCGGCACGTTCGCTATGGGGATCGGAACTTCGCATCCCAAAGCCCCCACGGCCGAATGGGAGCTCAGCCCTGCCGAATGGGAGGCTCTCTGGAAAGAGAGCACGCCAACACTGCAAGTGGTTCTGGAAATCGCAACAGACTAAGCAGACCATTGCTACCTCGACCCGGAGGTGGCAATTGCCGGATGACTCCGGACTTGGTGGGCTGTGCGGGACGTCGGGAAAGGAGCAGCAATGCATAGGACAGGAGTTTTCATATTAGCAGTAAGTCTTCTCGCTCTCGGCGGGGTTCTCTTCGCCCAAGTCAGCGCGGAACACGTCGAGCCCACCGCGCCGCCACCTGCGCCGACTGAAGTACAGTCCCCGATGAAGCTCACTGTTCCGCTGGGTGGGGACGAGAAACACCGCTCTGTCGTAGACCTCGACATCAATCACAGCCGCCGATTCACCGACACGGCGCAATTCGTGGTCGATCGCATGAGAGTTACCGAGGTTAGAGTCGGTAAGCGCTTGGACCGTAAGAAGCAGGAAGAACTGCTGATCACGGCTTACTTGGTCACCGAATGGTTTCGACAGAAGCTGGATGTTTCGCTCGTCATCGTGGGTTCTGGGCACGAAGCTTGGTCTTGGAAGGACAGGATCGTGCTTGGCATGAAGGCTATCGATGTGATCAAAGGTGGTGCTCTTGGAGTTGCCAATGCCTCCAAGGACCAGAAGATTGAGGTGCCGGTTCCACTTACACCGGAACTTCGCCAAGCCCTTGCGACTGAGCCACAGCTTCAGATCGTCATATCCGTTGTCGAATGATTCCTCTCCGTAGCAATTCGCAGTTCCGCCTCGACTCCAGCCTGGGAACCTATATGGCCCCCTTCAGCTTGACCTATCCGATGTCGGCCACCTCCGTGGCGGCCGGCCCCGACGCTTCGGCGATAACCGAGCTCGCCCTGGGCCCGGCCGAGCGAGGCGGTCCTCGCGGTCTGGCAGGAGGTGCGGCAGACCGCGCGGCGGATCAACGCGCTCTGCAACCGGGCGTAATCTGCTGTCAGGACGAACCTAGCGGGCCTGCGCCCCCAACACGTCGGCGACCTTCCAGCCCGCTCTCTGGCGGACCACCCGGTAGCGCAGGCGGGAGGAGTGTACGGCTGGCTCCCCCCTTCGACCTCGACCTCGACCTCGCCCGTGGGGAGGGGGTGAACGTCGGCGATGAAGAAGGTGAGGGCGGTTTTGCCGCTCCTCCGCTCAAGCCGTCCCTCCGTGATGTCGCAGGCGACGAACGGGCGCGGCTCAGCTGCGTGGATTTAGGCTCTACTGACTGCATTCAAGCCTCCCACTGAGCCTATGGCGCGTCGATTCCCGAGTTCTCTCTTCACCAATGAGCCACAGCGGCCAACACTCGGCATCAGCTGCGGCACGTAGCGGCGTCAGCTGGATGCAGGGGTTGGGCGCATTCCTCGAACGTCTCCCTACTTGTCGCCCTTTCCATCTGTCAACTTGTAAGGAACCTCCGGCAGTCCAGAGTTGGCGCCAAGCTCCTCCTGATGAGGTCCCCGCGACACTGTCCACTTCGGGTCGAAGGGTGGTACCTCCAGGATTAATTTGGCTACTGCCTCCGCCAATTGCTGGATCCGCCCGGCCATCTTCATAGACTGCCTCTTGGAGACACGGAGAAGAACATCTCTCATATCAAAATATAACCGGCTCTTGGCCCAAGAGGGCATCATCTCGTACCCTCGGATAAGGATGGGAAGTATCAATGGGGATTTGCTATGGGAGGCCTGTTCCCTGTCTTGGAAAGTTCCCCATTCGCGTACGCACCACCGCGCTGTAGTCGAGGAAGATCCTCGGTTTATAACCCGTCTCAACGCTGACCCACTCGCCCAACTGCTCGACAAAGTCCCGCAGCCATTCGTTCAGTACGGGCTGAGGGGCATAGCTGACGTACACGTCGTACTCGTAGTCCGCGGAACTCCTTGTTTGGCGTAACTCGATCGGCTGCTCGGACGATGGTGGCTCAATCTTCAACACAGTCTCGGCATCTTGGAGGTTGTTGAAGAGCAAACTGGCTACTCTGTCGTATACGAAACCCATCCCATCAGGATCGCTTGTGCCATGCTCTATTACGGCCAGTTTCTCACCGAAACCAAAGAAATCGATTTGGGGGACCTTCAGAACCTCCACGATGCGGCGGGGATCTAGCCAAGTTGGAAGCCAGTCCTCATAAAATTCGCCGAGTACTTCGGCAAATCGGCCGAGCCACTCTTGAGATTCACGGAACTCGGTCCTCGACCCGAACCTCGCTGGCAAGGGCACGACTGCTAAGTGCATGCGATCGTAAGCGAGATTATTTCGCGCCGTCTGTGCGAACCTCATGATGTCTCGCACACCGTATAGGCTTTGATAGTTCGCTGTGAACATTCCAATCACGATGTCCGGGAGCTGAATGGTGCATACCCCACCCGCATCACTCAAGCCTGTGCGGCTATCAATGAGGGTGACATCATAGATCTCTCGCCATTTCTCTCTGAGCGACTCGTCAGCACAGAGGTCAGCCCACGCACGTGGCACATTCCGGCCTTCGATCCGAACGTCGCTATGCCCGCATTCCGGCAGCCCAACTCAAATTAACCTGCGTCTAACCAGCCAGGGCCGACAGACCGACACCCTGGGCGGCCCGGAACTAGGCCTTGCAGGAGGCAGGGATGCCAGAGCTCAACGCTATGCGGATTGGTCTTGGTTTCTTGGGAGCTGCGCTTGGAGCAGAAGCATCTCGAAGTGTGGCAAGGGCCCAGGCCGTTCCCATTGCGGGCGCCAGCGTGAGCACCGGCCTGATCTTGAACGGCTTCTGGCCGGTGTTCGGCGTCGGCCCCCTCGGTGGTTGTGTAGCTTCTTAACAGCAAGGCGGCTGAATTTCAGCCCTCTGGCTGGACGCCCAAAACCTCCCGGAATGAGCCGAATCGCATCCGGAAGCAGTGTTCCTCGAGCTGACGCTTTGCCTCGTCGGCTTCGTCCACGGTGATTAACCCTCCGCGGATCGCCAGTACGAATAGAGCCGGAGTGTTGAGGATCCGTCCGGGGCCGAGGCGGTGGCGCGCTTCGCGCAGGAAGACTCTTTTTTCATCGGAGGCCACCAGCCAGCCGTGTGCGGCGGCCATGGCCAGGCACACGGCCTCTCCCTGTCCCATGACCCGGCGCAGATCGGCGAAGATCGAAAAGGCCTCGGGCCCGATGAATTCGATCGTGCGGAAGAAGCCCCGCTCCAGGCCGTGCCGAAGCCGGCGTTGGTGCTCCGGTCGAAGGATCTCGGCGACCACGCCTTCCGGCAGGAGGAACTCGAAACCGGTCAAGGCGCCAAGCAGGTCCAGCCGATCGAGGATGGAGAAATTGATCAGGATGCAGGTGTCGGTCACCACGGGCCGCGCTGTGGCACCCGGCGTCAATCCTCATCCCCCGGCAGCAGGACGTCGACGGCGTCTTCGTCCGGGTCGGTGCTGGCGAAGAGCGAATCGACGTCCAGATCCGAGAATCCGGCGAGGTCCGCCACCTCTCGGAGCTTCCTGCGGGTGATCTTCTCTCTTCGATAGGCCTCCAGAGCGAGGCTCAGGAGGCGGGACCGAAACGCTTCGCGCGCCACTGCAGACTCCGCTTCCGGCAGGCGCAGGAGCTGCGCCAGCGAGCGCCCCCGGCCTGCCCGATCTTCCGCCAGCAAAGCTTCGAGGTCGGGCTGGGAGAGCAGGTGCAGATTGCGCAGACGGTAGAGGGCCGCCGGCCGGCTGACCTGGAAATGGTGGGCCAGGAGGACGACGTCATAGAGCTGGAGGGTCTGTGAGCTGGGCTCCGCCCGGCTCTCGGCGAGAACCGCTCGCTGGCCGTCGAAGACCTCCAGCCTCTCTCGGCGCGGTTGGCCCTTGCCGAGCTCGGCGAGAAAAGCCCGGACCCCCTCCTCCGGCAGCAGGAAGGTGGCGGCGAAGGCATTGGCACGGACTTCCTGGAGATCCTCCTGGTTTCCGGCGCGGCTCAAGGTCCCCTTCTGGCTGCGGTCGAAGAGAACATGCGCGTACTCGTGGACCCAGGAGAACCGGCGCCGCAGGAAATGGTGCTGGCGGTTGGCGATCACGAAGAGGCTGAGCTGGGGCTCCATCAAGGTCAGGCCGGAGACCTCCTCCGGCAGATCGACCATGGCGGTCCGCACCCCCTCTCCCTCCAACAGCTCCGAAACATCCCCCAGAGGGCGGAAGCCGAGCCCGAGCCGCCGCCGCTCCTCGCCGGCCACCCGGTTTCCCTGCTCGATGGCCTGTCCCTTGGTCCGCGGCGGTGCCGCCGAGTAGAGCGGCGCTCCGATCTGGGAGCGGTCCAACCCCAGCAGGCCCTCCAGATTGGCCAGCTCGCGGGCCAGGGCCAGGCAGCCGCGGACGGCGCCGAGGATCTCGTCCCGCAAGACGGTCGGTTCGGCCCGGAAGAGGGCGACCAGGGAGTCCTCGGCTCGAAACTCGTCCGCCAGGAAGTCCCGCAGGTCACGCCCGTAGAGATGGGCGAGCCGATCGAGCTCCAGGCCCGAGACCGTCCGCTTCCCCTGTTCGAGCTGAACGACAGAAGGTCGCGCCAGCCCCATCTGGCCGGCGACCTCCTCCTGAGTCAGACCGGTCGCTTCCCGCGCCTGGCGCAGGCGTCGTCCCAGCTCCTCTTCGTGGATAGGCATGGCCATCTCCTCTGGGGGAGATGTTAGCAAAACTAACTTGCGACGTCAAAAATGGGAATGACGTGTCTCAGCCCAGAGGAGGGGGACCGGAAGAAGCTCCTCACCTTCCGGGAGGCAAGAAACCAGAGGATGACCCCGCCGATCGGCACGCCGACCGCCGGGGCGAGGATGCGACATGAAGGCCGCAACTTCCTACTTCCCCGCGCCCTCCGGGCTCAACGGGTAGATCGGCCGGATGTCGACCGGCACCGCCTGCAGGCGACCGAGCGCGGTCTTGAGCGCGTCCCCAGCGTGGCCGTACTTGTCGAGGAATCGCTTGGTCCCCGCGTAGTCCCCCCGCGCCTGGAGCATCAGGAGATCGTGCAGGAGGTCGCGGATGGCGCCGGGGAACTTCTCGGAGTCGGCGCGGAAGTGGGCCGAGGCGTCGACGGTCAGGGCGCCCTTTTCGAGCAGGTAGTTGAACTGCGACACCACTCCCTGCCCGTGGGCCTCCTCGGTGCCGAAACGGGCCGAGCGGAAGAGGCCGGCCACGTAGGTCGGTTCGAGCGCGCGGCGCAGATCGGCCGGCATGTCGCCGCGCTCGATCAGGGCCAGGATGTTGTAGATCCCCATCACGTCGGCCTTGGCCTCCTCGATGGTCGAGAAGAGGTCCTTGAGCTCCAGCCGCACCTCGGTCTTCTTGCCGTCGACGGTGATCGTCCCCGGTCCCAGGCCGTGCGACAGCTCGTGATGGAGCACCTCGTCGAAATAGGCGTCGAAGGAGACCGCGGGGACCTGGGAGGCATCGAGGACCTGCTGGGAGATGGGCACCAGGATCTGGTCGTACTTGGCGCGCATCAGGTTCTTGAGCAGGATCTTCTTCGAGCCCTTGGCCTCGCGCACCCGCTCGTCGTTGGGCAGGTTGTAGGCGACCGCCGGCACTCCGGCCGTCGCCTCCCCCGCCGCGTAGACCACGTCGACCACCCGGATGGGGCTCTCGGTGCCGCGGTTCAGGTTCTTGTCCGCGTCGGGGAGGGGGAGGTTCTTCTCCAGGAAGGGGAGCCGCTCCTTGTAGCGGGCGAGCGCCGCCGATTCCTGGGGCAGGGCGAGCGTGACGTAGGCCTCGAAGGCGGCCTTGTAGCCGAAGAGGCCGTCGCTGTAGGTCTCGTAGGGGCCGATCGTCACCTCGACCGGGGCGTCGAGGTCCATCCAGGCGAGGTCGCTCGCGTAGTAGTCGTTCGACAGGAAGGCGTCGGCGCGGAGGGCGAGGAAGCGCTTCAGGGTCGCATTGTCGGTTGCCGCGGCCGCGGCGCGCAGCTCCTTTGCCGCCGGTTCGAGCCAGGCGCGGTACTCCTCCGGATAGGGGACGGCCATTAGCTCCTTGGGGTGGCCGGGGCGGCGGCGGATCACCGTGACCGTGGAGGTGAAGCGCTCCTTGTCCGCCGGATGGGCTGTAAGCCAGGCCTCGAATTCCTGCCGGGTCAGATCCTCGGGGTAGTAGCCGGCCCCCTCCGGGTTGGGGTGATGGCCGACGAAGGGCTTCATCCCGTCCAGCCGGTCCCAGAGGCCGGCGTTGAGCTCGAAGTAGGCGCGGGCCGCGTCGGCCCCCGGACCGCGGAGAGCGGCCAGCTCCTTCGCGAGCTCGGGGTTCCGGACCGAGGTCTGGCGCAGGAAGACGTCGTTCAGCCGGCTCGACGCCTGGACGAGGAGCCCGAGCGCCTTCCGGTCGGCCGCGGAGAGGCCGGCGAGGTCGGCGCCCAGCCGGGTGGGCGCGTATTGCGCCAGGCGCCGCTCGATGTCAGGCACGACCGCGAGCTCCCGGGCAGCGGCGGCCTTCCCGCCGGCCGGCCTGGCGGCCGGTTTGGTTTCCGCGGTAGCGGGCAGCGGTGCCAGGGAGATGGCGAGCAGCGCCGCCAGGGAGATGTGGGGAGAGCGCATGGTTCCTCCTTCGGTCCATCGGCCTCGCATCCTATCGCGGAGCGCTACTCGCGCACCGTGGCGCGGGCGGCGAGGTCCAGGAGCTTGGCGCCTTCCATCAGGGTGGTGTGACTCGTCTCCACGGCAAAGACCAGGATGATCTCCGGCTTCTCCGCCTTCTCCGGCCGTCCCTCGCTCTTGAGCAACTCGACGAGCCGGGGCGGCAGGTCGGCCTCGGTATAGCTCCAGGTCTCGAACGCGATCTTCCGACTCTCGATCTGCGGATGGCCGCCCGAACGCCCCGGCTCCCAGGCCGGCACCGGCCTCTGGCTGTAGGAGAGCCGCGGCGGGGGGCCTAAGAGGACCAGGGCCCGCCCGCGATCGGTCATGCTGCCGCGCTCCACTCCCTCTCCATAGAGCCGGTCGGCCGCCTCCACCCGCTCGTTGAAGGTCTGCACGAAGGGGTTGCCCGGCTTCTGGGGATCGGGATCGCGCCGCCGCCAGAAGTCCTCGATGAAGGTGATCGCCTCCCGGTTGGTGCGCAGGCGCCGGGCCTGCTTCTCCTCCTCGGGGAGCATGATCCAGCGGGTGGGGCCGTCGGTCAGGCTCTGGACGGCGACCGGCTCCTTCGAGTGGAGGATCGAGTGACACGCCGCCAGCCAGAACCCGGCCAGCCCGGCCAGCCCGGCCAGCCCGAGGAGGGGCAGGGCGGAGGTCTTCAGCAGGTACCCAGAGTGCCGGCGGGACATGGGAGGTCGGGGTTCCCGGCTCAGTGCACGCTGCCCTCTCCGCCTACCGGCTCGGGCGCCTCCTGGATGGGGCCGTAGGTCTCTTCGTAGCGCTCCAGGTTCGCCGAGAGCGCCCGGATGATGCGCTTAAGGTGCCCGGGGCTGGTGACCAGCCGCGAGGTCACGATGCCCTGGGGGGGCACCAGATTGATGAAGTCGAGGATGAACTCCTCGCGCGTATGGGTGATGCGGAGCAGATTGGAGTAGCGGCCCTTGAGCTCTTCGTCGCTGATCTTGACGTTCAAGCCCTGAGCGGGCGGCTCGGTCATCGGGAATCCTCCTCGACGTTCAAGGGGGCATGCTATCCCATTCGGCCGCTGGTTCTCCCCGAAAGCGTAAGTAGACCACAACATCGGCCGTGTTGGTCCCCGTGGGGCCGGTCGTGAGGAGAGCTCCGGGAAGCGCGGCGAGGGCGGTGTGCGAGTCGTGGCGCCGGAGGGCGAGCGCCGGGTCGACCCCGGCTTTCCGGATCGCCTTCCAGCTCTCGCCGTCGACCACCGCCCCGGCGGCGCGCGTCGGGCCGTCCTCGCCGTCGCTCGCCAGGGCGAGCACCGCCTCGTGCAGATGTCCGCTCCCGGCGGCCAGGATCTCCGCCGCGGCGAGGGCCAGCTCCTGGTTGCGGCCGCCCACCCCGCAATCCGGCCCAAGGGTGACCGTGGTCTCGCCGCCGAGCACCCGGGCGACCGTCTCTCCCGGGAGAGTCCGGCCCCGGGTCACCAGGTCGCGGCCGGCCGGGGCC
>DASQPA010000336.1:0-2901 GCA_035644215.1 Thermoanaerobaculia bacterium
CCCACCCGCTTGCAGAGGGCGACCGCCGCCTCCCCCATCTCGGCGCGCAGCTCGGGGGTGAGCGCCGGCGACGGCGACTCCTCGATCAGCTTCTGGTGCCGGCGCTGGATCGAGCACTCGCGCTCGCCCAGGTGGATGACGTTGCCGTGGTGGTCGCCGAAGACCTGGAACTCGATGTGGCGCGGCTCGGTCAGGTACTTCTCCAGGTAGATCGAGCCGTCGCCGAAGGCCCGCTCGGCCTCCTCGCTGGCGGTCTGGAACTGGCCGGCGATCTCGGCCGGCGCGTGGACGATGCGCATGCCGCGCCCGCCGCCGCCCGCCGAGGCCTTGAGGATCACCGGATAGCCGACCTCGCCGGCGCGCGCCTCGGCGTCGGCCGCGGAGGTGAGCGGCTCCTTGCTCCCGGGGAGGATGGGGACGCCGGCCGCCTCCGCCGTCTCCCGCGCCTTGGCCTTGTCGCCCATCAACCGGATGACCTCGGGGCGCGGGCCGATCCAGGTGAGCTGGCACTCCTTGACCACCTCGGCGAAGTGGGCGTTCTCGGCGAGGAAGCCGTAGCCGGGGTGGATGGCGTCGGCGCCGGTGATCTCGGCGGCCGAGATGAGGCTCGAAATGTTCAGGTACGAGGAGGTCGAGGGCGGCGGACCGATGCAGACGTCCTCGTCGGCATAGGTGACGTGGAGGCTGTCGCGGTCGGCCGTGCTGTAGACCGCGACGGTCGGGATGCCGAGCTCGCGACAGGCCTGGATGATACGCAGCGCGATCTCGCCGCGGTTGGCGATCAGGATCTTCTTGAACATCCCGCCCTTACGAAGTCCGGAGTGCGAAGAGCGGCTCGCCGAACTCGACCGCCTGGGCGTTCTGGGGGAAGATCTCGACCACCACGCCGTCGGCGTCGGACTCGATCTCGTTCATCAGCTTCATCGCCTCGATGATGCAGACGACCTGCCCCTTCTTGACCCGGGAGCCGACCTCGACGAAGGGATCGGCGTCGGGAGAGGGGGCGCGATAGAAGGTACCGACGATGGGGGAGGTCAGGACGTGGGCGCCCTGCCCGGGGGACGCGGCAGCGGAGCCGGCGGCCGGCGGCAGGGACTCCGCGGCGCTGCCGGCGCTGCCGGCGGTATTGGCGGGCGCGGCGGTCATTGCGGGCGTGGCGGGCGCAGCGGCCCCCGGGGCGGCCGCGGCGACGACCGGGGGCGTCGCGGACTGCCCGTCGATCTTCAGACGGAAGCCCGAGCGCTCGATTTCGACACCCTGGAGCCCGCGCTCGGACACCAGCTCGATCAGCTCTTTGATCTGTTCGAACGTCAGCAAGCCATCCCCCTAAAAGCCCAGGCGCCCCGCTAGGACAGGTCCTCTTCGAACAGCAGGCGCGCTCTCTTGAGCTCGAACCGTGCCCGCCCGTAACTCCCTTCGGGGCCCAGCACGAGGAGCAGATAATAATCCTTCGCGACGGAGCTTACCATCAGGGTCAACCGGTCGGTGGTGACGGAGAACTGCTGCACCTCCCCCGCCTCCAGCTCGCGATGGTTCTCGGCGATCGACCGCGCCTGCGAGATGAGCTCGGCGGCGAGCACCTCGAGGTCCAGATCCGGGTCCGAGGAGACCGACTCGACGGCGATGCCGTCCCGCGCCACCAGCGAGAGGGCGAGGATGCCGTCGATGCGGTTGCTGATCTGACTCAACTTCTCAAGAAACATCGGGATGACTCCCTCGCCGGATGCGCTGCAGATAGCTGTTGAGCAGAAGGATCTTTCGCGAGCGCCCGTCGCCCTTTCCGGCGGTCGCCGCGACCAGCTCGTCGATACTCTCCGGCGGCGCCGACGCGGCCGGTGGGGCCTCCTCCCGGCTCGCCGCGATGCGGGCCAGTCCCGCGTGGGCGGCGGCATTATCGGGCTCGCGATGCAGGACCTCGCGGAAGATCCCCTCCGCCTCGGCGAGATGCCCCTGGCGCAGGTAGAGGTCCCCCAAGGTGACGGTGGCGGCGCGCTCGGGCTCTTCGATCGCCGGCGCAGCCGGCGGGATCGTCGGCATCGGCGGGATCGGCTCGGGCTCCGGAACGGGAGCGGGGACCGGCTCCAGGGCGGAGCGCCGCAGCTCGGCCTCCACCGCCTCGCCGATCGAACGCAGGGGGAAGATCTCGCCCGGGGCGGCGTCCACCGGCTCCTCCGGGGCAGCCGGGGCGGGAGCCTCCGGGACCGCGACCGGAGTCGACGGGGGTGTCGGCGACAGGGCCGACGTCGGCGGGATCGGCGGCACCGCCCGTAGCGGCGAGACGGGAGCCTGGATCGACGGGAAGAGACTTTCGGCCGCCAGCCCCGCGAGGTAGCGCCGGCGGACGGCGCGCGACACCAGCCCCGGGAACGGCTCCCCGTCCACGGTGGGCTCCGGCTCGTCGTCGTCCTCCACCTCCGCATCCTGTGGCGATGGTTCCGGCAGGGCCACCGCCGCCGGCTCCGCCGCGGCGGCCGCCGGCGGGGCCACGGCGACCTCGGTCGCCGGCATCTCCGGTATCTCCGGCGTCTCCGGCATCACCTGAACCGCCGCGACGGCCGGGTAGCCGAGCTCGAAGACGTCCTGGACCGCCGGGTGTCGGGCGAGCGGCTTGTCGAGGTGGAAGACCTCTCCCACCCCCGGCGCCACGCGGACCGCCGATCTCGCCGGGGCCACGGACGACGGCCCCGCGGGTGACGGCCGCGGCGGCGGCAGCAGGGAGAACGGATCGTCGCCGCGCGCGGGGCGGGCGGCAGTGGCCCCCGGAGGCGCGGGGGACGGCGACGGCTCGGTTTTGGCGGCACTCGTGGCGGTACCGGCCGCGTCGAGGCGCCGGATGCGGCCACGCAGCTCCTCGATCTCCGGGTCGCCGTCGTGGAGCAGGCTGTAGAGGTCGAGCCGCTC
>DASQPA010000337.1:0-45242 GCA_035644215.1 Thermoanaerobaculia bacterium
CCAGCGGTTCAGCTCTAGAGGACAGCCGCCGCCGCTGGGAATCCGACGACAGAGTCCCAGAGGGCAGCCACTGCCCCTCGGACGCCGATGACTGAATTCCAGAGGGCAGCCACTGCCCCTCGGACGCCGATGACTGAATTCCAGGGGGCAGTCACTGCCCCTCGGACGCCGACGACTGAATTCCAAGGGGCAGTCACTGCCCCTCGGACGCCGATGACTGAATTCCAAGGGGCAGTCGCTGCCCCTCGGACGCCGATGACTGAATTCCAGAGGGCAGTCGCTGCCCCTTGGACGCCGATGACTGAATTCCAGGGGGCAGTCACCGCCCCTCGGATGCCGACGACTGAATTCCAAGGGGCGGTCACTGCCCCTTGGACGCGAACGACCGGCTGCTTACCGGTCGAGGGGCGCGGCGGATCTTGGCAAGTCGAGAGAAGACGCGGAGGCTTTGCGGGAAGCCGCCGAACGGCGACGGCTCCGGCGCGGGCGGACGCCGAACAGGATCAGCCTTCCAACTTGGGCCCGAAGGTCACGATGAGCAGCCCGCGGATGCCGATCGTCAGCTCTTCGCCTTCGCGGCGCAGTTCCAGGCCCGTCCCCCACGACCTTCAGATTGACTCCCCCGCCTGCCGTCTTGCGGTAGGATCTCTCCATGCGGCCGGTATTTGCGGATCCCAAGACTAATGTCATCTTCAAGCGCATCTTCGGCAGCGAGGTCCACAAGCCGCTCCTCATCGAGCTGCTCAACGCCCTCCTGGAGCTCGCAGGAGAGCACCGGATCGTCGATCTCAAATACCTTTCCCCCGAGCAGCACGTGCCGGTGGAGGAGCTGAAGCTGTCGCTGGTGGACGTCAAGTGCTTCGACGAGCGTGGGCGGCACTACGTGGTCGAGATGCAGGTGCTCAACGTCGAGGGATTCGAGAAGCGGGTGGTCTACAACACCTCCAAGGCGTACGTGACGCAACTGCACACCGGCGAGGACTATCCCGGCCTCGACGACGTGGTGGGGGTGACGATCTGCGATTTCCTTCTCTGGTCCAGGCCGCCGGTGCCGGGTGGCGCGCCGGTGCCGATGCTGAGTCGCTGGCGGATGCAGGAGCAGCATGGCGGCGCCCTGGGTCTTTCGCAAGTGCAGTACGTCTTCCTGGAGCTGCCGAAATACCGTTCCGGCGACGCACCGGAGGGGATGATCGACCACTGGGCCTACTTCTTCCGGGAGGCGGAGAACCTCACGGTGGTGCCGCCGGCCCTGTCGGTGCCGCCGTACCGTGAGGCGCTGGAGGTCGCCCGCGTGGCGGGTTTCAGCGCCGGAGAGCTCGACCTCTACGACCGTGCAAAGATCGCCGAGCAGGACGCCCGCGGGGCCCTCAGCCTGGCCGAACGGCAGGGCCGCGAAGAGGGGCGTGAAGAGGGCCGTGCAGAAGGGCTGCGCGAAGCGATCCTTGCCCTTTGCCAGGCGTTAGAGATTGAAATCGATACGGAGCGAAAAGCGAGTCTGGCCGGCATGGGGGCCGACGAGCTGAAGGAGCTGCAGGTCCGCTTGCTGCGCGATCGGCACTGGAGCTGAAGCTCACCCCCTACTCGTAGCGCAACGCGTCGATGGGGTCGAGCCGCGAAGCCTTCCTCGCCGGATAGAAGCCGAAGAACACCCCGATCGCCGCGGCGAAGCCGAAGGCCAGGAGCACCGAGCCGGAGCTCACCTGGGTTGGCATGCCGGCGAAGCGGGTCACGAGATACGGGGCGGCGATGCCCAGGGCGACGCCGATCGCGCCGCCGACGATCGACAGGGCGACCGCCTCCAGGAGGAACTGGAGGAGGACATGGCGGCCCTTGGCGCCGATCGCCAGACGGACGCCGATCTCCCGCGTCCGCTCGGTGACCGAGACCAGCATGATGTTCATGATGCCGATCCCCCCCACCAGGAGCGAGATGGCGGCCGCCGAGCCCAGGAGGATCGAGAGGGTCTTCGAGGTCTGCGCCGAGGTCGAGGCGATCTCCTCCTGCGAGCGCATGGTGAAGTCGCTGTCCTGGCCGGGCTGGATGCGGTGGCGCTGGCGCAGCAGGGCGTCGATCTCGCTCTGCGCCTCGGCCACCTCACCTCCCGAACTCGCCGAGACGTAGATGAGGCTCAGCTTGGGCGAGCCCAGGAGCTGCTTCATCACCGTCGTGTAGGGGGCGATGATCTGGTCGTCCTGGTCCTGCCCCATCATGTTGCCGCCCTTCCGCTCGAGCACCCCCACCACCTTGAACGGCAGGTGCTTGATGCGGATCGAGGAGCCCACCGCGTTGCCGGCCGGGAAGAGGCTCTCGGCCACCGTGGCGCCCAGGACGCAGACCTTGTTCGAGGTGCGGACGTCGGCCTCGGTGAAGAAGTCGCCGTCGGCGACGTTCCAGGTGCGGATGAACGGCCACTCGACCCCCACGCCGTAGACCGAGGTCCCCCAGTTGAGCTCGCCCGCCACCACCTGGGCCGCGGTGCGCACCCCCGGCGAAACGTAGGAGACCGCCGGGCATTCGGCCTTGATCGCGTCGGCGTCCTCCGGCGTGAGCTTCGACTGGTCGGTGAAGACGCGCGCTCCCCCGGTCGTCGAAGCGCCGGGGAAGAGCATGATGAAGTTGGTGCCGAGCGAGTTGATCGTCGCCTGGATGGAGCTCGACGCGCCGGTGCCCACCGCCACCATGGTGATGACGCAGGCCACGCCGATGATGATCCCCAGCATGGTGAGGAGCGAGCGCATCTTGTTGCGCGAGATCGCCATCAGGCCGACCTTGCTGATGTTCCACAGGCGCAGGGCGGAGACTCTCATCGGGTGACTTCCTCCGGCGCGGCGATCGTGAAGGGAAAGGCGACGGCCATCTCGGGCTCCCCCACCGGTGCGCCAGGCTTCGCCGCCACCTGGACGATCCGCTCGTCGCGCCAGATCTTGCCGTCGCGCACGTAGACGACCCGCCGGGCGTGCGCCGCGATGTCGGGCTCGTGGGTGATGAGGACGACGGTTTTGCCGGCGTCGTTCAGGCGCTGGAAAATGCCGATGATCTCCTCCGAGGTGCGCGAGTCGAGGTTGCCCGTCGGCTCGTCGGCGAGGAGGATCGCCGGATCGGTCACCAGGGCGCGGGCGATCGCCACCCGCTGCTGCTGGCCGCCGGAGAGCTGCGATGGATAGTGGTCCTCGCGGCCGGTGAGGCCCACCTGGGCCAGGGCCTGCCGGCAGAGCTTGGCGCGCTCGGCGGTCGACAGCCCCTTGTCGCTGTAGAGCAGGGGGAGCTCGACGTTCTCGATCGCCCGCGTCCGCGCCAGCAGGTTGAAGCTCTGGAAGACGAAACCGATCTTGGCGTTCCTGATCTCCGCCCGGCCGTCGCGGTCGAGGCGCGAGACGTCGATGCCGTCGAGCTTGTAGCTTCCCGCGGTCGGCCGGTCGAGGCAGCCGACGATGTTCATCAGCGTCGACTTGCCGGAGCCCGAGGGCCCCATGATGGCGACGAATTCGCCCTGCTCGACGGTCAGGTCGACGCCGTTCAGGGCGCGCACCTCGACCTCTCCCATGGTGTAGACCTTGGTCAGACCGCGGATCTCGATGACCGGGACGCTCAAGGCAGCACCTTAGAACCGCCCGAAGCCCGGCGGCCGGCCACTCGTCTGCGTGCCCTCGACCTTGAGGGTGGTGAGACCGGTGACGATCTTCATGCCGGCCTCCAGGTCGCCGGAGACCACCTGGGTGAAGTGGCCGTCGCTGATGCCGGTGCGGATCGAGATCGGCTGGAGCGTCTGGGTCTCGGTCAGGACGTAGACGGTCTGGCTGTTGCGCCGCGCCCCGCCCTTGCGACCGCCCCCCTCCGGCACGCCGCCGGCCAGGCCGCCCGCGGTACGGTCCGCGGCGTTGCGCTCGAAGGAGCCGCCCGTTCCACCCGACCCTCCACTCGCGCCGGCATCCGCACCGCCCGCGCGCCGCCCCTGGCCCCGCGCCCCACCCGCACCGGTCGTCGTCCCCGCGTCCCCACCACCGGCCCCGGCGCCGGCCGCCCGCGAGCCCGCGGCTCCGGCCGGTCCCTTCCCGGCGGTACCGGAGGTGTCGGGCTTGAAGCGCAGAGCGGCGTTGGGAACCCGCAAGACGTTGGGAACGGTGGCCACCTCGATGGTGACGTTCGCCGTCATGCTCGGCCGCAGCTTCTCGTCCGGATTGGGCACCGCGATGATCACCGGGTAGGTGATGACGTTCTGGGTGACGGTGGCGTTCAGCCGCACCTGGGAGATCTGGCCGCGGAACTCCTGGTCGGGATAGGCGTCGACCGAGAAGCGGGCCGGCTCGGCGACCTTGATCCGCCCGATGTCCGATTGATCGACGTCGGCCTGGACCTGCATCTTGGTCAGATCCTGGGCGATGGTGAAGAGCGTGGGCGCCTGGAACGAGGCCGCCACGGTCTGCCCGAGGTCGTACTGGCGGGCCACCACCACGCCGTCGATGGGCGAATAGATCTTGGTGTAGCCGAGGCTGGTCTGCGCCTGGCGCAGAGCCGCCTTCGACAAATCGAGCGAGGCGCGCGCCCCGTCGAAAACCGCCTTGGCGGCGTCCAGGTCGGACTGGGCGATGAGGCCGCTGTCCGCCAGGCGCTTCTGGCGGTTGTAGATGATCTGGGAGTTGGCCATCTCGACCTGCGACTTGGCGACGTCCGCCTTGCGCTGCTCGACCGTCTGCTCGAACGGCGTGGGGTCGAGCTCGGCCAGGAGCTGGCCCTTCTTCACCCGGCTGTTGAAGTCGACGTAGAGCTTGGCGATGATGCCGGAGACCTGGCTGCCGACCTGCACGGTGGTGACCGCCGAGACCGTCCCGGTGGCGTTCACGGTCATGGTGACGTTGCCCCGATCGACGACCTCGGTCTTGTACTGCTCCTTGCCTCCGCCCTTACCGCGCCGCAGGAGGAATACGGCGACCAGCGCCACTGCCGCGACGACGAGCGCCACGATGAGCAGCTTACGGCCCTTGTGATTGTTGTCCAGGTCTTCCATGTTCCTTGATAACGTGCCCGACAGGTAAATGTTCCCGCGGACGTCTCCTCCACTTGTAAGGGACTTGCAAAATCGATACTAGAGTGTCCCGGGGGCTTCACCCGGCGTTTCACCAGCCCTGGCGCCGCCGCAGCGACGTGACGTGGGCGATGTGGTGCGGTCCGTGCCACGAATAGACGGCGAGCAGGCCGTCCAGGCCGTGGACCCCTGATTCCGGGTGCCGATAGGTGCGCAGCCACTGTTCCGGGGTGAGGGCCGCGAGCATCCGCACCCAGCGCTCGTGGAGCGCGTCCAGGAGGTTGAGCGAGAACGGCAGGGGGCCGGTTTTGGCTTCGGAGATCTCGGCCCAGGCGCCCTCCGCGTAGGGCCGGATCGTCGGCTCGTCCTCGGTCAGCGCCAGCTTGAAACGGATGTAGGCGTTCATGTGGCTGTCCGGGACGTGGTGAACGACCTGGCGGACGGTCCAGCCGCCGGGGCGGTAGGGGGTGTCGAGCTGCGCCTCGGAGAGGCCGGCGACGGCGGCGCGCAGGCGCTCGGGAGTGGCGGCGATCGTCGCAATGCCGGCCCGCCGCTCTTCGGCGGTCAGCGGCCGCTCGGGGTAGACGAGGCGGCCGGTGGGATAGCGGAGGTCTTCTTCCATGGCGGTTTCCATCGCGGTTAGGGGCTCCCTTCGGCAGGGCGGAGGCTGGCCAGGGCGAGCACGACCACCCCGGTGGTCACCGCCACGTCGGCGAGATTGAACACCCCGGTGCGCAGCGATCCCAGCCCCAGATTGATGAAGTCCACGACGCGGCCGTCGTGGGCGATACGGTCGATGAGATTGCCGGCGCCGCCCCCGGCCAGGAGCGAGAGCCCCCAGAGCTGCGCCGCCGAGGTCGAGCGGGAGGCCAGGGCGAGCGAGCCGGCGAGGATCGCCCCGACCAACGGAACAAAGAGGAAGAAACGGAGGCGCCCGGGCAGCTCCGCCCCCAGGGAGAGGAAGCCGCCGGCGTTCTCGGCGTACTCCAGGCGGACGGAGTCGGCGAGGAAGGAGAGCGGCGGCGCGCTGGCCAGCGAGCGCCGGGCGAGGCTCTTCGTCGCCTGGTCACAACCGACCGCGGTGGCCAGGACCAGGAGCACCAGGCTCCAGCGCAGGGCTCGACTCACAACGCTCCTCTCTTCCTCGTCAGGCTCACCGGGCGAGCACTCCGATCCGCGCCAGCGTCCGCAGGTACTCGATCACCAGCTCGACCGGCACCGGTCCGAGGATCGCGGCCAGGTCGTCGCGGACCTGGCGCACGGTGCGCCGGCCGTCGACCAGGTTCAGGGCCTCGTAGCCGTACTCGGCACCGGTCCCCCAGAGGCCGGCCTGGTCGAGCAGCCTGGGCACCGGGAGGCCCAGCCGGCCGGCCCGGTCCTTCAGGTAATCGTATCCGAAACCGACCATGGGGCCACGTGGGGCGGCGGCGCGGTGATAGACGACGGCCTCCTCGGGACTGCCGGCTGCCGTCGCGGGCGCCGCTCCCCCGCCGGAACCGGCCAGACCGGCGAGGCCGGCCAGGAAGCTCCCCGCCTCGCTCCGCAGGGCGGCCGGCAGCGGGGCGAAGGGGGCGATCGACTCGACCACCGCCCACTCGTAGGCGAACTGGAAGCGCAGCAGGTTCTCCCCCTCCGCCGCCTGGCCGCCCGCCCGCAGACGGTCACGGCGGGCGAGGGCCGCCGCCGTCCGTTCGAGGGCGTGGCGCCGGATCACCTGCCAGAGCGCCGGCACCTCCTCGGGGCCGAGCTGCGCCAGGTAGTAGGCGGAGGCCGCTCCCAGGAAGGCGGCGCGCAGGAGCTTGGTCGCATCGAGGTTGGCCACCGCGTCGGCATGGGTATGGATGTAGCGGTCCGGCCAGTCGTTGAAATAGATCGCCGGCACCCGGAAGGAGCCTTCGGTCCACACCTCGTGGTCGCTCCCCTCGGTGTAGTCCGAGAGGTCGGCCTGGAGGGCGCGCTTGCCCCCCTCCGGATCGGCGAGCGGGTAGGCGGCGGCGCCGGTCGCCGCGTAGGCATAGGTCTCGGTGTTGACGAAACGGCCGAAGGCCTCGCTCACGTCGTTGACGAAAGTGGGCAGGCTCCGGGGCGAGCGGGTGACGTGAAAGACCGCCTTGGTGATCTCGGGGTCGCCGCCCACCATGTCCATATGGATGACGGCGCGCGCCCGGGCCGCCAGCTCCGGGCGGGCGTTCAGGAGGGAGATGGTGCCCTCGATCTCGGGCGGGAAGACGAGGCGGACGGTGCGGCGCGGCGGCGGAATCCGTTTCTCCCGCACCAGCTTCGCGAGAGTGCGGCCGGCCTCCAGGATGGCGGCGCAGCCGCTCGCGTTGTCGTTAGCGCCTGGACGCTGGTGGTCCAAGTGGCAGGAGAAGACGATCTCCTGGGAGGCGAGGGCCGGATCGCTGGGATCGACGCCCGGCAGCACGGCGGTGACGATCTCGTAGCTCCCCGGGTGCTGTCCGGCCTGAACGCTCGCGCGCAGGTGCACGGTCTCCCCCTTGGCCAGCCGGTCCCGAAAGGAGCGCGACTGCTGGAGCGACACCATGAAGGCGAAAGTCTTCGGGGCGGGAAAGGTGTCCAGATGCCCCCAGCGCACCAGGGTCTCGTCCTCCCCCCACCAGGCGGTCCTCTGGTTCTGGGCCGAGGAGACGAGCCCGGCCGCCCCGTGCCGGTCGACGGCCAGCGCATAGGCGGCGCCGGGCGGGGCGGAGACCAGGACCAGCTTCCCCCGCACGTCCTTTCCCTGGTAGTCCCGCTCGTCGGTGCCGGCGCCGGCGTCGACCAGGTCGGCCGCCACCTCGCCGCCCGCGCTGTCCTCGGCGAGGGTGATGGGTCGCGCCTCCCACGAGGCGATCCGCCGGGCATCGATCCAGTTCCCCTTCCCGCTCTCCCCCGGCGCCTGCTCCCAGAGCTCGGCGAAGTCGGCATCCCAGGCCGGGCGCGAACGCTGAGTTCCATAGAAGACCGTGCCGTCGGCCGGCAGCGAGATCACCTCGACGTTCGACAGCCCGGCCTCCTTCACCCGTTCGAGAATCCACTGCGAGGCGGCATGGAACCCGCGCGAGCCGCGCTGGCGGTGGGAGAGGGTGAGGTCCTGGACCGTCCGCTTGGCCGCAGTGCCCGAGACCTCCCCGGCCAGGGCGCGCATCAACGGCTCGGCGAGGAGCGGCGGCGGCTCCTCGTAGGCCTCCTGAGCGGCCAGTGGGGCGAGAACGACCAGGGATAGAACGAGAGACGGCGCGATCCGGCGCATTCGGGTCATCGGTACGACCTCCAGGCTTGGAGGGGCAGCATATCAGCCGATCGCGATCCGCTCAGCTGCTGAGTTGGTGCCGTGGGGCCTTTCCCCTGATATCTTGTCGCGGATTCAGGAACTTACCCGAAGGAGGAACATCCCCGCCATGCCCTCGATGGCCCACGAGATCCTTGTGGATCTCTTCAAGAATCGTCCGTCGCTCGCCGCCGAGATCCTGGGCGAGGTGCTGGGCGTCTCGCTTCCTCCCTACACCGAGGCTCGCCTCGCCTCGACCGACCTGACCGAGATCCAGCCCGCCGAATACCGCGCCGACGTCGTCGTCGTCCTTCTCGACCGCGACGTCCCCGTCCGGGTGATCGTCGCCGAGGTCCAACTGGCGGTCGACCCCAGAAAGCGCCTCAGTTGGCCCGCCTATGTGACGGTCTCGCGCGCCAGCCACGGCTGCCCGGCCGATCTCCTCGTCGTCGCGCCCGATCCCGGTGTCGCCGGGTGGTGCGCCGAACCGATCGAGATCGGCGTCCCCGGCTTCGTCCTCTGCCCCCCTGTCTTGCGCCGTACCGCCGTTCCGGTCGTGACGGACCCTGGAGAAGCGGCCCGCCGGCCCGAGCTCGGGGTGCTTTCCGCCATGGCACACGGCGAGACCGAAGAGGGAGCGACGATCGCCGCCGCGGTGCTGCCCGCAATCCGCGGGCTCGCCGACGACAGGGCCAGGTTTTACTATGACCTCGTGTACAATTCTCTCAATGAGGCGACTCGCCGTGCGCTGGAGGCAATGATGAAGGGCTACGAATACCAGAGCGATTTCGCGAAAAAGTACGTCGCACAGGGGCGCACCGAGGGACGCACCGAGGGACGTACCGAGGGACGCACCGAGGGACGCACCGAGGGACGTACCGAGGGACGTACCGAGGAGGCTGCGCGCAACCTGCTGACCGTGCTTCGGGTGCGCGGCATCGCGGTGCCGGACGCTGTCCGCGAGCGCATCCTGGCCCAGAAGGATCCGGAGCGACTGGAACAGTGGCTGGAGAGAGCTGCCGTGGCCTCTTCGGTCACCGCGATCCTCGACGAGCCGAACTGAGGCTCCCCTGGAAGAGGGCGCACCGCGCTGATCAGCCCAGCCGGACGCGCTCGATCGCGGCGAGAACGGCGACCGCGAGTGTGTAAAGAGTAAAGGCGAGGCGGAAGAACCGCTCCGGGAGGCCGGGCGAGGTGAGCCGCTCGGCCGCCGTGCGCACCGGGCGTCGCAGCCCGGCCGAGACACAGAAGGTCCCGGCGAGCCCGGCCGCCAGCCAGGCCCACCGTCCCCCCAGAGCGGCGACCACCGCCGCCATGTCCGAGCGCAGCCAGATCGTATTGAGCACCAGGTAGGAGAGCCCCTCCCCCGCGTTGGCCAGACCCCAGAGGAGGAGAGCGACGAGGGGCCACTTCCGGCGCGTCCGCCGGGAGGCCAGGCCCGCAATGCCGACGCACAGCAGGTTGACGGCGATCCCGGAGAGCGCGACGGCCGCCACCGCCCACGGTCCCCGGCGGGCAAGGCAGGCCTCGTCGATCGCCCCGCCCCGGCTCCCCCAGAGGAAGGGGGTGACGCCGGTCCGCCAGGGGTCGGCCTTGCATCCTATAAGGTAGGCGGACACCGCGTGGCCGAGCTCATGCCCCCAGACGGCGGCATAGATCGCCAGGATCGCCGCGAGCGCCAGGAGGGCGAAGAGTCGGCCCCTTCTGCCTGCGCGCAATCTTGTATTCTCTGCGGGTATCGAGGGCATCCACCGGGAGGGCACGATGAAAGAAGAAGAGATCGAAATCCACACGACCGACGGGACGTCCGACGGTTTTCTCTACCGGGCTGAGGACGGGCGCCGCCTGCCCTGCGTGATCCACATGACCGACATCGGCGGCATCCGCCCCGCCAAGCGCGACATGGCACGGCGGCTGGCGGGAGAAGGGTACACCGTGCTGCTGCCCAACGTCTTCTATCGCACCGCGCGAACGCCGGTCTGGGACTTCCCGCGCAACATGGAAGAGGAGCGGTCGAAGAAGCGCTTCGCCGAGCTGATCGGTC
Source organism: Thermoanaerobaculia bacterium (assembly GCA_035644215.1). Taxonomy (GTDB): domain Bacteria; phylum Acidobacteriota; class Thermoanaerobaculia; order Multivoradales; family UBA5704; genus DASQPA01. The sequence goes on from DASQPA010000337.1 coordinate 10,339, forward strand.
CGCTGACGCCGGACGCCGTGGAGCGCGACGCCTCCGCCTACGTCGACTTCCTCGCCAGCCACCCCGCCGTGGCCCCGGGAGGGATGGGGGTCGTCGGCTACTGCTTCACCGGCGGCCTGGCCCTGCGGATCGCCGCCGCAAGGCCGGACCGCATCGTCGCGGCCGCCTCCTTCCACGGCGGCGGTCTCGCCACCGACGCCCCCACGAGCCCTCATCTCCTCCTGCCCAAAGTGAAAGCGCGGCTTCACTTCGGCCACGCCGTCGAGGACCGCAGCATGCCCCCCGAGGCGATCGCAAAGCTCGACCGCGCCCTCGCCGCCTGGGGCGGCACGTACGAGAGCGAAGTCTACGAGGGCGCCAAGCACGGCTGGACCGTGCCGGACAGCGCGGTCTATCACCGGGAGCAGGCCGAGCGGGCGTTTGGGAAGCTCCGGGAGCTGCTGGCGGAGACGTTGGATCAGGGCAGAATTTAGGCAGCGCCGGCAAACGCGTTCTTGGCAGCCTCCGGCGCGGCGGTTTTTCGACGAGCGGACGCTTCGAGGGGCTCGGACGCGGTTTGGCGGCCTCCCGGCGGCGTCCGGAGGGATCTCGACGCGTGCCGACGACGGTCCGACATCGCCCGGAGAGCTTTTGCTGCGGTTTGACGGCGGTCGCGCCTCCGTTGACGAGGTTCTGGGCCGGCGGCGACACCGGACGCGGGCCGAGCGGCGGAGCCGCCGGCCCGGCCCGGTTCTTCGGCCGGCGGCGCTCATTCGAGGGAGGGCCTTGCTATAGAGTAGCCCCCCGCCATGGAACCGACCGCCGCCGCCCCCGCCCCACCATCACCGCTCGACGCCGCCCTCCGGGACGGCCGAGGCTCCTGGACGCGCGACCTCCTCCTCCTGGTCTTCGGCTTCGCTCTCCTCTTCGGCCCCCATCTCGGCCGCCGCGCCCTCTGGTCGCCGGACGAGGGGCGCTATGCCGAGATCCCGCGCGAGATGGTGGCCTCGGGCGATTATGTGACGCCGCGGCTCAATGGAATCAAGTACTTCGAGAAGCCACCGCTCTTCTACTGGGCGGAGGCCGGAGCCTTGCGTCTCTTCGGACCCGCGGAGTGGGCGCTCCGCCTGGCTCCCGCTTTCTTCGCCCTCCTGGGCGTCCTCGCCGTCTACGCCGCCGGCCGCCGCCTCTATGGCCGCCGGGCCGGTCTCGGGGCCGGCGCCGTCCTTGCCACCAGCCCGCTCTGGTTCGGCCTGGGCGAGGCGATCACCCTCGACATGGCGGTCTCTTCCCTCCTCACCCTGGCCTTCCTCGCCTTCCTCTTCGCCTCCCGCGCCGAGACGGTCTGGCAGCGCCGGCTCTGGATCTGGGCCTTCTATGCCGCGGCGGCCCTCGCCACCCTGACCAAGGGGCTCATCGGGATCGTCATCCCGGCGCTGGTCCTCGGCGCCTGGATGCTGCTCAGCAAAGACTGGCGGGGCTGGCGCCTCACCCGGCTGGCGCTCTCCCCCAGCGGGATCGCCCTCTTTCTCCTCATCGCCGCCCCCTGGCACTTCCTGGTCTCCCGCGCCAACCCAGAGTTCGCCTGGTTCTACTTCGTCCACGAGCACTTCCTGCGCTACACGACCAAGGTTCACAAGCGCTACGAGCCGGCCTGGTTCTTCGTCCCCATCCTCCTGGTCGGCCTCCTCCCCTGGGTGGTCTTCCTCCCGCGGGCGATCCGGAACGCATTCCGGGCCGCCACCGTCCCCGCCGAGGAGCGCCGTACGAACCTCCTCTTCCTCCTCTGGGCGGGGCTGGTCTTCGCCTTCTTCTCGCTCTCCGACTCGAAGCTCGTCCCCTACATCCTGCCGGTCCTGCCGCCGCTCGCTCTCCTCCTCGGCCGGGACTTAGCCCTTGCCTGGGAGCGCCCCGGCGATCGATGGGGGCGCGCCCTCCCCTACCTCGCCCTGCTCCTCCTTGCCGGCACCCTGGGGACTGCCTTCCTCGTCCTCCCCCGGGTTCCGAAAGCCTCGGCCTACGCCGGCCTCCTCGGCGGTTTCGTCTACGCCCTGGCCGGGAGCCTCCTGCTGATGGGCTTCCTGCCGCTCGCCCTCGACCGCCTCGGCCGGGGCCGCGCCGCCCTCGTCGCCTGCGGCCTGACCGGTTTTCTCTTCCTCACCACCCTCGCCGCCAGCCTGCCGCCGCTCGACCGTGACCGCTCGGTCAAGGCCCTCGCCACAGATCTCCGTCCTCGCCTCCAGCCCGGAGACGAGGTGGCGAGCTACCACGACTACTTCCAGGATCTGCCGTTCTATCTCGGGAGGAAGGTCACGGTCGCCGCCTGGCGCGGCGAGCTCGACTTCGGGATGCAGCAGGAGGATACGAGCGGCTGGATGATCGGGGAGGAGGAGCTCTGGCGGCGCTGGAACGGTCCCGGCCGGGTCTACCTGGTGGTCGACGGCCGCTCCGCCCCGGCAGTCCTAAAGGGGACTCTCCTCGCCCGCTCCGGCCACAACCTGCTCCTGGTCAACCGGCCCGCCGACAGGCAGCCGTAGACCGCTCTCCTCGAGCTCCAGGCAAAACGGCAGGGCGAGGAGGAAGAGCACCAGCCGCTGCACTTCGGTATCCCCCCAGTTGTACTCGAAGAGCCCGGCCAGGTTGAAGCCGACGAGGGCCAAGGCGCAGCCCAGGTCGAGATCGGCCCGCGGTCCGGCAAAGCCACCCCGGCGGCGGAAGCGGCGGACGGCAAGGGTGATCGAGGCGGCCATCATCCAGAGGTAGGCGCCGAGGGCCGGAAGGCCGCGCTCGGCGGTGAGCTGGAGGAAGCTGTTGTGGAGGTGCGGCACCCAGTAGCGGGGGGCGGTGGGGTGGCGGTAGAGGGGGTAGCGGCGCTGCACCATGTCCGGACCCAGCCCGAAGAGGGGCCGCTCGGCGATCATGTGGAGGCCGGCGTCGAACATGCACAGCCGGTCGTAGCTCGAGGGGTCTCTAAGGTCGGAGATCGAGAGCACCCGGGAGAGCAGGGGGATGGGCGCCAGGAGCAGGAAGAGGAGGCCCGCGGGGAGGAGGGCAAGCAGGGCGCGCGGATTGCGGCGCAGGGCGAGGAGGACCCCCAGGAGGACGACCAGGGCGATGATGGCGCCGCGGGTGAGGCTCCCCAGAAGGCCGGCGGTCAAGACCGCCCCGACGAGAAAGCGCCAGGGCTTGCGGCTCGCCGGGTCGACCGCCAGGCGGGCGAGGAGGAGGAGATCGCAGAGGAGGAGCACCCCGGCGAAGGTCATCCAGTGGGAAAAAGGGCCGCGGATGCGGCGGTCGAGGCCGCCGTAGCCCTGGAAGAACTGGGCGAGGCCGTAGAGGGCGACCGCCGTCCCCATGAGGGTGATCGCCTCGACCAGGCGGCGGGCGGTGCGTTCGCCGCGCACCAGGAGCGGCCCCAGGAAGAGCGTCGAGAGCGACATCAGCTCGGAGAGGCTGCCGGCGCTCACCCGCGGCTCGTAGGAGGCGACGACCGAGGCGCCGAGCAGGAGCACATAGAGCCCCAGGGGGCGATAGAGGGGACGCAGCTTGGGCCAGGGGATCTTCGCGCCGCGCAGGCCGAAGGGCGCCGCGAGAAGGGTGAGGCCCAGGAAGACGTTCGACAGGGCGATTCCGAACACGGTAAGCAGGTGGAGGGCGTAGAGACGGCGAGCCCAGAGCCCGGCGTGCCACCTCGCTCGCCCGGCCGCTTCCGGAGCGGGAACGGTGGGGGCAGCCGGAACGGGGGCGGGGGTCGGAGCGGGGTGAGCGGGAATCAAGGCCACGGCGTCACGACGGGCGGGAGCGGAGTCGGTCGTGCCGGGAGCGTAAGCCACCTCCCGCCCGACCGCAAGAGCCCCTCACCCCCGGCCCCTCTCCCGGCCCGCCCACCCCCACCGCCCGGGAGAGGGGAGCGGAGTGCATAGGAGAAGGTGAGGGCAACCTGCGGGGACTGCGTTGAGGCTCTCGCCGACCCTTTCCTTAAGATGAAGACAGGAAGGCTCCGCCGGACTCCCCTCTCCCGGTAGGTTCGGGTGGGCGGGCTGGGAGAGGGGCCGGGGGTGAGGGCCGTGCTACATTCCCCGCCATGCCCGCCCCGTCGGCCCGCACCGCCCTGGTCCTGGGTCTGGTCCTCGCCGTCCTCCTCTGTTTTGCCGGTCTCGGGCGCTCGCTGTGGAGCCCGGACGAGCCGACGGGGGCCGCGGTCGGGCGCGCCATGCTGTCGACCGGCGACCTCGTCGTGCCGCGGCTGAACGGCCAGCCCTTTCTCGAAAAGCCTCCCCTCTACTGGTGGGTGCAGGTCGTCTCGCTGCGGCTCTTCGGGATCTCGGCCGCGGCGGCGCGGCTCCCCTCGGCGCTCTTCGGGGCGGCAACGCTCCTCGTCGCCTGGGGGCTCGGCCGGCGCTTCGGGCCGCGGCCGGGGCTCTTCGCGCCGCTGGTCCTCGCCACCACCGTCCTCTTCGTCGAGGAGACCGGGCGGGTAGTGGTCGATCCGGCCCTGGCTTTTTTCGTCGCCCTCGCCCATCTGGGTTTCGTCCAGCTCGCCGAGCCGCGCTCCCCGGCCGAGCGGCGGCAGGCGATCCTGCTCCTCGTTCTGGCTCTCCCCCTCGCCTTCCTCTCCAAGGGGGTCGTGGCCTTGGGCCTGGGGGCGGGGCCGCCGGTCCTCTACCTGCTTGCCACCCGCCGCGGCCGGGCGTTCCGCGACCTCCTGCCGGTCGCGGCTCTCGGCCTCCCGCTCTTCGCGCTGCTCGTCGGCCCCTGGGCGCTGGCGCTCTACCGGCACGGCGGCTGGCCGGCCGTCCAGGAGTGCCTGCTCAACAACACCGCCGGGCGCTTCCTCGCCAACCAGACGGGCCGGGTCTACGGCCACCGCCAGCCGCCCTGGTACTACCTGACGATCGCCCCCGCCGTCCTCCTCCCCTGGAGCCTGGCCGTGCCGGCGATGCTGCGGGCCGGGGTGGGGCGCCGGAGCGACGCCCCGGGGAGCGACTCCCGGCGGCTGCTGGTCTGGACGGTCGGCCTCGGCATCGTCCTCCTCTCTCTCGCGGCGAGCAAACGGGAGCTCTATCTCCTGCCGCTTCTCCCCGCCTTCGCCGCCTGCGTGGCCTGGTGGCTGGACGGGATCTCGTCCACTCCCACGGCGGACCGCCGCTGGGATCGCCCCACCCGGCTCGTCCTCCTCGGCCTGAGCGCCGTGCTGCCGCTCCTCCTCTGGGCGGTCGCCCTGGTGGTCCGGCTGGCCCCACCTCCCCAGGCCGCCCTGGCACCGCTCCAGGCGGCCCTCTCCCCCGGCACCCTCTCCGTCTGGGGCGTCGCGGCCTTAGGCGTCGCCGTGCTCGCCGGCTTCCCCTTCCTCCGCGACCTGCGCACCGGCACCTGCTCCGGCCCTCTCTGGTGGATCGGCCCCTTCCTCCTCCTTTTCCTCGGGGTGCAGAGCGCGGTCAAGACCACCATCGATCCGGTCAAGAGCCTCGACGACCTGACCGCCGCCATCACCCGGCTGGCCCCGGGGACCGAGCCGGTCCCCGCCTACCTGCCGCCACGCCGATCGGCCGAGAGCCTCTACGGGATCGTCGGCTTCAACCTCGGGAGGCAAACGCTCCCCTTGGCCACCCCCGAGGCGCTCGACGCCTACTTCGCCGACCACCCGGGAGCCCGGGTCGTCTTCCGGATGGACGAGGCGCAGCAGCTCCCGCCCGAGCTGCGCGGACGGTTGCGCTTCCTCTATGACGAGTCGGGGAAGAAGGCGGCGCCGTATGGGATTGGGGAGGTTGCGCGGTGACCGGTCGTATACTCCACGCCTATGGATGCTCTCCAGACCCCGGACACCGGCGCGATCGAGGCGGACCTCGCCGACTTCTTCGCGACCGAGGCGGAGCGCCTGGGGATTGCCGCGGCCTACCTCTTCGGGAGCATGGCGCGGGGCACCACCGGGAGCCGTAGCGACGTCGACGTGGCCGTCCTTTACGAGGGCGATCCGCCTTCCGGCTTCGCCGGGCTGGGCATCCCCCTCGCCGGCGACCTGGAGCGGCGGCTCGGCCGGGAGGTCGACGTCGTGGTGCTCAACCGGGCGCCGGTCGACCTCGTCCACCGGGTGCTGCGCGACGGCCACCTCTTGATCGACCGCAACCGTTCCCGCCGCATCGCCTTCGCGGTGCGAGCCCGCAACGAATACTTCGACCTGCTGCCGCATCTGCTGCGGTACCGGAGGATGGAGAGGGAGCGCGGGTGACGGATCGCGACCTGATCGGCAAGAAGCTCGCGGCCATCGAGACCGCGGTCCAGGAGCTCCGGACCCTCGCCCACCCGGCCCTGATCCACGACGACGTCCGTGAGGAGAGGTTCGTCGAGCACACCCTCCAGATCGCCATCCAGGCGGTGATCGACGTCGCCTCCCACGTGATCGCCGACGAACGCCTGGGCGAGCCCGAAACCAACCGCGAGATGATCGACCTCCTGAAACGCTACGGCTGGGTGCCGGCGGAGCTCGCCGCGGACCTGGGGGACATGGTGGGGTTCCGCAACGTCCTCGTCCACGGCTACGACCGCGTCGACCTCTCGATCGTCGAGGACATCGTGACCGAGCGCCTGGACGACCTGCTCGGCTTCGTGCAGGCGATCCGCCTCCGCCTCCGGACATAGAGGGAGCCCGGATGCTCTTCCTGATCGTCGAGCACTACCGCGAGGGCGACCCGCTGCCGGTGTACCGGCGGTTCCGGGACCAGGGCCGGTTGGCCCCCGCAGGTCTTCAGTACGTGGTGAGCTGGGTCACCGAGGACCTGGGGCACTGCTATCAGGTGATGGAGTGCGCGGACCGCGCCCTCCTCGACGAATGGATGGCGCGCTGGGAGGACCTGGTCGAGTTCGAGGTGATTCCGGTGGTCACGTCGGCGGCAGCGGCGGCAGCGGTCGCGCCCCGGCTGTAGATCGTCGAGTACAATGAGGCCATGCCGATGCGGGAACTCGTCTCTCGCCGCGACGATCCGGTCGCGGAACCGGCGCCCCGCGCCCAGGAGCCCGGCGCGGAGCCGCTCGCCGCGCCGGCGCCGCTCGGCCGACGGCAGCGGCTGACTCCCGGCACGATTCTCAGCCTGCAACGCACGGCCGGCAACGCCGCCGTCGTGCGGCGCCTGGAGCGTGAGGGCCGCATCACCACCGGGCAGCTCGCCGCCAACCTGCAGCAGGAGAGGGCCCGGCGCCCCGGCAACCTGGAGTCCGGCGGCCCGGTCCGCTTCCGGCTCAACACCGCCGTCGACATCAAGGCGATGCTCGCCTCCGGCAAGATCCCGGAGGACAAGCTGAAGGACGCCATGGCCCTGGTGCTCACCCGCATGGCGAAAGAGAGCAAGCTCGCCACCGCCGACACCGTCCCTGACATCATCAAGAAGATCTTCCCCGCCGCCGGCACCTTCGACGAGGCGGAGTTCGAGAAGGTCGTCGACGTCAAGGACCGCGACCTGATCTACCAGACCGTGGTCGACGCCGAGACCAAGGTCAACAGCGCCGACAAGGCCAAGCTGATCGCCGTCATGGGCGACGCCGCCAAGCTGATCGAGCAGGCGATGGCCGACGCGGACGGCCTGAAGGAGGTGTTCGGCAAGAAGGCCGGCATGGCCAAGCTGGTCTACAAGAACGCCAAGGACGCCATGGACAAGACCAAGGCGAACCTCGACAAGGCGGTCGACACCGACTACAACCGCGACGACGAGCAGACCGGCCTCGGCGGCTGGGCCAACTTCTCCAGCCAGCACATCCACCTCGAGCGCAAGGTCGCCCAGGTGGCGGACGCCGACGACGCCAAGGTCACGCTCATCCACGAGTGCTGCCACCTCGCCAACGCCGCCGTCGACGACCGGGGCTACTACGGCAGCGACGCCTTCGAGGGGATGAACGAGGACGAGAAGGTGGGCAACGCCGCCCACTACGAGGAGCTGCCGCGCCGCATCCTGGGCACCAGCAGCTACGACGGCGTCACCTTCACCCCCGGCCAGACCAAGTCGGGCGGCAAGGCGACCTTCGAGGACAAGGTGCGGCGCGACGCCAGCGAGTATCTCCGCAAGGCCTGGGACAAGGCGGTGGACGTCCACGGCTTCCTGCGCGGCATCCGCAAGGACGTCGAGGGCGGTAAGCCCAAGAGCTTCGACAAGCACAAGATGCGGATCCTGGAGCTCTCCAAATTGGAGCACCTGACGATCCACCAGCAGACGCCGTCGCCCACCACCATCAATCCCATCGACATCGTCCTTTCCGAAGGCGTCGCGCACGCCACCACGCTCATCCAGGAGGAGGCGCCGAAGCAGGCCGTCCCGGCCGCCCCGGCCGCGGGCAAGAGCAAGAAGGACTACGTCGCCGAGGTGGTGAGCGGCTCGATCAAGTCCTACGGCGCGCTCACCGGCAACGACGCCGACGACAAGACCCTGATGGACTGGCTGGTCAAGGAGTACCGCAAGGACCTGTGAGCGCCGCCCCGCCCGCCACCCTCCGGTTCTGCGGCCGGGACCTGCCGCTCGACGCCGAGCGCGTCGACTGCGTCAACGTCGGGGTGGACGACCTGGCGCCGCTCGCCCGGCTGACCCGCCTGCGCGAGCTGCGGCTAAGGATCACCGACCCGCACCGGCAGATCGCGCACCGGCTGGCGGATCTCGCCCCGCTCGCCGCCCTCCATGACCTGGAGGTGCTGGAGCTGGCGCAGTCGGCGGTCGCCGACCTCGCGCCGCTCGCCGCCCTCGGCAAGCTCCGCCGTCTGGACCTCGGCCATACCCGGGTCGAGGACCTGGCGCCGCTCGCCGGCCTCTCCCAGCTGACCCGGCTCGACCTCGCCGCCACGCCGGTCGCCGACCTCGCCCCGCTCCGCGGCCTGGCCGCGCTCCGCGAGCTGGACGTCTCCCACACCGGGGTCGAGGACCTGCGGCCGCTCCAGGGTCTCTCCCGGCTATCGAAGCTCATCTTGAACGATACCCCGGTCGCCGACCTTTCACCGCTCGCCGCGCTCCCCGCCTTCACCGCCGCCGAGACGCTCGACCTCTCCGGCACGCGCCTCCAGACCCTGGACGGCCTGGAGAAGGCGGTACGGCTCAAGGACCTGCGGCTCCTCTATGCTCCGGTCGCCGACCTCGGAGCGCTCCGCGCCCTGACCGGCCTCGAAAGCCTCCGGCTCGACGGCACCGGGGTGCGCGACCTGGCGCCGCTCGCCGGCCTCACCCGTCTGCAAAACCTGACGCTCTCGGGCACCGCGGTGGAGGATCTCTCGGCCCTCGCCGGCCTCGCGGCGCTCCGGACGCTCGACCTCGAACGCACGGCGGTAAACGACCTCCGGCCGCTCGCCGCGCGGACCGGCCTGGCGGAGCTGTCGCTCGCCGGCACCCCGGTCGCCGACCTCGCGCCGCTCGCCGCGCTCACCGGTCTCCGGCAGCTGCAGTTGCAGGGGACGCGGGTCGAGGACCTCACCCCGCTCGCCGGGCTCACCGGCCTTGAGGGCCTGAACCTGGAGTGGACCCCGGTCGCCAACCTGGCGCCGCTCGGCAGGCTCGCCGGCCTCACCTGGCTGAACCTCGGCCACACCCGGGTGCGCGACCTCACGCCGCTTTCCGGCCTGCCGCGGCTCGCGGACCTCTGGTTGAGCGCGACCGCGGTGCGGGACCTCACTGCACTCGCCCGCCTCCCGGGCTTGCAGCGCCTCTACCTGGACGAGACCGCCGTCGCCGACCTGACGCCGCTCGCCGGCCTCCCGGAGCTGCTCTTCCTCGACCTCCGGGAGGCGCCGGTCGCCAGCGAGCAGGTGGCGGAGATCGAGCGGCGACGGCCGGGGTTGACCGTCGCCCTCGCTCCTCCTACACGACCCAGGAAGTGAGCCTCATGGCGTACAGAGCGGGCACTTGCCGGACGGGCCCGCCATGAAGATCGAGAAGTAGTCCACCTGGGTCAGGGCGCGGTCGAAGAGCTCCACCTCGTCGAGGCTGCCGGTGAAGTAGCTCGGCTGGCCGCCCCGGTTGTGCACCAGCTGGGCGCCGATGGCGAACGAGCCGCCCGCCGTGCCCGCCAGGTTGACCGGCAGGGACGAGGAGAGCGGCGCGACCGGCACCCCGTCGATGAACAGTGTGGCGATCGCCGCGGTGCCGCCCGGCCCCCAGGTGAGCGTCACGCCGACCAGGTGCCAATTGCCATCGTTCACCACCGGACAGGTCGAACAGCTGACGTTCAGGGTCGACTGGGTGCCGTTCGAGTCGATTGCCGTGACGTCGAAGGCCAGCTGACCGCTCGCGTAGGAGAGCGAGTAGCCGTTCAAGCCGCGGTCGAGGGGATCGGTGTTCAGGTCGTTGACGAGGGGACCGCTCGCCGCCGTGGTGTTGATCCAGGCGTCGATCGAGAACGCTCCGATCGCCGAAGGCAGGAACTGGAGCGCCAGGGGACCGCTGTTCGCCACGGTGACCGAGTCCGAGGTGCCATTGAACATCAGGTCGCCGGCGCCGACCCAGCCCGGATTGACCCGGGTGGCGCCGGTGATCGTGCCGGTGTAGGGACCCTGGACGTCGAGGCCCGAGTCGACGGCGACGGCGCCGGCCGTCTCGTTGAAGCCCCACCAGGCGCGCGGGGCGATCTTCATGCTGGCGCACTTGCATTTGCCGGACATGCCGGCGTCAAAAATAGCCTTGACCTCGGCCGGCTGGAGGACACGGTTGAACAGCTCCACCTCGTCCAGGAAGCCGCGCCAGGTATCGCCGCCGCCCTGGGCGGCCGAGCGCACGCCCAGAAGGAGGGGAGCGGCGTTGGTCAGGGAGCCCGGGTGCAGGGTGGGGTCGGCGGTGACCAGGCTCGGGAAGCCGCCCTTGTAGAACACGATGCCCTGATGGCTGCCGCGCGCCACGGTCACCGCGACGTGGGTCCAGCCGCCGGTGACGTTGAAGTTGGAGACATAGTTGGAGTAGCCATTGGCGTCGGCCAGCTGGATTCCCAACCGCCCGTTGTAGAGGAAGAGGTGATAGCCCACCGGACCGGCGTCCCGCTTGTCGAGGATCACCCGCACGCCGTTCGAGATCCCCGCGCGCAGCCAGAGGTCGATCGAGAAGTCGCCGGTGCCGAAGTTGATCGCCGGGGTGTCGGGGATCGAGACCGAGCTGTTGATACCGTTGAAGAACTGCGATCGCGCCACATAGCCGAGTTGGGACGAGGTGTTCGACGGGGTGCCGGTGTCGCCGAGCGCCCGGTCGTAGAGGGACGAGCCGGTCTCGTCCAGGGTCCACCACCCCACCAGATGGGGCGGCGGCGTGATGCAGGACGGCGGCCCCTGGGCGACGGCCGCGGCGGCCCCGAGGAGAAGTCCCGCGGCGAGGAGCCATCCGGCAGGGACGGCGCGCGGACGGGAGGTGGTGAGGGCACCGGTGCAAAGTGGGTAGGCAGACATGGCGTCTCCTTGTGGTTTGCCTTCCACCGTACCAGGTCGCGGCGCGGAAAAAAAATGCGCCCATGAGAATAGGGATATGAAATGGAGCGCCTCTCACGGTCGGCCACGGTCGGCCGCTCGGGATACAATGAATCCCCGTCGCTTGCCGTCGCACGACTCCCAACCGCGGAGGTCGGAGATGGAATTCGAAGGCACATCCCGGTCCTGGATCTGGCGGTCGCTCCTCGCCGGCGCCCTCCTCGGTCTTTTCGCCGCGGCGCCCGGCTGGGCCGAGCCGCTCCCGCCGCTCCAATCGCTCCCGCCGCTCCGGGTCGGCGGCCAGCTCCGCCTCCCGGCCGGGGTGCGTCCAGAAGCGGTCTCGATCGAGCTCGTCCCCATGTTCGAGGAGCTCGCCGTGGCCGTGAAGCGGCTTTCCGGGGCTCCCGGGCCGGCGCCCCTCGCCGTGACCCGGCCGCGCCCCGACGGCTTCTACGAGCTGACCGCGCCGGAGGCCGGCTTCTATCGGGTCGCCTTCCGCGCCGCCGGCTGCCCGCGGTTCCAGCTCTCCCTCTCGCCGTTGGTCGAGGAGGGCGAGCTGCAGCCGTTCGAGCTGCCGTGCTCTCCCCCGACCGGCCCCCGCGCCGCCGAGCCGACCGGAGGCAGGCCGGCCCTCGGCAAGGCTTTCCTGGCGGTAGAAACCGCGCGCGGCGAGCCGGTGGCCGGCGCCCTCGTGCGCTCGTCTCGGGAAGCGTTCCCTCTGGGAGTGACCGGCCCCGACGGTCGCCTGGCCTTCACCCCAGCCTCCCTAGTGCAGCCGGGATGGCGGACGCTCACGCTCCAGGTGGAGACGCCGGACGGCGGACGGGCCACGGTCTCTCCGCCGCCGGGGCTGGCGGCGGGCGTCGTCCTGCCGGTCGTCCCGCGCCCCCCGGTCGCGGTGGCCGGCAGGGTGGTCCGGGCCGAGGGCGGGCAGCCGGTGGCGGGAGCCCTGGTGTGGAACGGCGAGGGCCCGACCTCGGCCCCGGCCCGGACCGACGCGGAGGGCCGCTTCCAGCTCCTCGCGGCGGCGGACGAGCCGCTCCAGCTGAGCGCCGCCGCGCCGGGCTTCCTGCCGCTCGAGCGGCAGAGCCTGCCGAGCCCGACCCGCCCGGCCCTCCTGCAACTGCGTCCGGCCGCCCACCTCGCGGGCGTGGTGGTGGACCCCCGGGGCGGCCCGGTGGCCGGCGCCTCCCTGTCCATCGCCCTGGGCCGGACCACCTGGAGCCGCCCCGATGGCCGCTTCCGCCTCTCCGGCCTCCTCCCCCGGGGGACCTACGAGCTGACGGTGAGGAAGACCGGCTTTCCCGAGGCCACGGCCGCCGGCCGCACGGCCGCGGCGGGCCGGGAGCCGCCCCCCCTCCGCATCGTGCTGGGCGAGGGACGGCGGGCGGTGGGCAGGGTCGTGGACGACGCGGGCCGCCCGGTCGCGAGGGTCGAGCTGACTCTCCGGGCGGAACACCGGGACGAATTCTTCTGGGAGGATGACGAGGAGCCGGCCGCCGGCGCCACCTCCGACGCCCGCGGCGCCTTCGAGCTCCGCCATCTCCCCCCCGGCCGGTTCGAGCTGCACGCCGCGCGCCGTGGGTTTGCGCCGGCCCGGCGTCCCGGGATCGAGATCGGCGCCGGAACGGCTCCCGTCGACCTGGGCGAGGTCACCCTGGCGCCGGGGCTGGCGATCGAGGGGGTGGTGACCGACCGCGGCGGCTCGCCCGTCGCCGGCGCCAAGGTCGGTCTCGAACCGCCGGCGGTCGCCTCCGGGGCGGAGCTCAAGATCGCCGACGACCCGGCCCTCTCCCGCCTCACCCGAACGGAGGCCGACGGGAGCTTCCGCCTCGCCGACCTGCCGCGCGGCGCGCCGTTCAATCTCCGGGTCGACCACCCCGACTACGTGCCGGTCCGGCTGGTCCGGGTGACCGCCCCCACCCCCGAGCCGCTGCGCATCGAGCTGAAGACCGGCCGGAGCGTCACCGGTCGGGTGGTCGGCCCGCGCGGCGAGCCGGTCCCCGGCGCCCGGGTGGCCCAGGTCGAACAGGAGGGGGCCGGCTCCCGGGTGACCGGCCTGGAGGAGACCGACGCCAAGGGCGTCTTCCGTCTCACCCGGGTGGCGGCGGGGACCCTCCGCCTGGAAGTCTCGGCGAACGGCTATCGGCGGCGGCGGACGGACGGCATTCCCATCCTGGAGGACCGCGACGTCGAGGGCATCGAGGTCACCCTGGACCCGGGCGCGTCGCTGTCCGGCCGGGTGCTGGACAGCCGGGGAGAGCCGGTGGCCGGCGCCCGGGTCTCGGCCTTCGGCGAGGAGCGGCCGCCCGGCGGGCCCTTTTTCGGCTTCCTCCACCCGGTCCGGACCGATGGCGCGGGCCGCTGGTCGATCGGCGGGCTCGCGCCGGGGCGGGCGCGCGTCCAGGCCGATAGCTCCCGCGGGCAGGTCGAGGCCCGCCTGCAGCTGGAGGCCGGAGAGAACCACCTCGACCTCACCCTGCCGGCCAGGGCCGAGGTCTCCGGCCGGGTGAGCGACGAGGAGGGGGCGCCGCTCCCCGGGGCCGGCGTGCTGCTGACCCCCATCGGAGGGGGCCAGAGCCATGGGGCGCTGAGTGAGGCGGATGGCACCTTCGTCCTCCCCGGCATGCCGGACGGCGACTATGCCCTGCGGGCCTCGAAGAGCGGCTTTGCCGAGGCGACCTATCCCGGTGGGGTGCGGATCGCCGGGCAGCCGGTGGGCGGGCTCGACCTCCGGCTCACCCGCCGCCGCCCCTCCGCCATCGCCGGCCGGCTCCTGGGGCTCGGGCCCGAGGAGCTGGTGGGCGCCCAGGTCGTCGCCCTGTGCAATGGCGGCCAGCGCCTTCCGGGCGCGGTCGGCCGCGACGGCCGCTACCGGATCGCCGACGCCAGCCCGGGCGACTGCCAGGTCGAGGCGACGAGCGCCTCCGGCAACTCGGCGGAGGCCTCCGTCCGTGTCGAGCCCGATGCCGCCGAGGCGGTGCTCGACCTCGAATTCCAGAGCGGCTTCACGCTCTCCGGGCACGTCCTGGTCGACGGCCGGCCGCTCGCCGGCGCCACGGTCCTGGTGCAAGCCGCGACAGGAAACTTCCCGCGACCGGCGGAGGTGCTGGGCCTGACCGCGTATGACGGGAGCTTTTCGCTCGCCCACGTGAAGCCCGGGCCCCATGTGCTGCAGGTCCTGAGCCCGGACGGCGTCGAGAAGAGACAGACGGTGGACGTCACGGCAGACCGCGCGTTCGAGATCCGGTTGTCGGCGGGCAAAGGCCGCGGCGGGGCTCGCGCCGAGGGTACGCCGCCCGAGTGACCGCCGGATCGCCCCCTTCCTCCTCCTCGTCTTCTTCGTGCGGAGGCTTCACCCGGAGGCGCCGGCCTTGAGAAACCGCAGGGCGACACCTACGGGTTGAGACGGGCGAAGAGCGAGTCGATGTCGAAGGTTATGCCGATGTTGCCCCGCACCTCGCTCTCCTTGATCAGCTCGGTGCGGTTGGAATAGGTGATCGACAGGGGAATCTTGACCCCGGAGCCCTTGACCGGTACCGTGAGCTTGAGCTGCGCCAGGGTGATGTTGCCCTTGGTGTCGAGCGTGGTGCCTCCGGGCAAAGGTGTGTTCGACATCATGTGCTGGATTTTGCCCGAGAAGGAGAGGACAAAGCTGCCGAAGCGGAGCGGATCGCCGAGCGGCAGGTCGAGTTGCGCCGACGCTTGATAGTCCCGCAGCCGCCGGGTGTCGGGTCCCACCGGCGTCTGGTTGAAGAAATTGACCGCGGCGTTGGCCGTGAGGTCGGCCTTGCCGTTGAACGCCGAGGTCTCGGCAATCAGCTTGACGTTCGAGAAGCTCGGCTCGTCGACCGGACGCAGGCTGGTGTACTCGAGGGTGACGATCCCGCCCTTGGCGATCGCGGCCAGCAGTTGATCCCGGTTGTCAAGGAACTTGGCGAAGGTCTTGAGGAAGATGTCGAGGGTGCGCTCGGCATCAGGCGTCAACTTGAGGTCCGCCAGCTTGAAGAGTTCCCGCGACAGGATGGCCGGCACGTCGGTCGGCGCCGCGACCGCCAGGGCCTCGGCGGCCTGCTCGTGCCAGGCGACGAACGCCGGGGCGTTCTCCAGGAACGAGCCGATCTTCTGGAGCTCACGGTTCAATGCCGTCAGCTGGGCCGCCGTCAGCTGGCTCCAGCGCTCGGTGTAGGAGCGGTCGCGTGGGTCGCGGTGGTTCACGACATCGAAGCGGAGCGAGTAGGCCGACAGCTGCTGGCGGTCGCCGGTGAAGACCGGTTGGCTCCCCGTTCCCGTCGACTGCACCCCGCGGCTGGTGTCGAAGGAGAGGGCGAAGGAAAGTCGACGAAGGATGCGCGTCGCGGGGTCCTGCTCCTCCTCGCGGTAGCTCTCGATGAACCCCGCACCGCCAAGAGCCTTGATCAGGCCGACCGGATTGCCGCGAAAGGTGATGGTCGTGCCGCTGACAGACTGAGTGAGCGCGCCGTTCTCCACCGCGAGCCCGAGGATGGCCGGAACGCTCCCCTTGCTGGTCAGCGAGGTGCTGCCGGAGCTCTCATCGTTGCCCCCCACCTGCTTGTCCATGCGCGCCTCTTCCGCCTGGACAACGAAGCTCGCCTCGGACTTGCGCAGGGCCAGGGCCAGCGCGAAGGTATCGATGTTGGCCTGAGGATCGAAGGCATTGATCTTTTCCTGCTTGGTGGCCGCCGCCGCGATGTCTTCCGCCAGTGCATCCAGCTTGATCTTGAGCTGGGCCGCGGCGCTCGTCGACTGGCCGCGGGCGGCACCGGCCGGGCCGAGCAGAAGGGTCACCACCAACGGTGCGGCTATCTTCATCGCGCTCATTCGGTTCTCCTCACGCCGGTTCAGACATCGAAGGTATAGCGTCGCGATTTGCTCGCCTCGTTCGGGTGCTGCTGGAAGTCATCCACCGAGTCGTCCCCTCCAGCGCTGCCGGTCACCGTCGCCTCATAGCTCTCGCCGGAGTTGCTCTTGAAGAGGTAGGTGACGACGAGGCGCCGAGGTTGGGCCTTGGAGACGTCGAATGTCAGCTCCTCGCCGCGCGCCAGCATCTGGGCCTGGCCGTCGAGGTCGGTGGCGACCTTGTCCACGGTCCCCGGGCCCAGGACGTAGGTGATGGTCTCCGGATCCTCGCACTCGATCCTGAAGCGATTGCCGTTCTTGAGCCGCATGCTCTCCTCCTCCTTGTCGGAGACGGACGTCGGTACGAATTTCTCGGGACTGGGGCACCGAGGACCTGCGGCATTGCTGCCAGGTCATGGAATGCGCCGACCACAGCTCCTGGACGAGTGGATGGTGCGCCGAGCTTCCGGACCGCCGTCGGTTGTCTCGTTACCTCAGAAAATTCAGAGGTTTACGTTATCCGCCTCCCTGCCGCCTGTCAAGCGTAGCCCGGGCGAGTAAAGATGGGCTAACGAGACGAGGGAGAAAAGTCGGATGCTCTACATGATCGTCCAGCACTATCGCGCGGGCGACCCGCTGCCGCCGGGGACCTGCGGCACTGCTACCAGGTCATGGAATGCGCCGCCCGCGCCCTCCTGGACGAATGGATGGCGCGCTGGGCGGACCTGGTCGAGCTCGAGGTGATTCCGGTCGTGACGTCGGCGGCCGCGGCGGCAGCGGTTACGGACGGACCTCCAGGATCAGCTCCCGGTCCGCCGTGATCGCCAGGTCCTGTTGGGCGACCTCGGCGATCGAGCCGGAGCTGCTCTCTCTCCCCGGCACGCCGTCGTAGAGATCGTCGCCCGGGAGGTCCGGCTGGAACACGGCGATCCGGTAGCCGCCGGACCGGAGGCCGGTGAAACGGAAGCTCCCGCCGCTCTCCACCTCGACCGTGCCGGCTCCGGCCGGCACGAAGTCGTAGGTCAGGCTCACCAGGTAGCGCTCTCCAGGCTCCCCTCGGATCTTCCCGGAGAGCGTCAGGCGGCCGGGGCGGAAGTCGAGGTCCAGGATGGGATGGGCCGCGCCCGCCGGCAACCGCAGCTGTCCCCATGCCACCTGGTTGTCGCAATGGCCGACGATCTTCCAGTCCCCCGGGCCGAGGCCCGAGATCGTGTAACGGCCTCCGGCGGCATGGCCCGCCTCGCCGATCGGGCTCGCGCCCATGGCATAGAGGTAGAACGGCTGCCGACAGTCGTCCAGCCGGAGGCCCAGGAGGCGGCCGGAGAGGGTGGCTCCCGGGGGGAGCCGGATCTCGACCCCGGTGACCGCTCGGTCCACCACGTCGACCGTCACCGCGGCCGGCGCGGCGCCGGAGGCCACCGCCCAGGCCTCGTAGCGCCCCGCGGGCGAGAGGAGCGCGAAGCGGCCGTCCCGGCCGGCGGTGGCGATCGGCGGGTCCTGGTCCGGGGCCGGCCTGCGAAATTGGACCCCGGCGCCTGCGATCGGCGCGCCGTCCTGCCCCACGACGCGCCCCCGCACCGGGAAGCGGCGCGGGAAGACGACGTCCCGCACCGCCGCCTCCCCCTCGCCGAGGCTCGCCGAGATCTCAACGAACCGCCCGCCGGCCCGCACCTGGACGATCCATTGGTCCGGCGGCAGGTCGTAGGCCCGGAAGCCGCCTCCCACCACCGCGAGCCGGCCGCTCGCTCCCCGGTGCCCGCCGAAGAGCTTGACATCGGCCGCGGCCAGCTCCTTCGGCGCGAGACCCACGATGCGCCCGGAGAAGGTGGCCGGCCGCTGGAGGCGAAGCTCGATCCGGGGCGGCGGGGTGCCGTGGACGACCCGCAGCGGTGTGCTCCGTCGCGCCGCGCCGAAGCCGTCCTTTTCGGCGCTCAGACGGTAGATTCCAGGGAGCACGGGGAAGGAGAAGGAGCCGTCCGCGGCGCTGGTGCCGTCCTGCGGTCCGAGCTCCTCGACCGCCAGCAGGTGGACGGCGGCGCCCGCGGCCGGCCGCCCCTGCGGATCGAGGACGCGGCCGGTGAGGGCGACCGGGGCCGCCTCGGCGCCGGCGAGGCCGGCGATGCTGGCGATACTGGCGATACTGGCGATGCTGACCCCGGCGGTGAAGACTACGAACAGCCCAACGACGGTCCGGCGGGTCTTCCCAGGCATGGCCTCTCCTCTCGCACGGTTCGCGGACAGCTGCTCCTTTCCTACGCAAACCGGCGGCCGGAGGTTCGCGGCCCAGGCGGCGGCAGAGCTTCAGGGCGACCGAGAAGCGGTGAAAAAATCGGGTCGCACGCGGAGCGGAGTAGAGACGCCCCAGGCGCTATCGAAATCCTTGCCGTTACCGCGCCGTCGGGGCGTCTCCAACACCGCCGAGATCTCAGGCGTCCGAGGACTGCGGAGACGCCCCGACGGAGGTGGTTCCGGGAAGGTCCCGGACGGCGGCTGGGGACGTCTCTACGAAGACCGCGCAGGGGTAGGGCCAATTTTTTCACAGCCTCCGAGAGCAGGAGATGGTTCTTCTTGATGTCCGGGACGGCCATCGATGTAGAAGCGCTGGAGCCGCAGGCTCGGCCACCGAGGGTGCTGCTATACTGGCCTCGCGAGGAGACACCTGATGACCCGGGTCCTACAGCTGGAGCAGCAGATCGCCGAGCTATCACCTGAAGAGTTGACGATCTTCCGCAAGTGGTTCGCAGAGTTCGACGCAGAGATGTGGGACCGTCAGATCGAGTCGGACGCTGGCGCGGGGAAACTCGACGCCTTGGCGCAGAAGGCTCTCCGCGATCACGCTGCCGGGAAATCGACCCGGCTTTGAACCACCACGCCACTCCCGACTTTTGGACGTGTTACCGAGCTCTCCCGGCCGAAGTCCAGGCGCTGGCGGACAAGTCTTTCGCGCTCCTCAAAGCAGACCCGTCTCCTGGGGCGAGATCCCCTATTCCAGCCCGCAGCTCCCTATTTGAGTCCTGAGATCCCCTATTTCCGTCCTCAAATTCCCCCACTCTGTCCTCAAGTTCCCCTATTCTGTCCTCAAGCTCCCTCACTCTGTCCTCAAGCTCCCCTGTTCTGTCCTCAAGTTCCCCTAGTTTGTCCTCCGATTCCCTCACTCTGTCCTTAAATCTACTCACTCTGTCCTTAAATCCCCTAAGTCTGTCCTCAAGCTCCCTAATCGGGCGCTGAAGCTGGCGGCTTTGAGGATGGGGAGGGTGTCAGATCCTTTGGGTCGCCAAGGCTCCCCGCAGGATGACGATGGGGTGGGTAGGGCTCCCTACCTGTAGGCCCAGGGATCCCCTCCCCTGCGGCAAAGTCAGCGCCTGGGGCTTCCCACTCCCTCCCGCGCCGGGAACAGCACCGCCGCGATCCCCCGCACCAGATTCTCGCCCGAAAGATGCGGAGCGTCGATCTCCAGCGTCTCCCGGTAGTAGCCTCCCACCTGCTCCATGAGGTCGTAGCGCGCCTGGGGTTCCAGGCGGTCGGCGCGCTGGCAGAGGGTGGCGAGGAACTCCCGCTCTTCGACGCCCACCCGGTGGCGGATGCGGCGGGCGACCTCCAGGTTGGAGGCTTCCGCGAGGTCCTCGATCCGCCGCTCGGCACGCAGGCGTTCGGCGCTGGCGGCGGGCTTTCGCTCCTCGACCACCAGGGTATCCGCGGCGAGGTCGCCCAGGCGGCGGCCTTCGGGATCGAGGAGGGAGACGAGGCCGCCCAGGCCGTAGAAGAGGGGCAGGAAGTCGAGCGCCCGCAGGATGTTGCGGACGAACGACTGCTGGAGCGTCAGGGGCAGGCCGCGGCCGTCCACCACCCGCAGGCCGGTGGCGCGCTTGCCCGGCGAGCGCCCCCGGTGCCAGGTCTCGAAGTAGACGTGGTAGCCCCACTGGAGGACGAAGGCCAGGGTGACGACCAGCGCCTCCGAGACCGCCCGCGGC
The DNA here is from genome assembly GCA_035644215.1 of Thermoanaerobaculia bacterium. Lineage (GTDB taxonomy): Bacteria > Acidobacteriota > Thermoanaerobaculia > Multivoradales > UBA5704 > DASQPA01. The sequence continues at coordinate 30,565 of DASQPA010000337.1, forward strand.
AGGAGCGGGCCGAGGAGCGAGTCGAGGGCCGCGGTCCCGGCCAGGATCAGGGTGACGTCGACGAGCAGGGCGGCGAGGCGGCTCGCCGGGCCGGCCGGGGTCAGCCGGAGCCCCACCAGCTCGGGGGTGACGACGCGCCGTTCCCGCCGCCTCATCCCGGTCCTCCAGCCCCTCTTCCCACGCGCCGGAAGAAGAGATAGACGAAGAGGGAGAGGAGGAGCACTGCCGCGACCCCGATCTTCAGGGGATAGGGAACCGCCTTGGCCGAGAGCTGCGAGAACGACCCTTCGATCAGCCCGGCCGCCACCAGGAAGAGCATCACCCCGGCCATCATCCGCCAGATCGTGGGGAAGGCGGCGCGGAGGGCGGCGCCGCGCGAGCGGTCGCCGGGGAGGAGGAGGGCGCGGCCGAGGACCAGGCCGGCCGCCCCGGAGAAGACGATCGAGGGGATCTCCAGGGCGCCGTGCGGCCCCACCCAGGCGAGGAAGAAGACGGAGACCCCGTCCAGGTAGTAGGTGGCGGCGATGGCGCCCAGGAAGAGCCCAGTCCAGAAGAGGAAGAGGAGGCCGAGGACGAGGGTCAGGGCGCCCAGGCTGAAGGCGAGGAAGGAGACCTGGATGTTGTGGGTGTAGAGGAAGGCCCCGAACCCCGCCGCCTGCTCGACGGTCGCGATGCGCTCCTCGCCGTGCTCGATCTGCGCGACCCGATCGCGCGGGCTCGCGGTGTAGAACTCGCCGGGGATCAAGTCGACGGAGGCGGCGGGATGGGCGAGCACCGCTCCCAGGCCGAGGAGGGTGCCGAGGAGCAGGGCGGCGGCCGCCGCCGCGACCGCGCGCGCCTCGCGCTGGTAGGCGGCCGGGAGGTCGACGGCGAAGAAGCGGCGCAGCGGGTCGGCCAGCCTTCCCCGCCGGCGGAAACCCGGCGCGCTGTAGACGAAACGGTAGCCGCGGCTGTAGAGGGCGTTCAGCCGGCCGAGGAGATCGGGGTCGGCGGTCAGCGAGCGGGCCGCGGAGAGGTCGGCGGCGGCCAGGCGGTAGAGGCGTACCAGCTCGCGGATCAGCTCGGGGCCGAGCGCCGCCTCGGAGGTGCGGTCGGCGAGGTCGAGCAGCTCTTCGAGCCGGCGCCAGCGGCCGCTGCGCTCGCGGACGAAGCGCTCGACGGCGAAGGGATCGCCCAGGCCGGCGAGCGGAGTGGCCGAGGGGATCATAGGAGCTGCCTCCGCTTGACTTCCAGGTAGCCGTTGACCGCCTCGATCCCGGCGTCCCCGGGGGGCGCCTCGACCACCAGGGCGCCCCGCCGGCGCAGCTCGGCGATCGTCCGCCGGCGCTCCAGCCAGAGGTCCGAGGCGACCAGAGTGCGGCAGAGCTCGGGCTTGTCCGCCGGCAGGAGGTCGACGGCGGTGGCTTCGAGATCGGGGTCGGAGAGGACGACGACGAAGGGAAGGTGCTGCGGCACGAGGAGGCCGACGGCGCGGGCGAGCGTGCGCTCGGAGTCGAGCTCGGGGAGGACGGTCAAAAGGAGGATCAGCATCCGGCTCCGCGAGCGCCGCCGGAGATGAGCGGCCAAGGCCAGGTAGTCGGTGTGTCGCTCACCACCGGCAACGCGGGCGGCGAAGGCGGTGATCGCCGCCATGTGCGAGGCCCCCCTCCCCTGCCCCACCCCGCGCTCGACGCCGTCGGCGAAAGCCAGGACCCCCACCCGGTCTTCCATGCGATGGGCGACCGAGGCGAGGAGCACGGCGGCGTTGACCGCGTGGTCGAGCCGGGTCAGGTGCGCCACCCGCGCCGCCATCCGGTGCCCGCAGTCGACCGCCACCAGGATGTCCTGCGAGCGGTCGAGCCGGTACTCGCGGGTGATCAGCTTGCCGTGCCGGGCCGAGGCCTTCCAGGCGAGGTCGCGAAAGTCGTCGCCCAGCACATACTCGCGCAGGCGCTCGAAGTCCCGCCCCTTGCCCAGCCGCGGCGAGGCCCGGCTGCCCAGGCCGACCAGGAAGGCGCGGTCGAGCCGCGCCCGCATGCGGGCCACGGCGCGGAGCGAGGGGAGGACGGCGAGCTCGGTGCCGCCGCCGGTCTTGCCCCCGGGGACCGCGGCGACCACCCGCTCGACCCAGCCGCCGGCCCAGCCGAGGAGCCCCAGGGCCACCCAGGGCGGCGGCAGCGGCGCGCTCCCCCGCCGCACGGCGCGGACCGGCAGGTCGAAGGCCAGAATCTCCCCCGGCTGCAGCCGCCCCCGACCGGCGCTCGCCGGGCGGTCGAGGAGGTCGGGCCAGAGCTGGCGCAGGGCGAGGGACACCGGCCGGCGGCAGCCGCTGCGCAATCCCAGGGGGACCCGTTCCTCCTCGCCCAGCGAGAGCACCACCCGCTCCGGTCGCTCGGCGACCGGCACGGCGCCGCGGAGGAGGACGGCCTCACGCGCCGCCAGGCCCAGGAGGAGGAGCAGGCCGAGCCCGAGGACCGGCAGGAGACCGGGCACGAAGGGCAGGAAAAGAGCGGCGAGCGCCAGGCCGGAGAGGCCGCGGAGCAGGCGGGGGCCGGGGCGGATCATGGGAGGGCGATCACCGTGGCACTTCGACCCGTTCGAAGATCTGGCGCAGGAGGTCCTGGAGGGACAGTCCCTCCATCTCCGCCTCCGGGGTGAGAGTGATCCGGTGGTCGAGAACCGGCGCGGCCATTTCCTTGATGTCGTCGGGGGTGACGAAGTCCCGCTGGCGCAGGAGCGCCAGGGCGCGGCTGCTCTCCAGGAGGGCGAGCGAGGCGCGCGGGCCGGCGCCGATCTGGACGGCCTCGTGCTGGCGGGTCGCCCCCACCAGGCGGAGGATGTAGCTCAGGACGTCGGGCTCGACCCGCACTCCCAGGGCGGTCGTCCGGCGGGCGGCGGCGAGATCCGCCGGGGAGAGGACCGGGGTGAGGGACGCCACCACCTCGTCGTGCAGGCGCACCCCGGCGGCGTAGGCGGCGAGCATCCGCCCCTCGTCCTCCGGCTGCGGGTAGCCGATCGCGATCTTCAGGAGGAAGCGGTCGCGCTGCGCCTCGGGGAGCGGATAGGTGCCCTCGAACTCGACCGGGTTCTGGGTGGCGAGGACAGTGAAGACCTCGGAGATGATCCGCCGCTCGCCGTCGATCGTCACCGCGTGCTCCTGCATGGCTTCGAGGAGCGCCGCCTGGGTACGCGGCGGGGTGCGGTTGATCTCGTCGGCGAGGAGCAGATCGGCGAAGATCGGCCCGGAGTGGAACTCGAACTCGTGGTTCTTCGGGTTGAAGATGTTGGTCCCCAGGAGGTCGGCGGGCATCAGGTCGGGGGTGAACTGGATGCGCCGAAAGCGGCAGCCCAGGAGCCGCGCCAGGGCGAGGGCGAGGAGGGTCTTGGCCGTCCCCGGCACCCCTTCGAGCAGGGCGTGGCCGCCGGCCAGGACACAGACCAAGAGCCGCTCCTTGACCGCGTCCTGCCCGAGGACCACCCGGTCGAGCCCCTCGCGCAGGAGCCGGAACCGGCGCTCGACCTCCGCCGCTCCCCCGCCGCCCGCCGTCTCGTCATGCCGCATCGTGCTGGCCATCCTGATCCCTCCTCCTGGACAATTTTCGAGCCGATTTTCTGGCCGCCCTATTTGCAACATTGAGTGTCGCGAGGGCGCGCTCGAAGCCCTCGCGGGAAAGGTCCTCCCCGGCCGCCGGCGGCGCGAAGCCGGCCGCGAGCTCCCGGGCGCGGGCGACCGCGGCCGGGCCAGAGAGGCCGCTATCGACCCCCACGGCATGGACGAAGCCCTCCCAGTAGAGCCGGATCGCCTGGCCGCGCGACAGGGCGCGGTCGTAGAGCTCGCCCAGGGAGTCGACGAGGTCGACCGCCTCGGAGCGGATGTCCGGGTCGTCGCGCTCGGCCGGCCCCACCCGCACCCCCTGCCGGAAGACGCCGGCCAGGGCGGCGAGGCCGGCGAGCAGGAGAGCCGGCCCCAGCCCCCAGCGGACGAGCAGGGCGAGGAGGCCGGTCGAGGAGGCGAGGCCATGCGTCGCCTCGTCGAAAAGGACAGGGCGGCGCGGGCCGGCCAGCGCCTCCAGCAGAGCGAGGTGGTCCGCCACCGCCAGACGGCCGTTCTCCAGGACCTCCGGGCAGGCGAGAAGGACGACCTCGCCGGCCCCCAGGATCAACCGGGCAACCACCGGATTTTCGCCCGCCAGCACCACCGCCTGGGCTCTCCCCAGGGCCGGCCCCCGAAGGGAGCGGCGAACCGGCGGGCGCAGCGCCTCGACCCCCGGCCAGAGTGGATAGGCCTTGTCGAGGCGGGCCAGGCTCGGCTCCTTCTCCGTCCAGACCGGCCCATAGCCACCCGCGATCCCCAGGACCAGCCGCCCACCACCCCGCACCCACTCCTCCTCCTCCGCAGTGAGAAGCGGAACAAACCGGTCGAGGCGAGGCTTCTTCTCGTCCGTGTCCTCGTCCGTGCCGCCGTCCGTGCCCCCGTCCGTGCTCTTCTTCCCCTTCTTCCCCTTCTTACTCTTACCCTTCGCCGCAGGAGCCGCCGCCCGCCGCGGCTGCCAGGGGACCCCCACCGGTTCCAACCGGAAGACCACCGCGTCCGCCGGCAGCTCGGCGGCAACGACCGGCCGGGTCAGCAGCCCGGAGCCCGGCCGGCCGGGCAGCGAGCGGCGGCGCGCCCGCAGGTAGGCCCGGGCGAGCGAAGCCCCCCGCTCACCCTCGTTCAAGGCGGAACCGGGAGCGAGGAACTGGCGCGGCGAGCGCCGCTCGATCCCCAGCCAGACGACCGTCGCCAAGAGATAGAGAACAGCCGCGAGGGCCAGGACGGAGCGGCCGCGCGGCTTCAAGCGCCCGACTCCCCACGCTCCCCGCCCCGGCCGCCGAAGCCGCCGAGCGCCCCGAGCAGCTCGCGGGCCTCCTCCGCCGTGGCCTCCAGGGCCTCGCGCGAGCTCTTGTCGCTGCCGTACCATTCGCGCTCGAACCGGCGGGTGACCGCGACGAAGACCGGCCGCCAGGCCGCCTCCGGCGGGACCGCCGCCACGTACTCCCAGTTGGTGCGCCCCTTCCGGTGGCGGAGGGTGCCGCGCTGGTAGAGCGCCACCAGCACCGCGTGGTACCAGGCGCGGACGGCCTCGCGGAAGCGGGCGGCGGCGGCGAGCTCCTGGGCATAGGCCTCCCACTCTCCGGCCCGGCGCGACAGCGGGTCGTCGTCGCGCGCCAAAGGCGCCGGTCCCGCCGACACCGCCTCGCCGGCGGGGAGCGCGCGGCGGCGCCGCAGGGCCAGAAGGCCGAAGCCGGCGACGACGGCGGCGAGGACGATCACCAGGACCGTCACCAGGCGCGGCAGGTCGACCGCGGAGCCGCCGGTCCGGAGCTTGCGGGTGAACCCCTTCCCGAGCCAGCGCAGCAACCGCTCCCACCGCTCGGCCACCCAGCGGCGCAGCGGCTCGAAGAAGGCGGAAAAGGCGCGCAGCGAACCGTTGTCGGCGATCTCCGGCAGCCCGCCGCCGCGCGGCAGCGCCGGCAGGGCCTGCCGGGCGGTGAGCCGCGCCAGGAGCTGCGGGTCGCCCCGCCCGGTGGACCCGGAAGACTCCTCTCCGGCCGGCAGGCTAGCGAGGAGGAGCGCGAGGCGGACGGCGGCGCGCCGCAGCTCCGGTCCCTTCACCCCCCGCGCCAGAGGGCCGAGCACCGAGCGGTCGGGAGCGAGCGCCTCGGCGCCGAAGGCGATCCGCGCCCCGAGCAGCTCGCCCGCCGCCTTTCCGGCCGTGGCCGGGTCTCCCTGGTCGAGAGCGGCGGCGATGGCGGCAAGGCGACCGCGGTACTCGGCGAGCGACAGCCGCTCCGCGGTTTCGGCGGCGGCACCGGCCACCGCCGTCCCGAGGAGGCCCAGGAGGAGAAGGACGGCGGCGAGGACGACGGAGAAGCGGGCCGGACCGCTCATGCCGCGCGCTCCGCCACCAGCTCCTCGAACCAGGCGCGGAGGTCCTCCCCGCTCTGCTGCGCCCGCTTCCGGTGGACGGTCACCGCCAGCGCGGCGATCCAGAAGGGCTCGACGGCGAGCGCCGCGCCGGCCGCGAGGAGCAGCCGGAAGTGGCGGTTGTGGAGAGAGAGGAGGGCCTCCCAGCGAGTGAGGTCGAGGCCGGGCAGCGCCTGGGCGGCCCACAGACCGACGTCGAAGAGCGCCGCCAGATTGACGAAGGCGACCCCGAAGGCGACCGCCGCCAAAAGGAAGAGGCCGACGTGGACGCGCAGCGGGCGGACGTTGCCGAAGGCGGTGCCCAGGGGCGCCCAGGGACCCACCCGCTCCTGGAGCGGGACGGTCGCCACGGCGAGGCCGGCCAGGATCAAGGCCAGGGCCGAGCCGGCGACGGTGAAGGAGAAGGCGAGGACGAGCACCTGGGCGGCGAGGTAGGCGTAGAACCCGGCGGCCAGGGCGGCGGGCCGGAGCTGGAACGGCCGGCGCCCCAGCCGGCGCTCGCCGGAGAGCGTGAGGGTCACGGCATGGGCGAGGACGGCCCGCCCCCAGAAGGCGAGCGGCAGGGCCAGGGTGATGAGCCAGGAGAGCGAGGTCAGGTAGCGGCCGTGCTCGCCGGCATGGCTGCCGAGCTCCAGGGCGCGGTTCAAGAAATGGACCTCGAGGAAGCGCAGCGGCAGGGTGGCGAGCCCGGCGAGCCCGGCCCACCCCGGCAGCTCGCGAAACACCCGCTCCACCGCCTCGTCGAGGATCGCGAGGGTGGCGAGCCGGCCGCGCCTCAAGGCCCCCCCGCGACCAGGCCGGCCAGGGCGGGGCGCAGCCAGGTGAGGGCGAAGAGGAGGGCGGCGGCGGCGAGCCCCATGCCCACCCATCCCCAGCGGGCATGGGCCTGCCGGGGCGTGGCGCGCCGCGCCGCCAGGCAGGAGGCACAGTACTGGATCCCCTCCCAGGGGGTGGCGCAGGCCGGGCAGATCCGCTTGCGGCAGGAGACGCAGATCGCAATCGCCGGGCGGCCCGGGTGGTTGGCGCAGGTCAAAGGCGCGACGAGCTCGGGCAAGGGTCCCTCCGGAGTCTCTGATAGCATATCTCTCGTTCTCCAAAAACAGCTCAGAAACGACATCCCGATGCCCTGCCAGAACCATCCGCAGATCGACGACGGGCTGGTGCGCTGTACCCGCTGCGCCGCGGAGCTCTGCCCCGACTGCGCCGTGGTCCTCTTCGGCGTGCCGCTCTGCGGGCCGTGCAAGACGGAACGGCTCCTCGACCGCCTCTCCGGCATCCCGGGCGGCCCGCTCGACTTCGCCGCGATCTCGCACCGCTTCCTCGCCCTGCTCCTCGACGGCCTGATCGTCGGCCTCCCCTTCCTCGTCCTGGCGTTCGGAGCGATGCCCCTGGTGCTCGGTCGGCGCTTCGGCATGCTCGGCCCCTTCGCGCTCCAGCTCGTCACGCTCCTCGGCATCCCGGCGGGCATCGTCTACCACGGCTGGATGCTCGCCGCCCGCGGCCAGACGCTGGGCAAGATGGCGCTCGGCATCCGGGTGGTGAACGCCGACGGCGCGCCGCTGCGCACCGGCCAGGCCTGGGGCCGCGCCGCCCTGCAGCGCCTGTTCGTCTCCTGCTTTTCGGTGCTCGACTACCTGCCCGCCCTCCTCACTCCGGAGCGCACCTGCATCCACGACATGGCGGCGAAGACCCGGGTCGTCCGCGCGCTCTATCGCGGACCGGCCTGCCCCTTGTGCGGCGCGGCGTTCTCTCTCGAGGAGACGGTGGCGGGGCCCCAGATCTGCTGGACCTGCGCCGGCAGCTTCGAGGCGACGCCCTTCGCTCCGCCGCCCCTCGATCGGCCGCCGCTGGCGCTCGCCGAGGCCGGTCCCGCGGGCGGCACGGCATGCGCCGTCCATGCCGGCAATGCCGCGGTCGGCAACTGCGAGCGTTGCGGACTCTTCACCTGCAGTCTCTGCCGGGTCGAGGTCTCCGGCCAGCCGCTCTGCGCCGCCTGCTTCGACCGCCTGGACGCCGCGAAAAGCCTCCCCGCCCTGCGCAACTCCTTCACCGACCTGGCCGGCCTGGCGCTCCTCTCGGGCGTCTTGGGCCTCCTGTTCTCCGTCTTCGGGGTGGTGACCGGCCCGCTGACCCTGGTTCTCACCGGCTTCGCCATACGGCGGCGGCAGCGCGACGACGAAGGGGGCGGCTGGGGGGCCATCCTCCTCGCCGCCGGATTGGGGATCGCCGAGCTCGGCATCGGCCTTTTCTTCCTCCGGACCATGTTCCTGGCGGCCCAGCGATGAGACCGGCAGGCCAGCGGGTCCGCCTGGGGACGGCCCACGGCGCGGCCCAGCGGCGGCGCATCTACCAGACCGCCGAAGCGCTCGAGATGGACGAGATCGGCGGCTTCGAGACCTCCCGCCGGCGGGTCTTCTTCACCGAGATCGTCTGGGTCACCCTGCACCGGGCGCGCACCGGAGCGGCCGTCTGGGTGCTCGCGGCGCTCGCCGGCCTGACTCTCATGGCCGGTTTCGGTCTGCTCGCCGAGGTGGCCGAGCTGGCCTATGCCCTCTTCGGCCTGGCCGCCGTGCTCGGGCTCGGCGCGGCGTTCGCGGCGACCCCGGTCTGGGTGGTGACCGCCCATGGCCGGCGCACCCGGATCGCGCTGCGCTTCCGCCTGCGCGAGATCCGGGCGCACACGGTCTACGGCGAGATCTGCCGCCTGGCGGACACCGCGCAGGCGACGCTCCGCCGGGGCGAACCCTCAGACCATGGTGCCGCCGGGGGGGCGGCGGGTGGAGAGGAACGGCTTGTAGGCGAGGAGCCAGAGGCCTGAGTAGTCGCGCATCAGGCGCATGCGCAGCATCTGGACCTGCCGCCCCTCGATCGGGTTGCCATTCAACTGGAGCTCCGAGAGGATGTGCTGGAAGCGCCAGAGGTAGGCGTCGGCGGTCCGGGCGGTCAGCCGGGCGCGGGTGTAGACCGGGGCCTCGCCGGTGACCGAGGTCTCGTCCATAATGCCAGCGATCTCCTGGGCCTCCTCGTTGACTCGCACGCGGAGCGCCGCCGCCTCGACGAGGAACTGCTCGAGCTCCCGGTCGCTGTCGCCGCTGCCGTAGAGACGCCGGAAGGCCACCACCTCGCGCGGCTCTAAACGCAGGGGGAAGATCTCGGGCGTCAGCACCACCTTCTCGGGCGCCGCGTCGGGGTTCGACTCGCGCAGCGCGTCGACCACCCGCCGGAAGTAGTCGCCCAGGACGTCCTCGCGCTCGGGCAGCTGGGCCTCGGCGGCGACCGCGGCGCGGTGCTCGCCGGTGTCCCCCAGGCGGTGGCTGCCGGTGCCGACCGAGGAGCGCGCCTCGGTCAGCCGGGGGAGGAGCGAGCGCACCCGCTGGCGGATGGAGGCGAGGTCCTCGAGCTTGAACTCGTCGCGCTCCAGCTGCTTTTCGAAGCGCTCGATCTCCTGGTGGAATTCGGCGAGCTCGCCGTCGAGCTCGCCGGAGACCGGCACCTCGCGCTCGAGCTCGAAGACCCGCTGGTATTCGGCGGCGATCCGCCGCTCCTCCTGGCGGTAGAGCTTCTGGATCCGCCCCTTGAGCGTCAGGTTCGTCTCCTGGACGGCGAGCGCCAGCTCGGGCTCGAAGAAGAGGTCGTCGAGCGAGTGCTTGAGGTCGCGGTAGCGGCGGACGAGGTTGCCCTCGTTCAGCTGGTCGAGGCTCTCGACCCGCAGCACCTCTTGACGGATCGTCTCGATGTCGGCGCGGTGGCTGGCGACCACCTCGGGATGGGGCGTCTCCACCCCGAGGAGGCCCCAGAGGGCGTGGAAGACCTCCCCCAGGCGCTTGGGATCGCGCAGCACCGGGCCCGCGGTCTGGTCCAGGTCCTCCTCGGAGAGCCGGGTGAGGAGGAAGTCCACCTTGTCCAGCCGGTCGTGCTGCCAGCCCCCGCCGTGGTAGGCGTAGACGTAGAACTTGGCGAGCTGGGTGAGGATCTTCTCGTCGTAGTTCTTCACCCGGCGGAAGAACTGCCGCAGAAAGTACGGAGCGACTCTGCTATCCTCCTCCTCCAGCGTCAGGATCAGCTCGGCCAGCCGTCGCTCCAGCCAGTCGAGCTTCCCCCGGATGCGCTCGCTCTCGGAGGCGGTCAGGCTCTGGGAGATCTCTTTGAGCTCGGTATAGAGCAGCTGGAAATCGTTCGAGTGGTCCGCGGAGGGCCGCTGGAGGACGCTCTTCTCCAGGCTCTGGATGAACTGGTGGAAGGTCCACGCCGCCCGGAAGCGGTGCGAGGTGTCCGTATATCTGCGGTGAAGGACGGAGAGCTCCTGGACGGTCGCCATGGTCGTATCGCTCTGGGAGTCGCAAAGTTTGAATAAGGATATTACGTCATGGCGGCGACAAACGAAAACGGGCGGGTGCGGGTCCTCCTGCCGACCGAGGAGATCGAGCGGCGGACCGCCGAGCTGGCGGCCGAGATCGATCGCGACTACGCACACGCCAGCGCCTCCGACCCGCTGATCGCCATCGGGGTCCTCAAGGGGTCGGTCTTCTTCCTCGTCGACCTGCTCAAGCGGGTGAGCGTGCCGGTCACCGTCGACTTCTTCCAGACCTCCTCCTACGGCCAGGGCACGGTCCCCGGCGAGGTGCGGATCAAGAAGGACGTCGACCTCTCGATCCGCGGCCACGACGTGCTGCTGATCGAGGACATCGTCGACACCGGCCACACCCTGCGCACCATCCTCGCCCTCCTGCGCTTCCGCGGGGCGCGGAGCGTCCGCCTCTGCGCCCTGCTCGACAAGCGGGGGGCGCGGGAGGTCGAGGTGCCGATCGACTACCGCGGCTTCGAGATCGAGAACGTCTTCGTGGTCGGCTACGGTCTGGACGTCGCCGAACGCTTCAGGAACCTGCCGTACGTCGGCGTCTGGGAGCCGGAGGACCCCGGGGTCCCCTCCCCGTCCTGACCCCCCGCTCCCCTATCCAGGAAAGGAGATTCCCGCGATGGACTTCCACCACACGGAGGGCGCCCCGCGCGCCATCGGACCCTACTCCCAGGCCGTCTCGGTCGACGGCTGGCTCTACACCTCCGGCCAGGTCGGCATCGATCCGGCGACCGGCGACCTCGTCCCCGGCGGCTTCGAGGCCCAGGCCCGCCAGGTGTTCGAGAACCTGCGCCAGGTCCTGGCCAGCGCCGGCTGCACCTTCGCCGACGTGGTCAAGGCGACGGTCTACGTCGCCGACCTCGCCGACTTCCCGAAGTTGAACGAGATCTACGCCGAGGCCATGGGGTCCCACCGGCCGGCCCGCTCGACGGTGCAGGTCGCGGGGCTGCCCAAGGCGGCGCGGGTCGAGATCGACCTGGTGGCCCGCAAGCGGTAGAGCGGGCTAGACCGGCGCGGGCACGGCGAACGCCTGGCGCAGGCGGGTGATCGCCGCGTCGATCCGCTCCCGCGGGACGTCCCGGTGGGTCACCATGCGCACCTCGTCCCCGGAGATGGGGCTCGCCAGGACCCCGTGCTCCTGCAAGCGGGCGAGGAAGGCGGCGGTCAGACCCTCCTCGGGCGCCTCGCCGCCGAAGAACCGGGGGGTGAGGCGGAAGACGAGGATGTTGGTGACCACCGCCGCCGGGTCGAGCTCCACCCCGGGCAGCTCGGCGACCGCGGCGGCGAGGAGCTTGGCGTGGGCGTGGTCCTCGGCCAGCCGGCCGGGACCCTTGCGGAGGGCGACGAGCCCCGCGGCGGCGATCACCCCGGCCTGGCGCATGGCGCCGCCCAGCATCTTGCGCACCCGCCGCGCCTCGGCCACGAAGGCGGCCGCCCCACAGAGGAGCGAGCCGACCGGCGCCCCCAACCCCTTCGAGAGGCAGAACTGGATCGAATCGAAGCCGGCGGCGAGGACGGCCGGGGTGGTCCCCAGAGCCTCTGCCGCGTTCCAGAGGCGCGCCCCGTCCAGGTGGACCGGAATCCGGTGGCGCCGCGCCACGGCGAGGATCGCCTCCTCCTGGGCGCGGTCGTAGACCGTGCCGCCGGCGAAGTTGTGGGTGTTCTCGATGACGATCAGGCCGGTCCGCGCGCGGTGGGAAGGGGCGATCATCGCCTCGACCGCCGCCGGTGCGAGGCGACCGGTGGGCGACGGGATCACCCGCGGCAGGAGCCCGGAAATGACGGCCATGGCGCCCAACTCGAGGTGGACGATGTGGCTCCGCGCCTCGCAGATCACCTCGCTGCCGGGGCGCGCCAGGAGGTGGAGGGCGATCTGGTTGCCCATGGTCCCCGAGGGGACGAAGAGGGCCGCCTCCTGGCCGAGGGCCGCGGCGGCCTCCTCCTCCAGCCGGCGGACCGTCGGGTCCTCGCCGGCGGCGTCGTCGCCGACCTCGGCCTCGGCCATGGCGCGGCGCATCTCCGCGTCAGGGCGGGTGAGGGTATCGGAGCGCAGGTCGATGACATCTGCCACCATGGTTTTTCCTCTCTAGAGACCGAAGCCGACCCGCACCGCCCCCTGCACCACCTCGCCCTTCTCCACCTCGACGACGATCTTGGGGAGCAGCAGGTTGATCCGCACCCCGGCGTAAGCGACGGCGCGGGTGGCGTTGTCGGTCAGCTCGGCAGCCCCGCGGCCGAGCCGCCCGCGGCTGTAGGTGAAGCCGGCGCCAATATAGGGGGTGAGGATGGCGAAACCCTTGGAGAGCAGGAGCTCGGCCCCGAACTGGTGCAGGTCGTAGTCTCCGGAGGAGACCGTGCGGGTGCCGGTGACCCGCAGCCCCAGGGCCGGCTCGAGGACGCCGCCGCTGATCAGGGCGTACTCGGCCTCGGCCGACACCAGCCGGACGCCGCTCCCCAGGGCCTGGCCGTAGGAGACCCCGAGGTCGAATCCGCCGGGGAGCCCCTTGCGCACGCCCACCCGGCCGATCGACAGGGTGCTCCCGGGAAGGTTGCCGTCCACCACCGTACGGAAGAAAGGCTCTTCGTCGAAGCTCCGGTCATAGGTCGCGTCGGCGTAGATCTCGAAGCCCAGGAGCCCGAGCGGCGCCGCGCCATGCCGAGGGTAGGGATAGAGATCGGAGCTGAACCGCCGGTTGAAGGCGGTGAAGTCGGCGGACGGCGTGGGTGATGCCGGCGATACCGAGTCCCAGGCGAGGGCCGGCACCGCGGCCCCGAAAGTCACGAGAACGAGGAAGAGGCCGAACGCCCCCCGCTGGAAGACTTGTTTCTGTTGCATCGGACCGTCCCTCCTGCCGCCAATCCTGGCGAAGCGCCTCATTATGTCGTGTCCCCCACGTACTCGGCGAGCAGGGCGGTAAGGAGGGACGAGCGGCCGGTTTTCGCGTGCTCCACGACCACCTCCCGGCCGAGCCCGGAGAGCCAGCTCAGGAACCCCAGATTGCCCTCCCGCACCAGGGCGGTCAGGTCGTAGGTGGTGCGGTCGACCTGGCGGGCCGTGGCATAGAGGATCTGACCCGGGCCGACCGGCCGGCCGAGCCGCAGCCAGAGCTCGGCGGCGAGGGCGAGCATCCCGGCGATGCGGCGGTTCTCGATCCCCAGGACCGGCGGGCGGGGCAACGGGCGCGGCAGGAAGGGGGCGAGGCCCAGCCGGTGGGCGGCGCAGGCGAACGGCCGCTCGGCCGGCGGCTCGCCGTGGAAGACGGTCTCGAAGATCGCCTCTCCGGCGTGCTCGACCAGCCGGCGCCGGTCGGCCGGTTCGAGGGGCGGCGCGAACGCCTGGACCGTGTGGACCTGCCGGGCGGCGAGGCGGGCGCACGCCTCCCGCCAGAGCGCCGGGTCGTCGGTCAATCCCGGCAGGAGCGGCCAGGCCGCCGTCGCCCCTGCCGGCAGGAGGTCCAGGGGCGCCAGGTCGCGGGCGAGGAGGGCGGGCAGGAGGTCGTGGACGAGGACCGCCCCCGGTGTCTCCGGGGTCTGCGGGGTCTCCGGGCTCTCGCCGGGAAACAGCTGGAGAAGGACGGGGGTCCCTGCCGCGAGGTGTTCCCGGGCCAGGCGGTCGCGCTCCGCCGCGCGCTCGGGTGGCACGGGGGGAAGATAGAGGAGGTCGTCCAGCGGGTCGGGGCCGGCCGCGATCGCGCCGCACCCCCCGCCGGGGCGACCCCAGGCAAGCTGCCCGGCGGCGAGGTTCGACCAGGGGCCGGGCGGCTCCGGCCAGCCGCGGGGGACGTAGCGGACCCAGAACCGCCCGGGCTCCGGGAGCTGCACCGCCGGCCGCACTCCCACCCCCGGGCTCAGGCCAGGCCGCGCGCGGCCAGGATCTGGTGGACGTACTTGGCGAGCACGTCCACCTCCAGGTTGACCACCCGGCCCGGCACGGCCGACCCGAGGGTCGTCCGCTCCAGGGTCTCGGGGATGAGCGAAACGCTAAAGCCTTCGTCGTCGAGCTCGGCGACGGTGAGCGACACGCCGTCGACCGTTATCGAGCCCTTCGCCACGACGTAGCGCATGAGGTCGGGCTCGGTGTTGATGCGAACCACGCTCGAGAAGCCCTCGACGGTGACCGTGTCGACCGTCCCGGTCGCGTCCACGTGGCCCTGCACGAAGTGACCGCCCAGCCTGTCGGCGGGTCGAAGGGGCAACTCGAGGTTCACGTTCTGGCCGGGCTCGAGCGGACCGAGCGAGCTGCGCCGCAGCGTCTCGTTCATCACGTCCGCGCGGAAGGCGCCGTTCTTCACTTCGACGGCGGTGAGGCACACGCCGTTGACGGCGATGGAGTCCCCCTCGGACAGCTCACCCGCCAGTGAGGTCTCAACCTCG